>JAFEFM010000421.1 GCA_018240585.1 Pseudomonadota bacterium
TTGAAGGAGATGCTGCGCTGCATCCGCTGTGGCGCCTGCATGAACCATTGCGTGGTCTTCCGCCAGTTGGGCGGCCACGTCTATGGAGGCACCTATCCGGGACCGATGGGCGCAGTACTCACGCCGGTGTTCGACGGACTGGAGAAGTCCCGCGACCTGCCGCATGCCTGCACGATGAACGGCAAGTGCCAGGAAGTGTGCCCGGTCGCGATCCCGCTGCCCACCCTGCTGCGCGGCTGGCGCGACCGCTCCTGGCGCGAGGGGCTGGAGCCGGCTTCGGTACGTTTCGGCCTCGGCATGCACACCTTCTTCGCCTTGCGGCCCGGACTCTACCGCATGGCGACGGCGATCGCGATCCGCGTCATGCGCCTTTTCAGCCGTGGCGGAACGGTGCAGGGCATGCCCGGCCTGGCCGCGTGGACGGCCCATCGTGACTTTCCCGCGCCGGCTGGGCGCAGCTTCATGGCGATGTACAAGGATCAGGAGAAAGGGCGATGAGCTCACGCGACGAGATTATCGAAGCGGTGCGGGGCACCCTCGGCTCGAACCGCGCGAACGCAGCCACGGTCCGACGCGACGCTGACGCGCTGCTGGAGGAGCTCACCGCGATCCGGCCGGACCTGCTCGCCGATGACCTGGTGGAGGCCTTCATCGCCCGCCTCGTCACGCCGAAAGTCGCCGCCACCGCCGAGCGCATCGCCGACGCGAGCGAACTGCCTGCTGCGGTTGCGCGTTATCTCGAGGCGCGCGGCCTGCCCACGGCAATCGCCCTGCAGCCGGCGGCGGTGCTGCAAGCGCTCGACTGGTCAGGCTTCGAGCTGCACGACCGGGTGGCGCCCGACGAGACCCTGGCGGTGGGCTTCGCGCGCTGGGGCATCGCCGAGACGGGTTCGCTGGTCTTCCATTCGGACGCCGAGACGCCGATCCTGGCCAACTTCCTGCCGCTGCACCACCTGGTGATGGTGCGCGCCAGCACGGTGCTAGCCTACCTCGACGACTACGCCGCAGCAACTGCCGGCCAGCGCCCGCCGCGCAACGTCAACATCATCACCGGCGCCAGCGGCACCACCGACATCGAGGGCAGCCTGGTCCTCGGCGCGCACGGCCCGCGCTATCTGCACGTCGTCATCCTCGACGAATCCGCCGAACCTCGCGCACTTCAGAGCTGAAGGCAAGAGGGCGGCCACATCGCTGGCCGCCCTCCCCTCTGCGCTGCGACGGCTTGCGTGCTCAGTCGAGCTCGAGCCGGAAACCGATCTTGAGGGTGACCTGGAAATGCGAGACCTTGCCATCGATGACATGGCCGCGGGTGTCGACGACCTCGAACCAGTCGATGTGGCGTATGGACTGCGCCGCCGTCTCGACCGCGTTGCGGATGGCATCATCGATGCCGATCTTCGACGAGCCGACGATCTCGACCTTCTTGTAGACGTGGTCTGACATGCTCTCCTCCTGAAAGTGGGGCCGTTCAGAGCTTCTTGTGCGAACCGTCGCAATAGGGCGGGTTGGCGGTGTGCTTGCAGCCACAAAGGAACACCGTCCCGCTCGTTTCCGGCGTGAATCCTACTGGGCTGAAGCCCGTGCCCTTGTGCGAGCCGTCACAGAAAGGCTGGCTCTTGCTGCGGCCACAGGCGCACCAGAAATACTGCTTGCCGCCTTCCACTTCCACGGCATAGGGCGCTTTCTGGGCGATGTGCGGGCTGTTGTCGGACATTGCGCATCTCCTCGTCGTTTTTTTTGCATGCGGCATGCGGGGCGCCCCGTACCCGCGGGGCCCGCAAACAGTGCGCCGGCGGCCGACGATCTGTCAATCCGGAATTGCCTTTGCCCGGTATCAGCGTGCGGCTGCCTGCGGCGCCGGGCAGTGCTCGCCGATCCAGCGCGCCTCCGTCTCCATCTGCATGTCGCCGCGATCGGAGCGGACATTGACCCGCGTGGTGAACGCTTCCGGAGAAGCGATGCTGGCTTCGAAGTCCCCGCTTCCCTTGGGCTGCGTGCAGTTCAGCCTGCCTCGCACCGTGCCGCGACCCTTGACCACGTCGGTGAGCACGCAATTGCCCTCGGCCTTGCCCGAATAGAGGTTGTCCTGCTTCGCCTGCTCGGGCGTGATGCAGCTACGCACCGTGCCGTCGCTGCCGAGGGTGACGCCGCGCGAGGCCATCTGCTGTTCCAGCAGGCGGCGCGTATCGGCCGGAAGGTTCTTGAGGTGCTGCTGCAGTTGCGCCATCTGCGGCGACAGGTCGGGCAGGCCCGCCAGGTTCATGCGCGTGGAACGAAATTCCCACAGACCCGGACGGATGTCCGCCGCATGCGCTGCGCTCGCCGCGGTGAGCGTCAACAGACCCGGCACAAGCACACGCAATGCGATCTTTCCCAGCTTCTTCATCGACGAATTTCCTTTCAGCATATCGGTTGCATCCGGCCTAGCCGGGAGTTTCCATCAACGGGTGGAATTACCCCCGTCGGCCTGCAGCCAGTCCGCCCGCTCATTCAGCCGTGCCGCCTTGTCCGGCGCCAGCCCCGGCGCGGCGGCGATCTGGCGCAGGAGTTCCGCGTTCGGCCGATGCGCGTTGATCACCTGCCAATAACGGGCCAGGCTGAGTTCCGGCGCCGGCCGCTCGAGCAGTTCGAGCACGTCGCCCGCCTGCACGGTTCCCGCATCCAACACCCGGTAGTACCAGCCGGTCAAACCTTGTTGCGCAACAAAAAGTGAAGCCTCCTCCACACCGAGCCGGTGGCTGATCTTCCAGCACGGCTGCCGTGGCTGGCTCACCTGGATGCGCGCGGTGCCGAAGCCGAAGATGTCGCCGATGCATACCTGCCGTTCGGTCATGCCGTGCGTGCTCAGGTTCTCGCCCAACGTGCCGGGACACAGCAGGTCGCCAAGCTGAGGCCAGCGCCGAACGAAGGCGGCATAGTGCTCGGCGGGAAAATGGTGCAGCGCCTTCTGAGCGCCGCCATGATGCCGACGGTCGCCCTGATGATCGCCGGCCAGCCCTTCGACCGTGAGCTGCACGGCGCCCCGCACGGGACGCTTGAAGATGCCGGAGATCTGCCCTTCGGGCTCGAGAGGCCGCAGGTCGCCGACGAAGATCTGATCGATGGTGGCAACGAAGGGGGTCATTCTGCTGCTCCTTTGTTGAATGCCTGAGGGACGGCCGTTCGCGCCAGCCATCCGCTGCCCGCCGGACCGGGCCAGGTCTCGATATAGGCTGCAGCCTTGTCATCGGCCTTGTCGACCAGGCAACGTGCGGGTACCCCGAAACTCGTGGCGACGATCCAGCCATGCAGGCTCGTACCGAGGTAGAAGCAACTGCCGGCGAGCAAGGCGCAGAGATCGAACAGGTGGGCGGACGTAAAGCGCTCCACCGCCAGTTCCGGAGCAAGGCGCCGGATCTGCGACAGCAGGCGTTCCAGTACCGCCGGATCGTCATGCCACGGCGCGAGGCCGGCGCAGAACAACACGATGCCGGCATCGCGGGCGCGCGCCTCGGCGATAGCCGCCTGCGCCACAAGGGCGAGCGTGACATCGTCACCCCAGGCGGCAGCCAGTTGCAGAGCGAGCCAGCGCGGCTGTCGCCGGCGCAGGCAGGCAAAGCCCTCGTCGGCCAGCCTTGCCTCAATGCGGTCGCCGCACAGGGTCGGGGTCTGCGCTGCTGGATCCTGCAGCAGCGAGGCCCGCACGCCGATTCCGGCAAGTGCTGCCTGCGTCGTGCGATCCCGCACCGACACCGCCTCCGCCGTGCCCAGCGCATCGCGCAGTTCGTCCGCAGCCGCAATGGGAAGATCGCCGACAGCCACGCCTCCCGCCGCGACGAAGCGGCTTGCCCAGGCCGCGGGCAGATCGGGCGGACCGAACACGTACGGCAGTTGGCGCGCCGTGCCGAGGCAGCGCGCGGCCCACGCCCGCCGCCCTGTCGGGTCACGATCGAACTGCGCGATCACGCGTTGCGCATCTCGCGGCGCCTGCAGCATGACCGCGGCCTCCCAGGCCGTCGTGGTAAGGACCTCGCCACCCACGTGAACCAGCTCGGCCGGCTCCCCTCCGTGTGCGGAAACGATGTCGGCCAGGCGGCACACCCTGTGCCCGCCCCAAGCACGCAGATCACGCGCCGCCAGCCCGGCGAAGATCGGCTCGCGAGCGCCACAGGCGGCCGCGGCGCAGTGCGCCAACAGCAGGTCGCCCAAGTTGTGGCGATCGAAAGCGCCGAACAGGATCAGACGGGGAGGCAGCGGGAAAGACATCGGCGCCCTCCCCCGTGAAGGCAGAAAAAAGCCGCTCCCGTGGGAGCGGCAATCATGTGCCGGTAGCAGATCATGGCCGGCGAGTCCGATTCGATAAGTGCCGGCGCCCGGCGTTCAGAGCGACTCCATGCGCAGCTTCGTCACCTTGCCGGAAACGACCGGCAGCGCCTCGATCCGTGCAATGGCGGCGTTGGCGTTGCGCTCCACGACCTGGTGGGTGAGCATGATGATGTCGGTTTGCGACTCGCCTTCGGCCGCTTCCTTCTGCAGCAGCGCCTCGATCGAGATGCCGCTGTCCGCGAGGATGCGGGTGATGTCGGCAAGCACGCCCGGCTTGTCGTCGACGCGCATGCGCAGATAGTAGGAGGTGATGACCTCCTCGATCGGCAGCACCGGCACATCCCTGACCTGGTCGGGCTGGAAGGCCAGATGCGGCACGCGGTGCTCGGGGTCGGACGTGTGCAGGCGGGTCACGTCGACGAGGTCGGCGATGACGGCCGAAGCGGTCGGCTCGGCACCTGCCCCCTTGCCGTAATACAGCGTGGCGCCGACGGCGTCGCCCTGCACCAGCACGGCATTCATCGCGCCCTCGACGTTGGCGATCAGGCGCTTGGCGGGGATCAGCGTCGGATGCACGCGCAGCTCCACACCCTGTTCGCGGCGGCGCGCGATGCCCAGCAGCTTGATACGGTAGCCGAGTTGCTCGGCATAGACGATGTCGATGGCGTCCAGCCTGGTGATGCCCTCGATATAGGCCTTGTCGAACTGCATCGGGATGCCGAAGGCGATCGCGCTCATGATCGTCGCCTTGTGCGCGGCATCGATGCCCTCGATGTCGAAGGTGGGATCGGCCTCGGCGTACCCCAGCGCCTGCGCTTCCTTCAGCACCTCGGCGAAGGACAGGCCCCTGTCGCGCATCTCCGACAAGATGAAGTTGGTGGTGCCGTTGATGATGCCGGCCAGCCATTCGATGCGGTTGGCGGTAAGACCTTCGCGCAGTGCCTTGATGATCGGAATGCCGCCCGCCACCGCCGCCTCGAAGGCCACCATCACGCCCTTCTTCTGCGCGGCGCCGAAGATCTCGTTGCCATGCACGGCCAGCAGCGCCTTGTTGGCGGTGACGACGTGCTTGCCGTTCTCGATCGCCTTCAGCACCAGCTCCTTCGCGACGCCGTAGCCGCCGATGAGCTCGACGACGATGTCCACTTCGGGGTCGGCCACCACCGAGAAGGCGTCGTCCGTCAGCCGCACGCCGCCGCCGGTCACGCTGCGGGCAAGGTCGAGGTTCTTGTCCGCCACGGCCGTGATGGTGATCGGACGCCCGGCACGACGGGAAATTTCCTCCGCATTGCGCTTGAGGACGGTGAAGGTACCGCCGCCGACGGTGCCGATGCCGAGCAGGCCAACGTTGATGGGTTTCATAGGCTTAGTGTGCAGTTAGGAGTGAGGTGTCGGGTGGGGGCGGCCAGGGCCTGGCCCCCGCGCCGCTGCGGAACTCAGGTGCCGTGGCGCTTGCGGTAGCCTTCCAGGAAACGCGCGAGGCGGCCGATGGCGTCGCGCAGGTCGCCCTCGTGCGGCAGGAAGACGAGGCGGAAGTGGTCGGGGTGCGGCCAGTTGAAGCCCGAGCCCTGCACCAGCAGCACACGCTCGGCCTCCAGCAGTTCGGCGATGAAGGCCTGGTCGTCCTCGATCGGGTAGATCTTGGGGTCCAGTCGCGGGAACATGTACAGCGCCGCCTGGGGCTTCACGCAACTCACGCCCGGGATCGCGGTGATGAGCTGGTGGGCCAGGTCGCGCTGGCGGCGCAGGCGCCCGCCCTCGGCCACCAGGTCGTCGATGCTCTGGTAGCCGCCGAGCGCGGTCTGGATCGCGTATTGCCCCGGCACGTTGGCGCACAGTCGCATCGACGCCAGCATGTTGAGACCTTCGATGTAATCGGTGGCGCGTCGCTTGTCACCGCACACCACCATCCACCCGGCGCGATAACCGCACGAGCGGTAGTTCTTCGACAGGCCGTTGAAGAGGATGGTCAGCACGTCGCCCGACAGCGCCCCCATCGAGGTGTGCTTCGCCCCCTCGTACAGGACCTTGTCGTAGACCTCGTCGGCGTAAATGATGAGGTCGTGCTCGCGCGCGATATCGACGATCTCCTGCAGCACCTCGTCGGGATAGAGCGCACCGGTCGGGTTGTTGGGGTTGATGATGACGATGGCGCGGGTGTTGGCCGTGATCTTTGCGCGCATGTCGTCGAGGTCCGGCATCCAGCCCTTGTTCTCGTCGCACGCGTAATGCACCGGCCGGCCGCCGGACAGGCTCACCGCCGCTGTCCACAGCGGATAGTCGGGCGCAGGCACGAGCACTTCGTCGCCCGCGTCGAGCAGCGCGTTCATCGCCATCACGATCAGCTCGGACACGCCGTTGCCGATGTAGATGTCCTCGATGGTAACGCCCTTGATGCCCTTCTGCTGCGTGTAGTGCATCACCGCCTTGCGCGCCGAGAAAATGCCCTTGGACTCCGAATAGCCGGCCGAATTCGGCAGGTTGCGGATCATGTCCATCTGGATTTCCTCGGGCGCGTCGAAGCCGAAGGAGGCGAGGTTGCCGATGTTGAGCTTGATGATCTTGTGGCCCTCGTCCTCCATCTGCTTGGCGCGCGTGAGCACCGGACCGCGAATGTCGTAGCAGACCTCGGCCAGCTTGGCGGACTTGCGCACCGGACGGGCGGCGGCGGCCTCGGCCTTGGCTGCCGATTCCTTGGGTACCGTCGCGAGTTCCAGATTCTTCACCGCTTTCATGTCTGCCGTCCTGAGGTCGATGGGCTGGCGATGCGCAAGATTGCACCGCCAAAGGGAAAAATTGCTATCTTAGCCGCGCTGCCGCACTGCGGCAATTTGCCTGCGTGCCCGCCAGTGGCCGGTACGCTCCGGGCGCCGCGGAAGTCGCGCACGCCCCGAAACAAGGACGCCTCCCACATCATGAAGCTCCATCTGGACAACAACGGCAGCACCAACATCGTGACCGGCTACGGCGCCGACCACGTCATGATCAACAAGGTGCGACACGACGGCAACCTGCTGCTCACCGCCACCGGCATCGTCAGCGGCTGGGCGCCCGGCGGCTACGCCGGGCTGACCGCGGACGACTTCGCCGCCGCACGCGACCTGGGCATGGAAATCGTCCTCATCGGCACCGGCAGCCGTCAGCGCTTTCCCTCCCCCGCCCTGCTGCGTCCGCTGATCGAGGCCCGCATCGGCTTCGAGGTCATGGATCTGGCCGCCGCCTGCCGGACCTACAACATCCTCGTCGGTGAAGGCAGGTCGGTTGCCGCAGCGCTGCTGTTCGACACCCCGGCCTGAAGGGCCCGCGGCAATCGCTGCAATCGGCCGGAAAGATCACCGTAACGCGATTGTCAGCGAAACACGGCTCCGCTACCCTGAGGCGAAAACCCCGTCCGCCCCAGGAGACGACATGAGCGCCCCGCTTGCCCCCGATTTCAGCCTTCCGGCCACGGCCGGCCAGACCGTTTCGCCGAGCGCCCTGCGCGGCCGCAAAGTGGTGCTGTACTTCTACCCGAAGGACAACACGCCCGGGTGCACCAACGAGACGAAGGATTTCGGCGCCCACCACGCCGCGTTCGCCGCCGCCGGATGCGATGTCTTCGGCATCAGCCGCGACAGCATCAAGAGCCACGAGAACTTCAAGTCGAAGCTGGAACTGCCCTTCGAACTGATCTCCGATGCCGACGAGGTCGCCTGTGAGGCGTACGCGGTCATGAAGATGAAGAACATGTACGGCAAACAGGTGCGCGGCGTGGAGCGCAGCACCTTCGTCATCGACGCGGAAGGCCGCATCGCGCGCGAGTGGCGTGGCGTGAAGGTGCCCGGCCACGCCGAGGAAGTACTCGCCTTCGTGCAATCGCTGTAGACGCGTCAGCCGCAGCCTCCGCGCTGCGGTTGCCACGGCTCGCACCGAGCCCGCTCCGCTACACACATTCAACGACTCCGCCGCCTCGTCCGCATAGGCCCATCATGCCCCCCGAACGCAAACCCGCCAGCCGCCCCCGCCCCACCAAGGGCGAGTCCGCACGCAAGCTCTTCGTGCTCGACACCAACGTACTGATGCACGACCCCACCAGCCTTTATCGCTTCGAGGAACACGATCTCTACGTGCCGATGATGACGCTGGAGGAGCTCGACCATAACAAGAAGGGCATGAGCGAAGTGGCGCGCAACGCACGCCAGGCGAGCCGCATGCTGGACGAGATCGTCAGTGCCGCGGCCGACCGCATCGAGCAAGGCATCGATCTCGACGGGCCGTCGCGCGGCCAGGGCACCGGCAAGCTCTTCCTGCAGACCGAGGCGATCGACGTCCGCCTGCCGCAGGCGTTCCCCAGCGGCCGCGGCGACAACCAGATCCTCGCGGTGGTGATGTACCTCGCCGGCAAGCAGCCGGAGCGACCGGTGATCCTGGTGTCCAAGGACATCAACATGCGCATCAAGGCCCGCGCGCTGGGCCTCGCCGCGCAGGACTACTTCAACGACAAGGTCCTCGAGGACACCGACCTCCTCTACACCGGGACACGCGAGCTGGCGCCCGACTTCTGGGAAGCCCACGCGCGCAACATGCAGTCGTGGAAGGAGGACGGGCGTACCTACTACCGGCTGTCCGGCCCGCTGGCCCCCGAGCTGACGATCAACGAATTCGTCTTCCAGGACGGCGACAACCCTCTGCAGGCCTGGGTGAAGGAGAAGGACGGCCGCAGCGTGGTGCTCGAGACGCTGGTCGACTACAGCCACCACAAGAACAACGTGTGGGGCATCACCGCGCGCAACCGCGAGCAGAACTTCGCCCTCAACCTGCTGATGAACCCCGAGATCGACTTCGTCAGCCTGCTCGGCCAGGCCGGCACCGGCAAGACGCTGCTGACGCTGGCGGCGGGCCTCACCCAGGTGCTGGAATCCAAGCGCTACGCCGAGATCATCATGACCCGGGTGACGGTGCCGGTGGGTGAGGACATCGGCTTCCTGCCCGGCACCGAGGAAGAGAAGATGGCGCCGTGGATGGGCGCGCTGGAAGACAACCTCGACGTCCTCAACGGCACCGCCGGCGAAGGCGGAGACTGGGGCCGTGCCGCCACCCGCGACCTGATCCGCAGCCGCATCAAGATCAAGAGCCTGAACTTCATGCGCGGGCGTACCTTCCTGAACAAGTACCTGATCATCGACGAAGCGCAGAACCTGACGCCCAAGCAGATGAAGACCCTGATCACGCGCGCCGGGCCGGGCACCAAGGTGGTGTGCATGGGCAACATCGCGCAGATCGACACACCCTACCTCACCGAGGGTTCGTCAGGCCTGACGTTTGCGGTCGACCGCTTCAAGGGGTGGGAGCACTCGGGCCACATCACGCTGCAGCGGGGCGAGCGTTCGCGCCTGGCCGACCACGCCGCCGAGGTGCTCTGAGCGAGCGCCGCACCAAGGTGCGGCTCGCGCCTATAATCGCGACATTGCCTGCCGATCCCTCCCCCATGAGCACCGCTGCCGCGCAACAATTGCTGGTTGGAGCCAGCACCGACTTTCTCCGCCACTTCTCGCCCTTCGACCGCATGGAGCCGGCGGCGCTGGCCTATCTGGCGCAGCATGCCGTGCTCGGCTTCCACCCCCGCGGCAGCGAGATCCTGACACCGGAGATGGGTCCGTCGCGCCACTTCTACATCATCCAGCGCGGCAAGGTGCAGGCGCGACAGACCGGCGCGGCGGTCGTCACCGAGTACGCCAGCCTGACCCTGGGGCCGGGCGAGTGCTTCCCGATCGGCGCCATCTCGGCGCAACGGCCTTCGACCAACGCCTACGTGGCGGTGGAGGACTCGTTCTGCTTCCAGATCACGGCCGACGAATTCCTGCACCTGATGCAGCTCAGCCCGGTGTTCCACCTGTTCTGCACCCAGTACATCGCCAGCCTGCTCAACCAGTCGCGCCAGCAGTTGCAGACGACCTTCTCGCAACGGGCCGCCGAGCAGCAGACGATGACGACGCAGCTCGGCCAGTTGATCAAGCACGAGCCGGTCTGCGTCACCCCGGACACGCGTACCCGCGCCGCGCTGGAAAAGATGAACGAGTTTCGCATCGGCTGCATGGTGGTCACCGACACCGAGAAGCGCCCGCTCGGCATCCTGACGCAGAGCGACGTGCTGCCGCGCATCGTGCTGGCAGGCTTCGATCTCGAGCGGCCGATCGACGAGATCATGACGGCCAACCCGCACCAGTTGCCGGCCGCCGCATCGGCCTACGACGCCGCGCTCGAGATGGCCACGCACGGCGTGCGGCACCTGCTGGTGGTCGACCCGAACGGCCGCCTCAAGGGCGTGATCTCGGAGCGTGACCTGTTTTCGCTGCAACGCATCAGCCTGCGCCAGATCCGCGCCGGCATCGAGAATGCGACCGATGTCGGGGCCCTGCAGCACGCAAGCCGCGACATCCGCCAGCTCGCGCTGAACCTGATCGCACAGGGCATCGGCGCCGAGCAATTGACGCAGTTCATCTCGGCCCTGAACGATGCCCTGACCCGCCGCATCATCGAGCTCGCCCAGGATCACCACGACCTCGTCGGCATCGACTTCGGCTGGTTTGCGTTCGGTTCCGAGGGAAGGCACGAGCAGACCCTGTCCACCGACCAGGACAACGGGATCGTCTGGCGCTGCCCCGAGTTGCAGGACGGCGAGGCCGTGCGCAAGCGGCTGATCGCCTTCGCCCGCGAGGTGAACCAGAACCTCGCGGCCTGCGGCTTTCCGCTGTGCAAGGGCAACATCATGGCGAGCAATCCCGACCTCTGCCTGACCCTGGACGAATGGAAGGAGCGCTTCGGCGACTGGATCCGCGAGCCGGACCCACAGGCGCTGCTCAACGCCTCGATCTTCTTCGATTTCCGCGTGGTCTACGGCAACGAACGCCTGGGTGACCAACTGCGGACGTGGCTCAACAAGCTTTCGCGCACCAGCAGCAACTTCCTGCGCATGATGGCCGCCAATGCGCTGCAGGTCGCGCCACCGCTGGGTCGCATCCGCGACTTCGTCCTCGAAGACGACGGCACGATCGATCTCAAGAAGTGCGGCGCGCGCATCTTCGTCGATGCGGCACGCATCGTCGCGTTGCGCACCGGCATCGATTCGAGCAGCACCGTGCAGCGGCTGCGCCAGGCCAGCGGCAAGATGGGCGTCTCGGCGGAGGAAATTTCCGCGATCATCGACGGCTTCCATTTCATTCAGCTTCTGCGACTGCGCTCGCAGCACCTCGAGACCGAGCACGATGCCGACGGCGACAACCGTATCGACCCGGACGCGCTGAACGAGCTGGACCGGCGCATCCTCAAGGAAGCTTTCCGCCAGGCGCGCAAGCTGCAATTGCGCCTCAAGCTCGACTATCAGCTCTGACCCCATGAACTGGATCTCGCGATTCATCGGCGGGCGGGCAGAAGGCGACGCGCTCGAACCCGGCATTGCCGAAACGCTCGCGCACTGGCAGGCCCTGCCCGATGCGGATCTGTCGCGCGCCCACTTCGAGGCGCGCTATGTCGTCGTGAACACCGAGGCCACCGGCCTGGATCTGGACCGCGACCGCCTGCTCGCGGTGGGCGCGATCGCCATCGACGGCGGGTTGGTCGCACCGTCCGACAGCTACTATGCGCCGCTGGACGGCGCCACTTCGTCGGCCCTGTCCGGCCTGCTGGCGTTCGCACGCAAGGACCCGCTGATCGTGTTCAATGCGGCGTTCAACCTCGGCATGCTGGAGCCGCTGATCGACGAGCGGCTGGGCATCGGCCTGGACGCGAAGGTCATCGATCTGTATTTCCTCATGCCGGCACTGTTCCCGGAACGCCACGGCAACCCGGTTCGGCTGGCCGAATGGATGGAATCCTTCGGCATCGAGACCTTCCAGCGTCACCATGCGCTGGGCGATGGCTGGGTGATCGCCCAACTGTTCCTCGCCGCGCAGGCGCGCGCACTGGCTCAGGCGGCCACTTCACCGCGCGCGCTGATGGAACTCGAGCGCGCCTACCGCCAGTACCGGCGCAAGGCCTGAGCCCTCCCGCAAGCGGGCGGATCAAGCCGGAGCGAGGCTTGCCGCGCCACCCCACCGCCGTCCGACGACAGTCACCAGGTCGTGAAACTGGAAGGTTTACAAGCCTGGCCGACCTGCGTATATTCCGCCGAATGCATTTTCGGCCCATTCTTCTAACCCTGCTGCTGAGCCTGTCCGCCACCAACGCGGTCATCGCTGCCGACCAGACCCCCGAGTCGAATAGGGAAGCACGTGCGTTCGAGCGCTACACGCAGGCTGCCGGAGAACTGGTGAACCAGGCAATGGGCTACCTGGGCATCCGCTACCGCTTCGGCGGTACCTCGCCCGAAACCGGCCTCGACTGCAGCGGCCTGGTCCTGAACGTGTTCCGCAATGCGATCGGCCTCGATCTGCCGCGCACGGCGACGGAAATGTCGAGGATGGGCGAAAACATCAGCCGCCAGGAGCTCAAGCCCGGCGATCTGGTGTTCTTCAACACCATGCGCCGCGCCTTCTCCCACGTTGGCATCTACCTCGGCGACGGCCAGTTTGTGCATGCTCCGTCCAGCGGCGGCAAGGTGCGCATCGAGAGCCTGGGCAACAGTTATTGGGCAACCCGCTTCAATGGTGCGCGCCGCATTGTCGACGACAACGATGCGACCCCGGCCGGCATGATGCTGGCGCGTTGATCGGCGTCCTTTCGCTTCCCCTGCTTGCGGCGCCCGCCGCCACCGAGCTCCGCCCCGGCGCGCTGCCCGGCACCGCCGACCTTCAAACCCGTCTCGCTTCGCACGCGTTCCCGCAGTACCGACAACACTCGGGCAGGCAGCGGCCCAGCGCCTGCTGCAGCGCACACACCGAGCGCCGGCAGCACACCACGGTGACCTTCTCCCGCGTTGCCGCGTCGCGAAAGCGCTGCATCACGTTATGCCCGATGAAATCGGTGAACAGAATGACGATCTGGATTCCGGACGGCAAGGACGCGCCGCGTCGCTGGTGACTGCTGTCGCGTCCGCTGACGTGGGCAGCGACGCGAATGCCGAAAGTCCCGAGTACGTCGGGGATGTTGCCCAGGCGATCGGCGCCGACGATGAGCGCATTCATGTACTTTCCCGGTTATTGAGAATAATTCGCGTTATTATTTTATCTAGATACGAATCATTTGCAACTGCGAATCCGTCTCGTTAATATCGCACCACTTCTCCACGTTCCCGAGGCTGACGCATGATGTTCAAGAAGTTGATCCTCCCGACGATGCTTGCCGCGTTTGCCGCCGGCGCGCCCCACGCCCACGCTGCCGATACCGAACTGAACCTTTACTCGGCCCGCCACTATCAGACCGACGAAGCGCTGTACTCGGACTTCACCAAGCAGACCGGCATCAAGATCAACCGCATCGAGGCCAAGGAGGACGAACTCCTCGAACGCATCCGCAACGAAGGCGCCAACAGTCCGGCGGATGTATTCATCACCGTCGATGCGTCGCGCCTGTCGAAGGCGGATGAGCTCGGGATCTTCGCCCCGGTGAAATCCAGAGTGCTGGAAGAACGCATCCCGGCCCACCTGCGCACGAATGACTGGTTTTCCTACTCCACCCGCGCACGCCTGATCGTCTACAACGCTGAACTCGTCAGGGCCGAGCAGGTGCAGACGTACGAGCAATTGGCCGATCCGGCGCTGAAGGGCAAGGTCTGCGTGCGTTCGGGCAGCCACCCGTACAACCTGTCGCTCGGCGCCGCGCTGATCCAGCATGACGGCGCGGCCAGAACCGAGGAGTGGGCCCGCGGCCTCGTCTCCAACTTCGCGCGCGCACCGAAGGGTGGCGACACCGATCAGATCAAGGCTGTTGCCGCAGGCGAATGCGCCGTGGCGCTCGTCAACAGCTACTATCTCGCCCGGCTGCTGAACTCGGACAAGCGCGAGGACCAGGCCATCGGCGCCCGCATCAAGGCGGTGTGGCCCAACCAGCAGAGCTGGGGGACTCACATCAACATTTCCGGCGCCGGGATGCTCAAGAATGCCCCGCACAAGGAAGCCGCAGTGAAGTTCCTCGAATACCTTGCGTCGGACAAGGCCCAGGCCTATTTCGCTGACGGCAACAACGAATGGCCGGTGGTGTCGGGCGTCAAGGTCGACAACCCGGCCCTCACCCGCCTCGGCCCCTTCAAGGCCGACACTCTGCCGATCGGCGACCTCGCCAAAACGGTGGCTGAAGCGCAGCGCATTTTCGACCGCGCCGGATTCCGTTGATTCCGGCCATGTGACCAGGGTCGGCCGTCCCGCTGCCCTGCTCGCAAGCCACCCTGCATCGGCCTCAGCGCCGGCGACTGTGAGCGATCTGGCGCGAGATCGCGAACATCGGTAGCAGGCCGACCACGACGATGGTGAGCGCGGCAGTCGAAGCCTCGGCGAGGCGCTCATCCGCCGCAAGCGTATGCGCCTGCGTCGCCAGGGTGTCGAAGTTGAACGGGCGGATGACCAGGGTGGCCGGCAACTCCTTCATCACATCCACGAACACGAGCAGCGCCGCAGTGAGCAAGGTGCCGCGCAGCAACGGCACATGCACCCGCCGCAGCGTCTCCCATCGTCCCAGCCCGAGGCTGCGCGAGGCATCGTCCATGCTGAGCGTGATCTTGGCCAGGCTGCCTTCCACCGCCTGCAGCGCCACCGTCAGGAAGCGTGCCAGGTAGGCATACACCAGTGCGGCGATGCCACCGGTGACGAGCAGCCCGGGATTGACCCCGAACGCCACCTGCCACCACTGCGCCAGTTGCGCGTCGATCCGGGTCAGCGGGATCAGCACGCCGACCGCGATCACCGAACCGGGCACCGCGTAGCCCAGCGCCACGACGCGGTTGAGCAGCTGGGGCAGGCGCGAGCGTGCCAGCCGCGCAGCATAGGCCAGCACCAGCGCGAGCGTCACCGCCAGTGCCGCGGCCAGCGCCGCCAGCAGGAAGCTATTGCGCGCCAGATGCAGGAAGCGCTCGCCGAACTGCGCGTCGCCCTCGGTCACCGCCATCTTCAACAACAGGCCGGCCGGCAGCAGGAAACCCAGCAGCAGTGGCATCGCGCAGGCGAAGGCGGCCAGCAGCCCCCAGCCGAGTGAAAGCCGCAGACGCCGCGGCGCAGCCTGGTGACGCGACGTGTTATGGAAGCGCGCGCGCCCGCGCGTGGCACGCTCCAGCGCCAGCACAACCACCACGCAGCCCAGCAGCAGGGCCGACAGCTGCGCGGCCGCGATGCGGTCACCGAGGGAAAACCACGCACGGTAGATGCCTGTGGTGAACGTCTGCACGCCGAAGTACGACACGGTGCCGAAGTCGGCCAGTGTTTCCATCAGGGCGAGTGCGACGCCGGCCACCACGGCCGGGCGCGCGAGAGGCAGCGACACGCGAAAGAAGCAACGCCAGGGCCCCAGCCCGAGCGAACGCCCCGCTTCCAGCATGCCGCCCGCGCGCTCGAGGAAGGCTGCACGTGCAAGCATGTAGCAGTAGGGATAGAGGACGAACATGAACATCGCCACCGCGCCGCCGACGGTGCGGACATCCGGAAACCAGTACTGGCCGGCGCGCCAGCCGAAGGTCTCGCGCAGGGCTGTCTGCACCGGGCCGACGAACTGCAGGAAGTCCGTATAGACATAGGCCATCACGTACGCGGGCACCGCCATCGGCAGCACCAGCGCCCATTCGAAGAAGCGACGCCCGGGAAAATCGAGCATCGTCGTCAGCCATGCGCAGGTCACCCCGATCGAGCCCACACCCAGGCCGACGCCGATGCACAGCACGATGGTGTTGAGCACGAACTCACCGAGGACGGTGTCGACGAGGTGCCCCCAGGTCGCGCCGGTGCCGCCGACGAAAATGTTGGAGGCGACAGACAGCACCGGCGCCGCGATCAGCAAGGCAATGATCGTCGCCGTCGCAGTGAGCGCGACGCCACCCTGGCCGAGGCGCCCAAGCAGTCCCGGCCCACCCATGGATTTCATCCTGATTCCGTTGTCGTTGGTTCTTGCGCGGCGCCACTGCGCCGTCTTTGTGAGGCAAATTATAATTGATCGCATTTGGCGTGCCCCGATGCAATAATCGTGAAACTTTACGTCCGGCGCCACGCCCGCACGTCGCTCGTTGCAAACCATGTCCCATCTCGAACTTATCGACATCGACCTCGCCTTTGGCAGCCATCAGGTCGTGCACCGGCTTTCCCTGCAGCTTGAAAAGGGGCAGATCGGCTGCCTGCTGGGCCCGTCGGGCTGCGGCAAGACGACGGTACTGCGATGCATCGCCGGCTTCGAACCACTTGCCGGCGGCAAGATCCGGCTCGACGGCGCCATCGTCAGCGGGGCTGGCGTTCACCTGCCGCCAGAGCGGCGGCGCATCGGCATGGTGTTCCAGGACTACGCGCTGTTCCCCCATCTGACGGTGGCCGAGAACGTCGCTTTCGGCCTGCGCGGAGAGCGTGCATCTGCACGCCGCGAGCGCGTCGGGGAACTGCTCGCCCTCGTCGGGCTGGCCGAGCACGGCCGCAAGTACCCGCACGAAATGTCGGGCGGGCAGCAACAACGCGTCGCGCTCGCCCGCGCGCTGGCGCCGCGCCCCAGCCTGCTGCTGCTGGACGAACCTTTCTCCAACCTCGACGTGGAACTGCGCGAACGGCTGTCGCTGGAAGTGCGCGAGATCATCAAGGCGACCGACACCACCGCCATCCTGGTGACGCACGACCAGCACGAGGCCTTCGCCGTGGCCGACGAGATCGGCATCATGAACCAGGGCTGCATCCAGCAATGGGACACGCCCTACAACCTTTATCACCGCCCGGCCAGCCGCTTCGTGGCCGACTTCATCGGCCAGGGCGTGTTCCTGCCGGGCGTGGTGCTGAGCGAGCATCAGGTCGAGGTCGAACTGGGCACGCTCAGCAGCGCCACTCCGCTCGAGTGCAGCGCGGGCTGCGCCCAATGCGGGAAGAGCTGCCGCGTCGACGTTCTGCTGCGCCCCGACGACATCGTGCATGACGACTGCAGCCCGCTGAAGGCACAGGTGGCGCACAAGGCCTTCCGCGGCGCCGACATCCTGTACACGCTGCGTCTGGCAAGCGGCGCGAAGGTACTTTCGCTGGTGCCCAGCCACCACAACCACTGCATCGGCGAGCGCATCGGCATCCGCCTCGACGTCGACCATGTGGTGGCTTTCCGCAACGAGGCACCGCGCGCACGCGAAGTCGCGGTCCGGTTTGCGGCATGATCCCCTGGCTTGCAGGACGGCCGGCATTTCCGCCTGTCGACTGCGCGCTTGCCAAACCCAACGGCCTGCTCGCCGCGGGTGGCGAGCTCAGCCCGCACTGGCTGCTCGAAGCTTACCGGCACGGCATCTTTCCCTGGTTCAGCGACGGCGAACCCATCCTGTGGTGGAGCCCGGCCCCCCGCCTGGTGCTGTTGCCGGGCGACATCCGCATCAGCCGCTCGCTGCGCAAACGCCTGCGCCGAGGCGAATTCGAAGTTCGCCTCGACACTGCCTTCGCCGAGGTAGTGGCCGGCTGCGCCGCGCCGCGCAGCGGCAGCGCCGGCACCTGGATCACCACCGCCATGCAGGCGGCGTATGGCGTGATGCATGAACTGGGCTACGCTCACAGTGTCGAATGCTGGCAGGCTGGCGAGTTGGTGGGCGGCCTCTATGGCATGGCGGTGGGCCGGGTCTTCTTTGGTGAATCGATGTTCGCGCGTGTGACGGATGCCTCCAAGGTGGCGCTGGCGCACTTGGCGCGCTTGCTGGAGCTGAGCGACTATGCGGTCATCGACTGCCAGATGACCACCGCCCACCTTCAGTCGCTGGGCGCGCGGGAAATTTCGCGCGCCGACTTCTCGGCATGCCTCGCACGCTGGACACGGGAGGGCGCGCCGCCGTGCAAGTGGACGAGTGACGCAATTGCGGCATTGGCGTGGGACTGACACAGGATCGCTTATGGCAGGGATTGCACGATGCAGAAGGACTATCCTTACGCGCTGATCCAGTTCTATGCGACGGCTCCGTACGCCTGCTCTTACCTGCCCGACCGTAGCGCGCGATCGCAGGTGGCAACGCCTGGCCACCTGATCGACACCACCCTCTACAGCGAACTGGTGCGTCGCGGCTTCCGCCGCAGTGGTGTCTTCACCTACCGTCCGCATTGCGACGACTGCAATGCCTGCGTGCCTGTGCGCATCCCGGTCGAGCGCTTCAGCCCGGCGCGCAGCCAGCGCCGCGCCTGGGCACAGCACGAAGGCCTGCAGCCATTCGAGCACCCGCTCATGTTCTCCGAAGAGCACTATGCGCTGTATCAGCGCTACCAGGCCGCCCGGCATCCGGGAGGCGGAATGGATCTCGACAACCGCGAGCAGTACACGCATTTCCTGCTGCAGAGCCACGTCGAAACCCGGCTGGTGGAGTTTCGCGAAGGTGACACGCTGCGCATGGTGAGCGTGATCGACCGCCTCGACGACGGGCTCTCCAGCGTCTATACGTTCTACGATCCCGACGTGCCGCGCGCAGCCTACGGCACCTACGGCATCCTGTGGCAGATCGAGACCTGCCGCCGCCTGGGGCTGCCCCACCTCTACCTGGGCTACTGGATCGAGGAAAGCCCCAAAATGGCCTACAAGATCCGCTTCCGCCCGCTGGAGCGCTACCGCAACGGCGAGTGGGTGACGCTGGAGGCGGCGCCGGACGCAGTGCGGGCACCACGAACATCGTCGTAGTGCATCGCACAAAAAGCGGCCGAATCGCTACAATCGGCCCATGCTCTACGACATCGTCCGCCCCTTCCTGTTTTCGCTCGACCCGGAAACCGCCCACAATTTCACCATCGGCATGCTGAATGCTGCGGGTCGCCTGCTGCCCGCAGCACAGCCTGCGCCTGGCGAACCGGTCGACGTGATGGGCCTGCGCTTCCCCAACCGCATCGGCCTTGCCGCCGGGCTCGACAAGAACGGCGAAGCCATCGACGGCCTCGCGCAGCTCGGCTTCGGCTTTCTGGAAATCGGCACGATCACACCGCGCCCGCAGCCGGGCAACCCACGCCCCCGCATGTTCCGCCTGCCGGAAGTGCGCGGCATCATCAACCGCATGGGCTTCAACAACCACGGCGTGGACGTGCTGGTCGCCAACGTCAAGGCGGCACGGTTCAAGGGCATCCTGGGCATCAACATCGGCAAGAACTTCGACACCCCGATCGAACGCGCCGCCGACGATTACCTCGCCTGCCTGGACAAGGTTTACCCGCTGGCGAGCTACGTCGCCGTCAACATTTCGTCGCCCAACACCAAGAACCTGCGCCAGTTGCAGGGCGAATCCGAACTGGACGAGCTGCTCGGCAGGCTGAAGGCGGCACAGACGCGACTGGCCGACGTGCATGGCCGCTACGTGCCGCTCACGCTCAAGATCGCGCCCGACCTGGAGCCGGCGCAGGTCATCAACATCGCCGACGCCCTGCGCCGCCACCGCATCGACGGGGTGATCGCGACCAACACCACGATCGCGCGCGACAAGGTGCAGGGCGTGCGATTCGCCGAACAGACCGGTGGCTTGTCGGGCGCCCCCGTGTTCGAGGCCTCCACCGCAGTCGTGCGCCAGCTCGCCTCGGCGCTTGCGGGCGAACTTCCGATCATCGCCGTCGGCGGCGTGCTCGACGGCCGCGGCGCGCGCGCCAAACTCGAGGCGGGCGCGGCGCTGGTGCAGCTCTACAGCGGCCTGGTCTATCGCGGGCCTGGCCTCGTGCGCGAATGCGTGCGGGCCACGACGCACGCCTGAACCGTCTTCGGCCAGATCGCCGCGCTGCGGCGACCGCGCCGACGCGCTATGCTGCATGAAAGGCCGGGCGTCGTTCCGATCCATTGAGCCACGCTCGCGCCCGAGGCGAATGCCATCGGAGGCTGACGCGCGTGACGACCGACCGCATCCACTTCATCCTCAATGGCCGCGACGTGGTCGTCGCCGGCCTGGCCCCCACCACCACGCTGCTGAACTGGCTGCGTGAGGAGGCCGGCCTGACCGGCACCAAGGAAGGCTGCGCGGAAGGCGACTGCGGCGCGTGCACCGTCCTCGTCGCCGATGTGCGCACTGGCCGCCTGCGCTGGCGATCGCTCAACGCCTGCCTGCAGTTGCTGCCGACGCTGCACGGCAAGGCGGTATTCACGATCGAATCCCTGTCGGAAGCGACGCGGCTTCACCCTGCGCAGCGTGCGATGGTCGACTGCCATGGCTCGCAGTGCGGCTTCTGCACGCCCGGTTTCGTGATGTCGCTCGCCGCCCTGCTGCAGACCGAACCCGCAGCCGATGAGCGCGCGATTGCCGATGCGTTGTCCGGCAACCTGTGCCGCTGCACCGGCTACCGCCCGATCGTCGCCGCAGCCCGACGCATGTACGCGCTCGACGCACCACCGGCAACAGGCTTGCTGCCGCCGCCCGCCTGGCATCCGCAGGCCGAGGCTGGCGAAGCGGCGCTGATCGCGCGGCTCACGGCGATCGCCGCGCAAGGCAGCCTGCAGGTGGCGCACGCATCGGGCGCATACGCAGCACCACGAAGCCTCGCCGAGTTCGACACGCTCGTCGCCGCCATGCCGGAGGCCACCCTGCTGGCTGGCGGCACCGATGTCGGTCTGTGGATCACCAAGCAGCTCCGTACCCTGCCGCGATTGCTCGACCTGATGCAGGTACCCGAATTGGCCACGATCAGCATCGACGAGGGCACCCTCGAGATCGGCGCCGCCGTGTCACTCGATGACGCCTTTCGCGAGCTGACTCGGCATTACCCGGAAGCCGCTGATCTCCACCGCCGCTTCGGCTCGCGGCCCATCCGCAACGCCGGCACGCTGTGCGGAAACATCGCCAACGGCAGCCCGATCGGCGATTCCATGCCGGCGCTGATCGCGCTCGGTGCAAGGCTGCTTCTCAGGCGCAGGGGTGCCAGCCGCGAGGTGGCGCTGGAGGATTTCTACCCGGTTGACCGCAACCTCCCGCGCCTCGCCACCGGCGAGATCGTGCAGGCGGTGCGCATACCGCTGCGAGGGGCGGGCGCGGTGTCCAGCGCACGCATTGCGGGCCAGGCACCGGATGGCCGGCATTTCCGCACCTGGAAAGTTTCCCGGCGCCATGATCAGGACATCGCCACCGTTTGCGGCGGCTTTGCGCTGACGATCTCCGACGGCATGGTGCGCTCGGCACGACTTGCCTTCGGCGGCATGGCAGCGACGCCGCAGCGCGCCATGCAGGCCGAGCACGCGCTGCTCGACCGCCCGTTCGACGACGTCGCAATCGCCGCAGCGCAGGCGGCGATCGCAGGAGATTTCAGCCCGATCAGCGATGTGCGTGCCAGCGCCGGCTACCGCCTGGCGGTAGCACGAAACCTGCTGGCGCGCCTGCACCGCTCGGTGTGCGGCCTCGATGACGCCGCACCGTCCCCGATTTGCCCGCGCACCGAAGCGCACTCCGCCAGCACGCCGCCGCGCGAGCAAGGAAACGGCACGGAGAACGCCAGCGGCCTGCCGCTGCCGCACGAATCCGCCGTACTGCACGTGACGGGCACTGCGCATTACACGGACGATCTGCCCGAGCCGCGCGGCACGCTGCACGCAGCGCTGGCACTCGCACCACACGCCCACGCGCGCCTGGCGGCAATCGATCTCGAGGCGGCACGCGACTTCCCCGGCGTGGTCGCGGTGCTGACTGCAGCGGATATTCCTGGCAGCAACGATTTCGGGCCCGTGGTCGACGACGATCCCATCCTCGCCGACGGCGAGATCCGCTTCCACGGCCAGCCCTTCTGTCTCGTCGTGGCGACGTCGGTCGACGCGGCCCGCCGCGCCGCGCGCCTCAGCCGCGCCGAGTGCGACCCCCTGCCGGCCTTGTTGACCATCGACGACGCGCTGACCGCCGGCAGCCGCGTGCTGCCCGACGTGCGCATGCACCGCGGCGAGCCGGATTCCGCCATCGCCCGCGCGCCGCGCCGGCTGAGCGGTTCGGTGCGCTGCGGCGGCCAGGACCACTTCTACCTCGAAGGCCAGATCGCACTGGCGATTCCCGGCGACGACGGCACCATGCATGTGCACTCGGCCACCCAGCATCCGGGCGAAGTCCAGTTGCAGGTGGCGAAGGCGCTGGGCGTCGACGCCAAGGATGTGGTCGTGGACTGCCGGCGCATGGGCGGCGGCTTCGGTGGCAAGGAAAGCCAGCCCGGACAGATCGCCGCGCTGGCGGCGATCGCGGCGCGGCATACCGGCCGGCCGGTGAAGCTGCGGCTGGACCGCGACACCGACATGATCATGACCGGCAAGCGCCACGACTTTCGCATCGACTACGAAGCGGGCTTCGACGCCGAAGGCCGGATCCTCGGACTGCGCATGCGCCATGCGATGCGCGCCGGACACTCCACCGACCTCAGCGGCGCGATCGCCGATCGCGCGCTGTTCCACGCCGACAATGCGTATTACCTGCCCGAAGTCGCGGTCGACTCACTGCGGCTGCGTACCCACACCGTCTCCAACACCGCGTTCCGCGGTTTCGGCGGGCCGCAGGGCATGTTCGGCATCGAGGAAGTGATGGACGCCATCGCCCGCGCGTTGCACGTGGATCCGCTCGACGTGCGCAAGCGCAACCTTTACGGCATTGGCGAGCGCGATGTCACGCCCTACGGCCAGCGCATCGCCGACAACATCCTTCCGCAGTTGCTGGACTCGCTGGAGGCCGATTGCGACTATCGCGCACGCCGCGCGGGCATCACGGCGTGGAATGCCGCCAGTGCGGTCGTCAAGCGCGGCCTGGCACTCACGCCGGTGAAATTCGGCATCTCATTCACCACCACCCACCTTAACCAGGCCGGCGCCCTGCTCCAGGTCTACAAGGACGGCACCGTGCTGCTGAACCACGGCGGCACCGAAATGGGCCAGGGCTTGTACACCAAGGTGGCGCAGGTGGTCGCCGACGAGTTGCAGATCGATCTCGACCGCATCCGCGTCAGCGCCGCCGACACTTCCAAAGTGCCCAACGCCTCGGCCACCGCAGCCTCCAGCGGAACCGACCTCAATGGCAAGGCGGCGCAACAGGCGGCACGGAAGATCAAGGAACGCCTGGCCCGCTTCGCCGCGCAGCAGTACCGCATCCCGCAGCACGAGGTGCAGTTCCGCCGCGGCGAGGTCGTCATCGGCGCGCACGTGCAGCGCTTCGCCGAGCTGGTGCGGGCTGCCTGGAAGGCGCGCGTGTCGCTGTCGGCAACCGGTTTCTACCGCACGCCCGACATCCACTTCGACCGCGCCAGCTTCACCGGCCATCCCTTCTACTACTTCGCCTATGGCGCCGCCTGCGCCGAGGTGGCGGTCGACACCCTCACCGGCGAGGCGCGGGTGCTACGTGCCGACCTGCTGCACGACGCCGGGCGCTCGCTCAACCCGGCGCTCGACCTGGGCCAGATCGAAGGCGGCTTCATGCAGGGCCTGGGTTGGCTGACGATGGAAGAGCTGCGCTGGGACGACTCCGGCCGCCTGCTGACACATGCGCCCTCGACCTACAAGATTCCGGCCATCTCGGATCTGCCGGCGGACTTCCGCGTGCGGATTTGGCCGCACGGCGAAAACACCTCCGACACGGTATTCCGGTCCAAAGCTACGGGCGAACCGCCGCTGATGCTGGCGCTCTCGGTCTGGCACGCGATCAAGGACGCGATCGCCGCAGTGGCCGATCACCGGTTTGCGCCGCAGCTCGATGCGCCCGCCACGGCGGAGGAAATCCTGCGCAGCATCACCGAACTGCGCACCCGCGACGCATGCGGCCGCACGTCGCCCGGCGCAGCCTCGCACGCACCGCCCCCACCAACATCCTCCATGGACGCATGAACGGCATCGCCCTGCTCGACAAGCTCGCCACCACCGTCGCGGAAGGCCGGCCCGCGGTGTGGGTCACGGTCGTGGCAACACGCGGCTCCACACCGCGCGAGACGGGCGCATCCATGCTGGTTGACGCCGGGACAATCGCCGGCAGCATAGGCGGAGGCCGGCTCGAGCTGTGTGCGATCGAACGTGCCCGCGCCCTGCTGCAAGGCGCAACGGACCGCGAGGCACCTTCCCGGCAGCTCGAGCGCATGCCGCTGGGCGCGCGCCTGGGCCAGTGCTGTGGCGGCGAGATGATGCTCGCGTTCGATGTCGTGCTGCCGTCGCGGGCAGACTGGGTCGCCGGGGCCCGTGCCGCGCAAGCCATCGGTGCGGACTGGCGCACCCTGCTCGGCGCGCATCTTCCGCCCTGTGCCTTTGCGGGGATCGAGCGCCTGCCGGTGGCACTCTTCGGTGCCGGCCACGTTGGACGGGCACTCGCCACGCTGCTCGTCCGCCTCCCCGTGTCGCTGACCTGGATCGACAGCCGCGAAGCCGCCTTCTCCCCCGAGTCGGAGACAGCAATGCGCCGCGTCGTCAGCGACGCACCGGAAGCGGAGGTCGCTACGCTGCCCCCAGAATGCGCCGCCGTGGTCATGACGCACAGCCATGCGCTGGACCTGGAGATCGTCCATGCCTGGCTGCGCCGCGGCGACTTCCGCTTCCTGGGGCTGATCGGCTCGCGTACCAAGCGAAAGCGCTTCGAACATCAACTGCGTCTGCGTGGCCACGGCGAGGCGGCGCTGTCGCGGCTTGTCTGCCCTATCGGCGTCGATGGCATCCGCGGCAAAGAGCCGGAGGTGATCGCGGTGGCGATTGCGGCACAATTGCTTCGCCTGCGAGCGCAAACCCGATTCCCGGAACGTCAGCCTTGACCAAAGCACACTCCCCGCCGCCCGATCCGCCGCCCCTGCGCGCTGTACGCGGCGAGATCCTGTATTTCACCGACGATCCTGCTGTCGCCGGCGCCGGAGCCCAGGCGCATTTTCCCGATGGCCTGATGCTGATACGCAACGGCCTGGTCGATGCGGTCGGACCATCTGCCGAACTGCTGCCGCAACTGCCAGCCGGAGTCGCGGTGGATGATCATCGCGACAAGCTGATCCTGCCCGGGTTCATCGACACCCATGTCCATTACGCCCAGCTCGACGTCATCGCCAGCCCGGGCGAGCAGTTGCTGAGCTGGCTGGAGAAATACACCTTCCCTGCCGAAGCGCGCTTTGCCGATCAGGAGTATGCACAGGCCTCGGCGGACTTCTTCTGCGACGAACTGCTGCGCAACGGCACGACGACTGCGCTGGCTTTCGCGACGGTGCATCCCGGATCAGCCGATGCCCTTTTCGCCGCCGCCCGGCGCCGGCGCATGCGCATGATCACCGGCAAGGTACTGATGGACCGGCATTGCCCCGACGACCTCTGCGACCTGGGCGGCACCGGCGAGACCGAGACGCGCGCCCTGATCGAACGCTGGCACGGCCGCGACCGCCTCGACTACGCCGTGACTCCGCGCTTCCCCGCCACCTCGTCCGCGGCGCAGATGGAGGCGGCCGGAAGGCTGTTCGCGGAATTCCCCGGCCTTTACCTGCAGTCCCACCTCGCCGAAAACCGCGAGGAAGTGGCCTGGATCGCGCGAATGCATCCCGGCGTGCGCAGCTACCTGGACGTGTTCGCACGCTTCGGCCAGCTCGGGCCGCGCAGCTTGCTGGCGCACTGCATCTGGATCGACGACGAGGACCGCGCCCGCATGGCCGCGGCTGGCGCAGCGATCAGCTTCTGCCCCACCTCGAACCTCTTTCTCGGCTCCGGCCTTTTCGACCTCGCGCGCGCTCGCGAGCACGGCGTGCGCGTCGGTATGGGCACCGATGTCGGTGCGGGAACCAGCCTGTCGATGCTGCAGACCCTGGGCGAGGCATACAAGGTCCTGCAGTTGCAGGGCCAGAAGCTCGGCGCGGAAGAGGCCTTCTATCTTGCCACGCTGGGTGGTGCCCGCAGCCTATACCGGGACGCGTGCATCGGCAGCCTCGCCCCCGGCCGCGAGGCGGATTTCGTCGTGCTCGACCCCGCGGCCACGCCGCTGATCGCCCGCCGCACGGCGCAGTGCGCGACGCTGGCCGAGCGCCTGTTCGTGTTCATGACGCTGGGTGACGACCGCGCCATCCACGCCACTTACATCCTCGGGGAAGCCGCGTGGCGACGCTGACCGCGCCAGACCCCGCGCCGCCCAAGCCCTTGGGCGAATGACCCGAATCCGGCGCAGGAATGGTCGATCAGGTAAAATGAGCAACTTTTTCCTGGGCCTTCCGAATTGATGGCGTCAAGCCCCTTCTCCCCCTGCAGGACCGCGCGTATGCCCGCGCACCCGGCGCGCAGCCCGCTTCTGCGGGCGAGGCACGATGGGCGCGCGCGACACTCGCTGGCGGGTGCCGTACGGTGATGAAGCGTCTGCTCGCCGTCGCACTGAGCATCGCGCTGCTCGCATGGCTCGCCAGCAACGGCCACTGGCGGGCGCTGGCGGAGAGCTTCGTGCACCTGCCGGCTTCGGTGTTGGCGCTCGCCGGGCTCGGCTTTGCCGCAAGCTATGTCCTGCGCGCGCTGCGCGTGTTCGACGAATTCCGCAGCGACGCCCGCGGGCACTTTGCCGCTTGCCTGCGCATCGTGCTGATCCATAACGCAATGGTTAACGTGGTGCCGTTTCGCGGTGGCGAGGCGGCTTTCCCGCTGCTGCTGCGCCAGACGTTCGGCACGCCGGTGGCGCGCGCCGTCGCTTCGCTGTTCTGGTTCCGCCTGCAGGACGCGCTGGTGGTCGGCATCGTCGCCGCCGCCGTCTGGCCAGGCGTGCCACTTGCGCTGCGCGCCGCAGGTGCCCTTGGCCTGATCCTGTTTGCGCTCGCGCTACCGCGCTGGGCGCGCGCACGGCACGACTGGGCGGAGCGTGGCGCCTTGGCCGCCAAGCTGGGCAAGCTGCGCGACGCCTTTGCCGATTCGACCCGGCATGCGCGCTTCGGCTGGCTGTGGACCGTCGCGAACTGGTCGGTGAAGCTCGCGGCCCAATCCCTGCTGCTGGCGGCGGTCCTCGGCGCATCGCTGGGCACCGGCGCTGCCGGCGCACTCGGCGCCGAACTGGCCGCCATCCTGCCGATCCAGGGCGTGGCCGGCTTCGGAACCTACGAGGCCGGGGCCGCGGCCGCCTTGCTGCCCTCAGGTATCGGGTTCGAGGAGGGCCTGCGCGCCGCCCTCGCTCTCCACCTCTTCGTCATCGGCTGCGCGCTGGCGGCTGGCGCGCTGGCGGCGCTGCTGATCGCCGCGCCCAGAGCCGCAACTCCAAGCGGGTCCCCCCCGCCCTCCAACGAATCCTCGAGCACTGCACCGCATTCATGAACCTGCAAACCCGATCCCCGCTTCCGCCCGCAGAACCTCAGATTCCCGAAGGACTGCCGGAACACACGCTGTCGGTCGTCGTACCGATGTACAACGAGGCCGAAAACGTCGAACCGCTGCTCGACCGCATCCACCTTGCGCTGGGGCCCTACCCGTGGCCGTGGGAGGTGGTGCTGGTCGATGACGGCAGCTCGGACGCGACGCCCGCCGAGCTGGAGCGCTGCGCAAAGGTCTTTGGCCCGCATGTGCGCGTCGTCGAGCTGATGCGCAACTTCAAGCAGACGGCTGCGATGCAGGCCGGCCTGGACGCCGCGCGCGGCAGCGTGATCGTGACGATGGACGGCGACCTGCAGAACGATCCGATCGACATCCCGCGCATGGCCTATCGTCTGCTGACCGAAGACCTGGACCTGGTCGCCGGCTGGCGCAAGGACCGCCAGGACGGCTTGCTGCTACGCAAGGTCCCGTCGCGCATCGCCAACCGCCTGATCGCACGCATGACCGGGGTGCACCTGAAGGACTACGGCTGCAGCCTGAAGGTATTCCGCGCCAGCGCGATCAAGAACGTGCGCCTGTACGGCGAGATGCACCGCTTCATCCCGGCCTGGCTGGCGACCGTGACCACGCCGCGCCGCATCGCGCAGGAAGTCGTCACCCACCACGCGCGCGTGTTCGGCGAATCGAAATACGGCATCTCGCGCACCTTCCGCGTCGTGCTCGACCTGATCTTCGTGTACTTCTTCATGCGCTTCCGCACGCGCCCCGGCCATTTCTTCGGCGGCATCGGCATCGGCCTGGGCGCGATCGGCACGCTGATCCTGGCCTACCTCGCCGGTGTGAAGATCTTCCTCGGCGAATCGATCGGCACCCGTCCGCTGCTGTTCGCCGGTTTCTTCATGCTCATTGCGGGCGTGCAGATGGTGACCTCCGGCGTGCTGGCGGAGCTGCTGGCGCGCGTCTACTACGAGTCCGGCAGCTCCCGGGCCTATGTGGCGCGCGAACGAGATGCACTGCCCGAAGACGCAGGCTGGCACCGGCCCGGCGCGTGATGGGCGGCCAGACACAGCGCCATCCGGCGCTCACCCTGCTGATCCTCGTGCTGCCACTGGCGAGCTTCTTCCTGATGCTGGGAGCGACGCCGCTGTTCGATGTCGACGAGGGCGCGTTTTCAGAAGCAACGCGCGAGATGTTCGAGCGCGGCGATTTCCTGTCCACCTATCTCAACGGCGAGCACCGCTTCGACAAGCCGATCCTGATCTACTGGCTGCAGGCTCTGCCCTTCATGGCTTTCGGGGCCACCGAATGGGTTTTCCGCCTGCCCTCGGCGCTGGCGGCGACGATCTGGAGCTACGCGACGTGGCACTTCGCGCGCGAGCGCTTCGGCCCCGACGCCGCTCTCGCGGCGCTCACCGTGGCGGCGACGGCCATCGGCCCGCTGGCGATCGGCCGCGCAGCGACGGCCGACGCGCTGCTCAACATGCTGCTCGCCCTCGCCCTGTTCGACGCCTGGCGGCACCTCGAAACGGATCGTCGGGGCCCCCTGCTGCGCAGCTATGTATGGATCGGGCTCGGCGTGCTGACCAAGGGTCCGATCGCCCTCATCGTGCCCGGCGCCGTCACCTTTCTCTACTGCGCGAGCCGCCTGGAATGGCGCCGCTGGCTGCGTTCGGTGTTCGACCCGCTGGGCTGGCTCATCCTCGCGGTGCTCGTCGTGCCGTGGTACGCCGCCGCCTTGAGCATCCACGGCCAGGCCTTCATCGACGGTTTCATCCTCAAGCACAACGTGAAGCGCTTTACCGGCTCGCTCGAAGGCCACTCGGGCAGCCTCTTCTACTATGTGGTGGCGGTGCCGCTGCTGCTGCTGCCGTGGACGACGCCGCTCTTCTCCGCGCTGCGCCATGTGCGTGACGATGCCTCGACCGCCGTACGGCGATTCCTGTGGCTGTGGGCCGGCTTCGTGGTGGTGTTCTTCTCGCTCTCCGGTACCAAGCTGCCCCACTACGTGCTGTACGGCGCCACGCCTCTGTTCCTGCTGGTGGCGGCGCATCGTGACGCCCTGCGGCAGCGCTGGCTGCACCTGCTGCCGCCGACCCTGCTGCTGGCCGCTTTCGTCGCGCTGCCACTCGTCGCCCAACTGCTTTCGCAGGGCTCGGCCGGCAATGCGTATTACCGCGCTCAGCTCGCCGAGGCGCAGTCGATCACCACACCCATCTACTACGTGGTGACGATCGGGGCACTGCTGGTGTGGCTCGGCGTCGCCACCAAGCTGAAAAGCTCGATCTGGTCGCGCTTGTCGATCGGCGCAGTGATCTGCATGGCCGTCCTCACCTCGGCGGTGTCGCCCTGGGCGGGAACGCTGCTGCAGGGCCCGGTGAAGGAAGCCGCGCTGGCCGCGCGTGCGCTGGGTGGCACCGTGGTCGCGTGGCGCTTCGACGCGCCGAGCATCAGCGTGTATCGCGGCGCAGTCACACCGCAACGACCGCCAGCGCCCGGGGAACTGGCGATCACGCGCATCGACCGCCTGCCCGAGGCAGGTTACGAGACGCTGTTTCGCAGGGGCGGCGTCGTCCTGGTGAGACGGCTCGCCGACCCCGCCGGCCAAGCCTTCTGAGCACCTCGCCGTAGCCGTCCGGAATGAACGAGGCCCCGTCAGCATCCTGCTGGCGGGGCCTCGTTCATTCATTACCGCGGCAATGCAGCCGCTCGGGCCGCTTCAGTTGTAGCGAGCCGGCACGGTCGGGCTCAGGTCGGTCAGGTACTTTCCACCAAGGGCAGTGAGTCCCTCCATCGCCAGCAACGACAAGCGACAATCCTCGAAGCAGGCCCAGTCCGCATTGAATCTACCCAGTTCGATGCCCAGCCGGCGCAGTTCGGATGCGTCGTCTGCCAGCGCGTAGATATCTCCACGGTATTCGCGGCCGAAGTGGAATTCTTCGTGAGGTTTCAAACGTTGTCCCATGGTCCACCGGGGGGAACGAACCCCCTGCGAGTCGATACCTGCGAAGTCTCTCACCAAAACCCATTTGCATGACGTGAAAAACATCACGGTCGGCATAGCGACGTGAGCATTTTCGGGCTCCAGTGAATCTTGATTCAAATCATGGTGCATGCAGAGGGCCGAAACCTAGTATCGGCCTGCGTCCAGGACCCGCTGCACAGGACGCGCCCCCCCTTCCATCACCTTTGCGGACAAAACCAGACCAACGATGAGGATCTCTCCATGAGCGGCATATTCACCAAATCCATGGCGCGCAACATCTTCTATGGCGGGACAGTCTTCTTCTTCCTGCTACTTCTCGCGCTGACCTTCGACACCAACAAGACGCTGCCCAAGCTCGACAACTCGGCCAATCTCACGCCCCAGGTCATCGCGGGCAAGAAGGTCTGGGAAACACGCAACTGCATCGGCTGCCACACCCTGCTGGGAGAAGGCGCCTACTTCGCGCCCGAGCTCGGTAACGTCTACAAGCGCCGCGGCCCCGAGTTCATCAAGGCCTGGATCCAGTCGCAGCCGACGGGCGCGCCTGGCCGCCGCCAGATGCCGCAGTTCAATCTCACCAATGAGGAACTGGACAATCTGGTCGCATTCCTGAAGTACTCGTCGGAAATCAACGCCGCCAACTGGCCGCCCAACATCGAGGGCTGAGTCGAAGGCCGACCTAGCAAAAGTGTGAGACGACAAGAGGAACACGTCATGCAATACAAATCACAAGCGGTCGCCAAGCCCTACTTCATAGCGGCGATCGGACTTTTCGTTGGGCAGATCCTGTTCGGGCTGATCATGGGTCTGCAATACGTGATCGGGGATTTCCTGTTCCCCGCCCTGCCGTTCAACATCGCACGGATGGTGCATACCAACCTGCTCATCGTGTGGCTGCTGTTCGGCTTCATGGGATCGGCCTACTACCTGATTCCCGAGGAAACCGAAACCGAGCTTTACAGCCCCAAGCTGGCGCTGGTGCTGTTCTGGATCTTCCTGATCGCGGGCGCACTCACCATTGTCGGCTACCTGGCGCTACCGTATGCCACGCTGGCAAAGCTGACCGGGAACGACATCCTCGAAACGATGGGCCGGGAGTTCCTCGAGCAGCCGTTGATCACCAAGATCGGCATCGTCATCGTCGCGCTGGGCTTCCTGTTCAACATCTCGATGACCCTGCTGAAAGGCCGCAAGACCTCCATCAGCCTGGTGCTGATCGTCGGTCTGTGGGGCCTGGCGATCTTCTTCCTGTTCTCCTTCTACAACCCGCACAACCTGGTGAAAGACAAGTTCTACTGGTGGTGGGTGGTGCACCTTTGGGTGGAAGGCGTATGGGAACTGATCCTCGGGGCGCTGCTGGCCTACGTGCTGATCAAGGTTACCGGGGTGGACCGTGAAGTCATCGAGAAGTGGCTGTATGTGATCATCACGCTGGCCCTGGTCACCGGCCTGATCGGTACCGGCCACCACTACTACTGGATCGGCACGCCGCAGTACTGGCAATGGTGGGGCTCCATCTTCTCCGCCCTGGAACCGCTGCCCTTCTTCGCCATGACGGTCTTCGCCTTCAACATGGTGAACCGCCGCCGTCGCGAGCATCCGAACAAGGCTGCGGTGCTGTGGGCCCTCGGTACCGGCGTGATGGCCTTCCTCGGTGCAGGCGTATGGGGCTTCCTGCACACCCTGGCTCCGGTGAACTTCTACACGCACGGCAGCCAGATCACGGCGGCGCACGGCCACATGGCCTTCTACGGCGCCTACGTGATGGTCGTGCTGACCGTCATCAGCTACGCGATGCCGATCCTGCGCGGTCGCGCGGCCAACTCCGAGCGTTCGCAAGTGGTCGAGATGTGGAGCTTCTGGCTGATGACCGTCGCGATGGTGTTCATCGTGCTGTTCCTGACCGCTGCGGGCATCCTGCAGGTCTGGCTGCAGCGCGTGTCGGACACGCCGATGTCCTTCATGGCAACCCAGGATCAGATCTCGCTGTTCTACTGGATGCGCGAATGGGCTGGCGTGGTGTTCTTCACCGGCCTGGTGCTCTACATCGTGAGCTTCTTCGTGAAGGGCGAAACCAAGGGCGCAAACGCCTGATAGCCAAGGGTTCTGCGTAGTACCCCCGGGCGACCGGAGGAAGGGGTTGGGGCGGCCTTCGGCCGCCCCCTTTTTTTTAACGGGCATCCGCCCAGCCGTTAGAATCCAGTCTTCCTTGCTTCCATCCGCCCCTATCGTGTCGCAGGCATCCGACTCTTACCCGAACTCCTCGTTTCGCCCCGTAGCCCCTTTCCGCCTGGCCATCAATGGTTATGGCCGCATCGGACGCTGTTTCCTGCGGGCCCTGCACGAGGCAGGGCTGCAGCGCGACTTTCGCATCGTCGCCATCAACGAACCCTCGGATCTCGCGAGCATTGCGTACCTGACCCGCTTCGATTCCACCCATGGCCGCTTCCCGGGCCGCGTCGAAGCCGGCGACGACCATCTGCTGATCGACGACCAGGCCATCGCGGTGTCGCACGCAAGCGAGCCTGAAGCAGTGGACTGGAACAGCCACGACATCGACCTGGTGGTGGAATGTTCGGGTCAATACAGCGAACGTGGCAGCCTGATGCGCTTCATGGACGCGGGTTGCCCGCGCCTGCTGCTGTCGCATCCGGCGAACAGCGCAGCCGACGTGGACGCGACCATCGTCCACGGCATCAACCAACTGTCGCTCACCGGGCGTGAGCGACTGGTGTCCAACGCATCGTGCACCACGAATGCGGTCGTGCCGGTCTTGGCGCTGCTCGACGCAGAGCTCGGCATCGAGCACGCGATGCTCACCACCCTGCATTCGGTGATGAACGATCAACCGCTGATCGATGGCTACCACCATACCGATCTGCGCCGCACGCGCTCTGCAATGCAATCCATCATCCCGGTCTCGACCGGTCTGGCCCGCGGCGTAGAGCGTCTGCTCCCGACATTGGCCGGCCGCGTGCAGGCAAAGGCGATCCGGGTGCCGACGCACAACGTGTCGGCCATCGACATGGTCCTGTCGCTCGCCAGCGACGTCGGCACGGCTCGCGTCAATGAGTTGCTGCGCAACGCCGCTTCAGGCCCCTATGCCGGCCTGATCGCCTGGTCGGACGAGCCCCATGCCTCGATCGACTTCAACCATGACGCCCATTCGGCCATCGTCGATGGGGGCCAGACACGCATGATCGGTCCTCGCCTGGTGAATCTGGTCGTCTGGTTCGACAACGAGTGGGGATTCGCAAACCGCATGCTCGACGTCGCCCGCTTCTGGCTGCAGGCCACACGCTGAAATCCCGAGGGGGGCGGCAGCAGCCGCCTCCGGCCGTGCCGAAAGCCGCGCCGGCCTCAGTTAACCGCGATCAAGTGAAAATGGTTCGCAAGCACCTACACTGCGACCCATGGAAAACGCACGCAATACCGCCGCACCCGGCCCGCGGCTTGCCGGGGACCTGGCCATCTGGTTCTTCATCCTCGCCGAGTTGCTTGCCTTCGGCGTCTTTTTCGCCGCATACGCCTTCACCCGCGCAAAAAACCTGGAACTGTTCAACGCCGAACAACAGGCGCTGAACCGCGGTGCCGGGGTGCTCAACACCATGCTGCTGCTCACCGCGAGCTACTTCGTGGTGCGCGCCGTACAGGCTGCCGAGCGCGCCGCCTCCGCGCAAAGCGCACGCTGGCTGCTGGCGGCGATCTGCTGCGGGCTCGGCTTCATCTCAGTGAAGCTGACGGAATATTCGGCCGCTTTCGCGCATGGCGTCAGCCTGTCGAGCAGCCCCTTCCACATGTTCTATCTGTCGCTCACCTTCTTCCACTTCATGCACGTCATCCTCGGCCTGGTGATCCTGCTCGCGCTGTGGAACGGTGCGCGCAAGGGGCGTTACCACCCGGGCGAAATGAACGGCATCGAAACCGGCGCAGCCTACTGGCACATGGTGGATCTCGTATGGCTGATCCTGTTTCCGCTGGTCTACGTCATCAACTGAGAGGGCCGCATCGATGAGCGTCGAAGTCCATGGCACGCCGCGGCGAGCCACCATCCTGTGGCTGCTGCTGATCGCCGCCACCCTGCTGACCTGGGGGCTGGGCGCGGCCGACGTTGCCGGCCACCTCACCATCCTGGTTCTGGCGGTGCTGTCCTTCTGGAAAGGCAGCGTCATCATCCTCGACTTCATGGCGCTGCGCCATGCGCCGCTACTGTGGCGTGCGCTGACGCTGGGCTGGATGATCCTGGTATGGGCCGTGATCGCCCTCGCATACTGGAAAGGAATTTCACGATGAAGCTCGACACGCCCAATCTCGAGGTCCCGTTCTACCAGGCAGCCGCCGACGAGGTCGACGTCTTCGAGCACGCATGGCGCAACCGCCTCCCATTGCTTATCAAGGGTCCGACCGGCTGCGGCAAGACCCGTTTCGTCGCGCACATGGCGGCGCGCCTCGGCCTGCCGCTTTACACCGTGGCCTGCCACGACGACCTGACCGCCGCCGACCTCGTCGGTCGCCACCTGATCGGCGAGGGGCGCACCGTCTGGTGCGACGGTCCGCTCACCCGCGCGGTGCGCGAGGGGGGCATCTGCTACCTGGACGAGGTGGTCGAGGCGCGCAAGGACACCACCGTGGTGCTGCATCCGCTGGCCGACGACCGCCGCATCCTGCCGATCGATCGCACCGGCGAACTGCTCGCGGCACCGCCGAGCTTCATGCTGGTCGTATCGTACAACCCCGGCTACCAGAACCTGCTCAAGGGGATGAAGCCGTCGACCCGCCAGCGCTTCGTCAGCCTGCGCTTCGACTTCCCTGCCGCTGCACGCGAGGAGGCCATCCTGTGCGGAGAGACCGGCTGCGCGCCCGACCTGGCGCGGCGCCTGGTCGGCATCGCAGGTGCCCTCCGCGCGCTGAAGGACCGCGATCTAGAGGAAGCGGCCAGCACCCGCCTGCTGATCTATGCCGCGCTGCTGATCAAGGATGGCATGGATCCCGTTGCAGCCTGCCGGGTTGCAATCGTGGAAAGCCTGACGGACGACCCCGAAGTCGCCGAAGGTCTGATGGAAGTGGTGACGGCCACCTTTGGTCGATAAGCGCCCTCGCGGCGCGACAAAACCGGCCATGCCCCGATGAGCAAAGAGCAAGTCGACCCGAACAAGTCCGCCCTCGCCGGCCCCCCCCTGGCGGTGGCGGCCGAGGCACTGTTCCTCATCAACCTCATGCTGTTGCCCGGTCTCGCCTTCCTCGCGCTGCTCGTGCTGTGGGTGAGGCACCGGAACCACCCCGATCCGCTGGTGCGCAATCACCTGCGCCAGACGGGATGGACCTGCATCTGGGGCGGCATCCTGCTCGTCAGCCTCAGCATCGCCATCTTCGTGCTCGGGGGATTCCACAATCCCTGGTCGTGGGTAATCGGCGTGATGTACTTCACTTTCGTGCACTCGACCCTGATCCTGCTCGGAATGCTCGGCCTGTCGCGTGCCATGAACGGGCGCAAGTGGCGCTATCCGGTACTCGGACCGCGCGAGGATCTGTGAGGTGAGCGGCGTGTTGAACCGCAGCGCCGACCGACGCGTGATTCCGATCGCGCGTGCCGATGCTGTCGCGCCCAAGTCCCTGCAGTCACGCCGCCTGCTGTTCCAGATCGGCTTCTTCGTGCTGTTCGTGATCGCCCCGGTGTTCGACATCTTCCGCTACGACCTCGAGGCCAACCATGCGTGGCTGCTCGGCATGGAGTGGCGCCTGGGGCTGGACGACTTTCTCGCCGGCCGCATCGGTGCGCTGCAGGCCAGCGCCAACGTCGTGCTGCGCCTGTTCCTTCCTCTGCTCGCGGGCGCCGCGGTCTTCCTGTGGGTCGCATGGAAGTGGGGCCGGCTGTATTGCGGCTGGCTGTGCCCGCACTTTTCGGTGGTGGAAACGATCAACAGGCTGATGGTGCGCGCCTTCGGCAAACCCAGTGTATGGGAAAAAACGGCCCTCCCACCTTGGCAGCCTGACGGCAGCCCGCGACGCTCCGACGCGCGCTGGTGGCTGGTGGTGGTGCCTGCGGCAGTGGGCTTCGCCTTCCTGTGGGCGGTCGTGTTCCTGACCTACCTGCTGCCACCGTTCGAAGTCTATGCCAACCTTTTCAACGGCGCCCTGAGCCGCAACCAGACGATCTTTCTCACGGCAGCAACCACCGTGCTGTCGCTCGAATTCCTCTTCGCGCGACACCTCTTCTGCCGCTACGTGTGCGCTGTCGGCCTGTTCCAGAGCCTGGCCTGGATGGGCAACAGGTCGGCGATGGTCGTCGGTTTCCGCCGCAGCCGGGCGCCTGATTGCGCGACCTGCCTGCCCGACAGACAGTCGGCATGCGATGCGGTGTGTCCGATGCGACTGACTCCGCGCAACATCAAGCGCCACATGTTCACCTGCACCCAGTGCGCACAATGCATCGACGCCTGCGCCCAGACCCAGAGCGACAATCCTGACGGGCCGCTGTTGAGCTGGGTCGCGGGCGAGGCCGCACGCCAGAACGAAGCCGGCTTCCGCGCCGGGCGGGAGCACTGAAGCCATGGAAGAAGTCGTCGGCAAACTCTGGCACCGCTTGATCACCCGCGCAGCGGGTGGTCACCACCCCAAGGCGGCAGTGCGGCTGAAGGACGTCGAGCGCGTGACCAGCGTGTTCTTCCGCGCACTCGGCGGTGATCCGGGGCTCCGCGTCGCCGCCGCAACGGCCGACACCCATGGGGCTCGCCGCAAGCTGCTGCAGCGCATCGCCGGAAGCGACGAACGCATCGCGCGCGGCCGCATGGACATCGCCACGCTGCGCCTGCCGCCCGAGATCGACGCATTTCCCGAGCCGGCGCTCAATCGCGACCTCTACCTCTGGCTGGCTGCGCTGGCAGCCAGTCATGCAGCGGGTGACGACGAAGACGCAGAGCCATCGCCCAACGCAGGGGTGCTCTCGCAGCTTGCCGCCGACCCCGCGGACACCGAGTGCCGCCTCAACCAGCAGGCTGCATTGCGTGCGCTGCGCCGCTGGCCCGGGCTGACGCCACGGTATAGGCGCCTGGTCGAGGCAGCGCTGGCCCAGCGCCCCTCGCCCGAGCGTCTGCCGCCGCCGGAAGCCGCCCGCGAGCGCAGCCTGCGCCAGGCCCTGCAAGACCCCGGCAGCGTTACACAGCTTCCGCCCGTGCCTGCCGGCACGCCTCCAGCGATGCCGGTGCTGCTGTGGCTGAGCGCCTTCACCGGGGCGCAGGGCAGCGACTCGGCCAGCACTTCGGGCGGCGGCGCGGCCGAAGGCGGCAACAGCAAGCCGGGCGAACGCGACACGGCGCGCGAGGCGCACCGCGTGGAACGTGTCGAAACACCGCAGGACAAGCACGGCCTGCTGATGATCTTTCGCGCCGAAAGCCTGCTGTCGGTTGCCGAGTTCATCAAGGTCAAGCGCAGCAGCGACGACGATCCGGACGACAATGCTGCCGATGCGGCGGCCAACCTCGACCGCCTGGCGCTGTCTCGGGACGAGGAACGCATCGCATCCAAGATCCGCTTCGACCTCGACCTCCCCTCCGCCGCCGAAGACGATGCGGTGCTCGGCGCTGGCATTCCGCTGCCGGAATGGGATTACCGCAAGGGCCTGCTGCGTGAAGACTATGTGCGGCTGACCGAGCTGCAGCCCTCGCCGGAAGATCCGCGCGCTGCGCCGGGCCCGCTGCCGGAGCATCTGCGCCGTACCGCCAGGCATCTGCACCGGCAGTTCGCCGCCCTGCAGCCTGGTCGACGCTGGCTCAAGGCACAGACCGATGGCAGCGAACTGGACCTCGACGCGGTGGTACGCGCCGCCACCGACCGGGCGACCGGCCACCATCCGTCCGACCAGCTCTACCTGTCGCTGGAAAAACGCGAGCGCGATCTCGCCTGCCTGGCGTTGGCGGATCTGTCGCTCTCCACCGACGCGTGGATCTCGTCGGAGGCCCGCGTGATCGACGTGATCCGCGACTCGCTGCTGCTGTTCGGCGAGGCGCTCAGCGCCACCGGCGACCGCTTCGCACTGTGCGGCTTTTCGTCGGTGAGGCGCGGCAACGTACGCTTCCACCGCCTGAAGGATTTCAGCCAGCGCTTCGATGACCGCGTGCGCGGCCGCGTGATGGCGATCAAGCCCGGCTACTACACCCGTCTCGGCGCGGCGATCCGCCACGCCACCAGCCTGCTCGACGCGCAGGCGGCCGCCAGGCGCATCCTGCTCATCCTGTCGGACGGCAAGCCGAACGATCTCGATCTTTACGACGGCCGCTACGGCATCGAGGACACCCGGGTCGCCGTCGTCGAGGCGCGGCGCCGCGGCATCGTGCCCTTCTGCGTGACCATAGACCGCGAAGGTGCCGGCTACCTGCCGCACCTGTTCGGCCCTTCGGGCTTTGCCGTGATCCGCAAGCCGGACGAGCTGCCTGCCCGACTCCCCATGTTCTATGCCCAATTGACGAGATGACGCGATGAGCCACTGCGACCTCCCCTGCAAGGACAGCCTGGACGCGATGGGGACCGCCGCCGTTCCGGCCGCCAGCACGCCGGATATCGAACGCCTCAGCGGCCTGCTCACGCAGGCGCCGCTGTTCAACGGCTTGTCCAGCAACGAGGTGGCACGCATTGCCCGGGGGGTGCGCGAGGTCAGGGTGCCGAAAGGCGAGATCCTGTTCCATCGCGGCGACACCTGCACCGGCTTCCACCTGATCCTCGCGGGCCAGATCAAGCTCGCCTTCACGTCGGCCGACGGCAACGAGAAGGTCGTGGAAATCCTGAGACCAGGGCAGACCTTCGGCGAGGCGGTGATGTTCATGGACAAGCCCTATGTCGTCATGGCGCAGGCTCTGACCGAAGCGCAGTTGCTGCACATCGGCAAGCAGGTCTTCTTCGACGAACTGGCAGGCGACCCGCTGTTCTGCCGCAAGATCATCGCGGGTCTTTCACAGCGCCTGCACGGACTGATGGCCGACGTCGAGAGTTACTCGCTGCGATCGGGCCGTGACCGCATCGTCGGCTATCTGCTGCGTGAGGAAGAAATCCGTCAGGAAACTCCGCCGGAAGGTCGCGTTTCCATCCGGCTACCCACCAGCAAGGGCACCATCGCATCGCGGCTCAACCTCACCCAGGAACACTTCTCGCGCATCCTGCACGAGCTGAGCAACGCCGGCCTGATCGAGGTCGAAGGACGCACGATCCACATCCCCGACATCGGCCGCCTACGCACCAGCCTGGGATAGGACGCCGCGATCCGGGCGACGCTGGCTGCCGCCATCTATAGTGAAAGCCTGGTTCCAGATGGCGCACGTGGGCTCGTCGCAGGTCCGCTTCGCGCTCACCCTTCCCGGAGGCGCTCATGGCGGGCTCATTGGCATTCCTGCAGCGACGAAGGGCTCCGTCGGCCTCCGCGGCGCACGCGCCTCACCCTGCCGCCGCTCGGCCGCACGCCGCCGGCGGCATGCCGCGCTTCCTGAGCGCGAGCGCGCCGCGGCAGGCGGTCGACGAGGTCGCGATGTCCGGCATCCCGGGCAGCGGCGAGCACCTGCCCCATCTCGCACGCCTCGAGCAGACCTTCGGCGACCGCCACGATCTGTCCTCGGTCCGCATCCATCAGGGCAATGCGCCTGCCGACGCCTGCGATACCCTGGGTGCCGAGGCTTACGCCACCGGTTCCTCGATCGCCTTCCGTTCCACCCCCAGCCTGTGGCTCACTGCGCACGAAGCTGCCCACGTGGTGCAGCAGCGCCACGGACTGGGCCCGGCCAATGCCTTCGACGCTGCCGATGCCCCGCTCGAACGGCAGGCGAGCGCGGTTGCCGACCGGGTTGTCGCAGGCCGCTCGGCCAGGGATCTGTTGCCGCAAGGCGAGCCGCGCACGGCCGGCAGCGAGGTGCAGCGCTACACGGTGGAGGCGTTGCCGGCCGGCAACGCGCAGGTCGGCGAGGGCCGGCAGAGCGCGCTGTTCGGTGCGCAGAGCCTGTATGCGGCGCCGGGGCTCATCAGCGGCGCCAATGCCAAGCTGCAGAAGGCCGGGAAGCAGGGTTCGTCCATCGAGCTGTCCGCAGGTGGCGGTTCTGTCAGCGTCGACGGCAACGCATTGAGCAAGGTCGAGCCCCGTTTCCTCACCAAGCCCGGAGGTGCCCATGCCGGTGCCGAGAACGCCAATGCGCCCGGCGGCACGGACACCGAAGGCACCGCCAATGGACCGATGGCGCTGTGGACCGATTGCGGCCGCTCGTCGGCAGCGGTGACCGGCTCGACCGGCGGCGACGACCGCAGCGTGGTGTATCGCGACAACGGCGTGGTGAAGCTGGGCAAGGGCATCGACGACGCGACCGTGTCCGACTGGATCAAGGGCGGGCCGAACGCGATGGCCAATCAGGTTTACATGGACCTGTTGCCCGCGTTCATCGCGCGTGCCGACAATGCCGCCTTCGTCGTCGAGGGCGTGCATTACGATATGAAGAGCAACACCGCCGCCGGTGCGCTCGGCGGTGCCGCGGTGGGTGCAGGCCTGGGCGCCCTGGTGGGCAGCTTCATCGGCGGCGTCGGTGCCGGGCCGGGGGCGGTGGTCGGCGGCATCATCGGCGCGATCGGCGGCGCCATCGCCGGCTCGCAGAGCCAGACCAAGGTGTTCCGCAAGCCGGCCACGATCGCCGAGGCCAAGACGATGTATCTCGCGCTCGGCAATGCCGGCATGGACAAGTTCGACAAGGAAGCGGGCATCAACTTCTACGCCAACCCCGAGGTCGGCGAGTCGTACTCGATGGCCACCGAAGGCGACATGCCAGGCTTCAGGAGCTATCCGGGGGAGAGCACCTGGAACTACCACTGGGCCGGCGTGATCATGAAGGACGGCAGCGACAACATCACGCTGGAGAACTTCGCGGTGACCGCCGCCTACGCGGCGAGCAAGGGCGTGAGTTCATGGAACTTCATCGACCGCGCCTGGAACTTCTCCATGTATGGCACCACCGACAAGAGCCAGACCTTCCACCAGGAACATCTCGCGAGCAAGACGCACGGCAGCCATGCCACCTCGATCGCGGTGCGCACCGACGTCTGAACCGGCATGGACCCGAACACGCCCCGCCGCTGCACCCACGCCGACCATCTGCGCGATGCCGACGGGTGCCTCGTGCGACTGTGCGGCACCTACCTCGCGGTGCCGACACTGAAGAAGATGCCGCGCCCCGGCGCCCCGCGCGAAGAAGTGAAGCTGGGCGACGTCGTCATCACACTGCAAGGAAGCGCCGCGGCCTACGACCCGCTCGCGCTCGACGATGCCCCGGCGCGGGTCGCCCTCGGTGACGGTCCGCGGCCGGCGGAGGAGATCGCGGCGTTCGACGGCAGGCGGGTGGAAGTCGAAGGCCGCCTCGTGCTGAGACCTGCAGCAAACATCAGCGGCGCACCACCCGCCGCGCACCGCCTGCCGAGACCGGTGCTGCAGTCACCTTCGGTACCCAGCCGGACCGATTGATCAGCGCCACAACACGCGAGGCTACCCGCGCTTTGGGACGATGGCGCTGGGGGGAATTCGTACCCAGGATCAGCCCGCCTTGCCATCCACCCGCGCTCGCGTCAGGAAAGGGAAATAGCGCCAGGCGTAGAGCCCGAACGCGATCGCCCACAGCGTCGCCGCCAGATGCACGCCGCCGGTGGCGGCCGCGGGGATTGCCGCCACGGTCAGCACGCGCGCGACGGCGGCGATCTGCACCAGCACGTAGGCAGTCGTTTCCACCGGCCCCGCCGTCAACATGCGGCCGGTATGGCCCAGCGCCGTGCGGGTCATCATGCCGATGATGAGCCCCCCAGTGGAGCCGATGGCCAGCGCGTGCACGCCGGCCGAGCGCGGCACCATGCCCAGTTGCGTGATGGCCAGCAGCAACAGTCCGACCGGAATCCACAGATGCGACACATGCAGCACCCACAGCAGCGGATTGACGCGGGTCGCCACCGGGTTCCAGCCCCAGGTCCGCGCGAACTGCATCAGCGCTGCAATCACCGCAACAGCCGCCCCCCACGGGCCGGCGTCGGCCACCCACAACACCAGCGCCACTGCGGTAAAGGCAATGGCGGCGTAGTCGAAGCCCTTGTTGCGCCATTGCTTGACACCGCGCAGCGCGTTGGCGGTGAACATCGGCACCACCCGGCCGGCAATGATCGTCTCGAGCAGCACGATCAGGCTGAGCGCGAGATGCAGCACCTTGAGTGGATCCACCGCCACGATGCCGAGCTGCGCCAGATGGAAGGCCAGATTTGCCAGCGACAGCACGCTCAGCAGACCGCCGATGAAGTAGTTGCGCTTGCTCTTGGAGCGCAGCAGCACGGCGAAGAAGATCGCCGCGCACACCGGCAGGAACACCACATCCACGATGGCGGCGACGGCGCTGCTGCCGAAGGCCATCGCCAGCCGTCCGGCGATCCACACTGCGGAGAGCATTGCCAGCGGCTTGCCGGTGGGGGTGTCGAGGCCGGTCCAGGCCTTGCCGGCGGTGAACAGGAAGCCCACGATGACCGCCGCGGCGAAGCCGAAGATCATTTCGTGCGCATGCCACCAGATGCCGGGCATCTGGGTGTGCAGCACCCCGGAATAAACGAGGGCCCAGACCGGGACGGCCAGCATCGAGAACAGTGCGGCCAGCAGGTAGAAGGGGCGGAAACCGAGGGCAAACAGCGAGAAGGTGTCTGGTGGAATCCGGTGGGAGGTGGGTTCGTCGAGTCGTATCAGTGCCATGTTGGAGCTCTATAGGGGCGGATGAATCGCGCTTCGTGGGCGCATGGTATGCGCAGGAGCCGCACCGCCTCGGCCCCTGCGTCGGGGGATTCAGTGGCTGGTGCCTTCGTCGCGGGTGATCTTGTTCCACACGTTGTACTTGCCGACGGGCTTGCTCATCGGCAGGCGCTTGACCTCCTTCAGTGTCTGCGCGTCGTACACGATGATGGCGCCATCGGCCTCCCACAGGCTTGCGAGTGCAAAGCGGCCATCGCGGGTAAATTCGACATGGGCCAGCGTACGACCCGGCTCGCCATGGATTTCCTTCACCACTTCCAGCGTCTGCTTGTCGATCACCTGCAGGATGTTCTTGGCCGACGGGCTCATCATCGAATCGACGAAGGCGTAACGGCTGTTCTCATGGCTGCGCAGGAAGAAGCCCGGGCCACGCGTGGGGATGCGCTTGACCACCTGCCAGGTCTTGAGGTCGATCACCGTGACTTCCGCCGCCTTCAGGTTGGTGCTCGCCATCACCGGCCGGCCGTTCCAGTTGAATGTGATGCCCGAGCCCAGGTGCGGCATGCCGTCGAGCGAGAGTTCGCCGACCTTGCGCCGCACGTCGAGGTTGATCACCTGGCCCCTGCCCTCGCGGCTGGCGCCCATCACCTGGCGATAATCCTGGTCGAAGTAGAAATCGTCGAGCACGTCCTCCAGCGGCGTGCGCCGCGGGTTGAGGAAACCTGGTTTGGGCGCCCCCTCCTTCATGCGGTAGTCGTGCACATAGCCGTCGTAGATCGGAGGCGCCTTTTCGTCGTAACTGATTTCCCAGATCTCCGGCACGTCCTTGAGCGCGGCGACGAAGCTCTTGCGCGGCGCCGCGTCATACACGGCCGACACGCGCGATTGCTGCTTGCCGTCGAGCGTGGCCGCCTCGATGACCTTCACCAAATTCAGGTCCGCATCGAACAACACCAGGTTCTGCGGCAGATAGTTCGCCGCGATGACGAACCGCCCATCGCTCGACACCGCCACGTTGCGCGTGTTGATGCCGGCACGCACTTCGGCGATCGTCTTCAGGTTCCACAGATCGAACTTGCTCACCCAGCCATCACGCGAGGCGAAGAAGACATAGCGGCCATCTGACGTGAACTTGGGGCCGCCGTGCAGCGCGAAGCGCGACTGGAAGCGATGGATGGGTTCGAGCTTGTCACCGTCGAGCACGCTGACGTGGTGATCGCCGGCTTCAACGACCAGGAACAGGTTCAGCGGATCGGCATCGAACACCGGCTTGTCGGCCAGCACCTTCGGATCGACATGCTGGACGCGCGAAGCGCGGATGTCCGCCTCACTCCATGCAGGCGCAGGCACTACCGGCGTATAGATCAAATCAGCCAGTGCGGCGATCTCGTCCTTCGACAGCTTGTCGGAGAAGGCGGGCATCTGCGTTGCCGCACGCCCCGAGCCGATCACCTGCACCGCCTCCGCCTTGCGCAGGCGCGCGAGATTGTCGGGCAACAGCGCCGGCCCCATGCCGCCAAGGCGATCGGGTGAATGACAGCTCGCACAATGCTCGCGGAAAAGCGGTCGCGCATCCACGCCCACATCGGCGGCGAAGGCCTGCACGGCGAAGAACGCAATCATCGCCAGCACCCACAGGACGATCACACGGATGAAGGGATTCACGCGTTCTGCTCCTGCAACCGGATCCACGGCGTGGTGACGACACGCTCGTTACCATAGTCGGCCGCCGTCACGCCGATTTCCTCGTCGCTGAGATAACACGCCGGATCCTCCGCCCACGGGTTGCCAGTGACCTGGCCGGCGCGCACGCGCGAGCTGCCGTTGCAGATGTCGATGTAGCGGCACGCGCCGCAGCGTCCCTCGAGCGTGCGTGGATGCTGCTTCAGGCCCGCCAGCAGCGGATCGGAGAGGTCATTCCAGATCTCGCCGAAAGGCCGCTGACGCACATTGCCCAGCGGCACATGCCACCACATGGTGTCCGGATGCACCACGCCGAGATTGTCGATGTTGGCCACGTTGACGCCGCTGGCGTTGCCGCCCCACTGCCGCAGCTTGGCCTCGATGTGCGCCGCGCGCTCGGGAAAGCGCTCGCGCACCCAGTGCAGCAGGAACACACCGTCCGCATCGTTGTTGCCCGTGACGAAATCCTTGTCGATGCCGCGGCGGTGCAGGTCGAGGCAGGTTTCGAACAGCCGCTCCATCGCTTCGCGCGTCGTGCGATGGCGCGCATCGCCGGCGCGGTGCTTGTTGCCACGCCCGGCGTAGTTCAGGTGCGAGAAGTAGAACTTGTCGATGCCCTCGTCCTCGACCAGTTTCAGCAGGGCCGGCAGGTCGTGGGCGTTGCCTTCGGTCATGGTGTAGCGCACGCCAACCTTGATGCCGCGCGCCAGGCACAGGCGGATGCCCGCCAGGGAGGCGTCGAACGCGCCCTCCTTGCGGCGGAAATGGTCGTGCGTGGCGCCGATGCCGTCGAGGCTGACGCCGACGTAGTCGAAGCCGATGTCATCGATCGCATCGATGTTCGAGGCATCGATCAGCGTGCCGTTGGACGACAACGCGACATAGAAGCCCATTGCCTTCGCCCGCCGCGCGATGTCGAAGATGTCCGGGCGCAGCAGGGGCTCGCCGCCCGACAGGATCAGCACCGGCACGCGCGCCGCCTTCAGGTCGACCATCACCTTGAAGACTTCGGCGGTATCGAGCTCGCCCGGAAAATCCTTGTCGGCGGAGATCGAGTAGCAGTGCTCGCAGGTCAGGTTGCAGCGCCGGATCAGATTCCAGATCACCACCGGGCCGGGCGGGTTGCGGTGCGGCCCCGCCGGGGTGGGATGGTCGAGTTCGCGGATGAAATGCGAGATGCGGAACATGGGGCTCTCCTGTATGCAGCGATTACAGCCGAGCACCCTGGGCAAGAAAATGACGCTGGTCAAGGGCGTCGCCGCACCTCATCCACCGATGCGCAAACCGGTCTTTTTCAGGATGCCGCTGGAGAACAGCACGTCGCGCCGGCGGCATGCGCCGCGAAATTCGCCCTCGATCAGCGCCGCGATCTCCGCCACGCGGGCAAGCGCGGCCTCGCGGCTGGCCGCGTGGACCATCGCGAAGAGGTTGTAGGGCCAGTCCGGCAGATGGCGCGGACGGCGATAGCAATGGGTGACGAAGTCGAGCCCGCCGACGCGCTCGCCCACCGCGTCGATGACCTCGTCGGCGATGTCCCACACGCTCATGCCGTTGGCGGTGTAACCGATCGCGTAGTGGTTCGGCACCGCGCCGATGCGGCGGACGCGGCCCGATTCGAGCATCGCCGCGAGCCGGCGGCGCACCTCCGCTTCGCTGCTGCCGACCTGCTCCGCCACCGCGGCGTAAGGCCGGGGCACGAGGGGCAGACCCGCCTGGGTGGCGAGCACGATGCGCCGGTCGAGATCGTCCTGCTCCGGCACGGCGGTCACGGGCGCGTTCATCAGGCCTCCAGCTTCATTTCGACGAAGTATTCCCGTTCCTTGGGAAACAGGTGAACCGCCAGCCCGGTCGCCGCCTCGATGCGCTGCGCCACCTCGGCAATGCCCTGCGGCACCTCGGTCGCGAGCACAAACCACATGTTGAGCGCATGGTCGCGGCGGTAGTTGTGCGCAACCTCGGAAAAGGCGTTCACCGCCTCGACGGTACGCGCCCATCGCTCCTCCGGCACGGCGATGGCCGCCAGGCAGAAGGCGCCGCCCATGCGCTCGATCTGGAACATCGGCCCGAAGCGGGTCAGCACGCGATCGTCGAGCAGGCCCTGCAGCCGCGCCAGCACTTCGGCTTCACTCAGGCCGAGCCGCTTGCCGACTTCTGCGTAGGGCGACTCGACCAGCGGGAAATCCCCCTGCAGCGCATTGATGAGCTTGCGATCCACCTCGTCCGGCTCGCGTCTTGCCGCTACCCCGCTACGTTCAGACATGAGCGCCCTCCTTGGGCGGCAGGTAGCAGGCGCCGGTCTGCTTGAAACGCCGGCAACTGAACAGCACGTCATGCGGATGGGCATCCAGCCCCAGCCGCTCCGCCAGGTCGTCGCGCGCGGCCAGCACCGCATCGCGCGCGCTGCCGTGGATCATGCAGAACAGGTTGTAGCGCCAGCCCGGCAGCGCGCGTCGGCGCCGGTAGCAGAGCGTTACCGCCGGCTCGGCGGCCAGCCGCCGGCCGAGCGCGGACACGATGCCGTCGGGCACGTCCCAAACGCACATCGCATTGGCCTCGAGGCCGAGCTCATGATGACGCACGACGACGCCGAGCCGGCGGATCAAGCCCTCAGCCAGCCAGCGCTCGATCAATTCCAGCGCCATGCCTTCGGTCAGGCCAGCCCGTTCCCCCAGCGCGGCAAACGGTTCGGCAACCAGCGGCAGCCCCGCCTGCAGCGCGGTGATCAACTCGCGCTCGAGCGCCGGCAGCGCGCACGCGGACTCGCGTGTCAGGAACGGCATCGCCCCCGGCGCAGCCGCCAGGTTCGCCGCATCTCCGCTCGCGCCTGCCCCGCGCTTCGCACCCGCGCCGGCTGTCAGGTCGAAACCGAGATCGATGTGGAACTCTTCCTCCAGCGGCAGCACGATGACGGGGCAGCCGGTGTCGTGCTCGATGCCGGCCACCACCGCGCGCATGTGCTCGGGCGACGCTGCGGTGACCACGAACCAAAGGTTGTAGGCATGTTCGCGCTGGTAGTTGTGATTGATCGCCGGCTCGCGGCTGATCCGCGCCGCCACGTCCTCCAGCCGTTCGGGCGGCGCAGCCAGCGCAGCCAGGGCACTTGCCCCGAGCCGACGCGGCGCGAAGACGGCGCCGACGCGACTCGCCAATCCCTGATCGATGAAGCGGCGGTAGGCGGCAATCACCTCCTGTTCAGCCATCCCCACCGATTCGCCGATGCGCTCAAAGGGTCGTGAGACGAGAGGAAAGTCGCGCTGCCAGTCGTTCAACAGACGGAAGCCGTTCGCATCCAGGTCTTGTGGCAGGCAGACCCTACGTGGCGTGGAGCCCATTCAGAACCCCATGCGCGCGGCGCGGCTGGTGAAGAAGATGCCACTGGGGCTGGCCGCGTCGAATTGGGTCCGCTTCTGATGGCTCTGGGTGTCGTAGACCATGACGCGGTTGTCGTCGCGCGCGGACAGCCAGACCTCCTCGCCGCGCGGGGTAAATTCCATGTGCAGGATCGCCCGGCCCGGCTGTAGCGTGGTGGTGATCTTCTGGCTCAGGGTGTCGACCACCTGCACCCAGCCATTGTCCGGGAAGGCGAAATTGACCCACACTTCGCGGCCATCCGGGCGCGCCATGACGAACACCGGCTGGCTCTTCACCGGGATACGCCCCACTTCCTGCCAGGTCGTCATGTCGACCACCAGCACTTCGTGGCGACCGATCGCCGGCAGATAGGCCCGTCCGCCCGCCACGGCCCAGCCACGCAGGTGGGGCATCTTGAACACCGGCAGAGGCTGCTCGCCGCGGCCGTAACCGGACAGGATCCTGCGGCTGCCCTTCTCCGGCTGCCACAGGTCCAGCAGCGCCAGCCCGTCCTCGCCGAACAGACCCGCGATGTAGTAGCGGCCATCGGGCGTGACCAGGGCATCGTAGGGCTGCTTGCCGGCAGCGAAGCTCTGCGTGACGGGTTTCCCGGGGTCGGAAAAATCGGTGATGCGGATCTCGCCCGCCTCGAACAGCGAATAGATGAACCGGTTACCCGGCAGGTCGGCCAGGCCCACCACCTTGGAGCGCTTGCCCTCGCTGCCATAGCTCGCCGGCACGTCGGCGATCAGCTCCAGCGTGTCGGCGTTGAACGCCTTGATCCCGCCCGGCTCGTAGTTCTGCGCCACGACGATGCGCCCATCCTGCGAGATCGCCCCGCCGATCGAATTGCCGCCCTGCACGACGCGCCCGACGATGCTGGCGGTGAGCAGATCGACCTTGGTCAGGCCGCCGTCGCGGCCGAACACGTAGGCATAACGTCCGTCCCGTGAAAACACCACCGACGCATGGGACAGGTCGCCCAACCCCTGCACGCTCGCCAGCACGCTGCGGCCGCTCGTTTCCACGATCTTCACCCTGCCGTCGGCACGCTCGATGACAACACCCAGATCCCCTGTTCCGCGCACCGCAGCCGGCGGCGCAACCGTGCTACAGGCGGACAACAGCAGCACGATGGCCGGCAGCAAAAGGCCCCACAGCGCAAGCGGGGCAAGCCGGGCGCACGCGGCACGACACGCGTCGGCGGCCGGCACAGGCTGGATCTTCGAAGCGGACGACATGGAAACTCCTGCAGCCAAGGTTTGCGGAAAACGAGCACGACGCATGAAGTAGGAAACGAATCAGTTCGCGCGCGCCGCCGCGCCGCCGTCGGGCGGGAAGCCGCGAAGAAGTTGCTGCACGATCCACGCGACTTCGGTCTCGCTGACGATGCCGCGGAACGGTGGCATGGGGGTCCCCGGGCGTCCGGCGTAGATCGTCGCCGCGAGGCTGTCGGCAGGCTTGCCGGCAAGAGCCTCCGCCGTCAGCGCCGGCCCCAGGCCGCCTGCCAGGGTCAGGCCATGACAGGAGCCGCAATCCTGGCGAACCATGTGCGTCAGCTCGCGCTGCCGCTGCGCATCGGGCAATTCGGCTGCAGAGGCGTAGGCCGCGACAAGTGCAGCCCCGATCAACACCGCGGCATGAACGAAAACGGGCGGCAACTTCATGACGAAATCCTTCTCGACTCAATGACCGACAGGATGCGAGGCAATGCATCGAACCACCTTGACTCGCATCAACCGCCCTTTCGCGCGAAGGGGATTGACGCGCAAGCCACAAGCAGACGGGCGGCCCGCAGGCCGCCCGTCTGTCACTGCTGATCGTTCAGGATCAGTAGATGTCGTGCTGGGTATTGAGCATATTGAACTTGCCGGTCGGGGTGATCAGCTTCGGATCCTTGATGACCGTCTTCAGCTTGCGCGTCTTGTCATCCACGACCACGATCGCCGACTCCTGGTTCTTCGCCGACCACACCGAGAACCACACCTCATCGCCCTTCTGGTTGTACTCGGGCTGCAGCACGCGCTTGGCGCCCTCACCCAGGTTCGCCCAGTCGGCGATCGGCAGCACCTCATAAGGCTTGTCGAGATTCTTGATGTCGAACACCGCGATCGACTGGCTGACCTTGGGATCCGGGTTCAGCGCGGTATCGACCCACAGGTTCTGCGACTTCGGATGGGTCTTCAGGAACAGCGAGCCGCCACCCTGGCCCTTGAGCGTGCGCACCACCTTCCAGGCATTGGCCTTGTGCTTGGCCGGATCGGTGCCGATCAGCGAGATGGTCTCGTCGCCGAGATGGCCGGTGGCCCACACCGGTCCGTTCTGCGGATCGACGAAGTTGGCGCCGCGGCCCGGGTGCGGGATCTTGCCCACTTCGATGATGCCGGCGATCTTGCCGTCCTTCGCATCGACCGCTGCGACCTTGTTCGACTGGTTGGCCGCCACCATGAAGTAGCGCTTGCTGGCATCCCAGCCGCCGTCATGCAGGAAGCGCGCGGCCTGCAGTTCGGTCGTCTTCAGCGCATTGATGTCGGAATAGTCGACCATCAGGATCTTGCCGGTCTCCTTCACGTTCACCACGAACTCGGGCTTGAAGTGCGAGGCCACGATGGAGGCGACGCGCGGCTCGGGGTGGTATTCCTGCGTGTCCACCGTCATGCCACGGGTGCCGACGATGCGCAGCGGTTCCAGCGTGTCGCCCTTCATGATCACGAACTGCGGCGGCCAGTAGGAGCCGGCGATCGCGTACTTGTCCTCGAAGCCCTTGTACTTCGAGGTCTCGACCGAACGCGCCTCGAGGCCCGTGCGGATCTCGGCGACGTTGTCGGGCTTCGGCATCCACAGGTCGATCAGGTTGATCTTCGCATCGCGACCGATCACGTACAGGTAGCGGCCCGAAGCCGAGGTACGCGAAATGTGCACCGCGTAGCCGGTCTTGACGATGTTGATGACCTTCTTGGTGTCGCCGTCGATCAGCATCACCTCGCCGGTGTCACGCAGCGTGGTCGAGAAAATGTTGTCCAGGTTGTAGTTGTTCATCTTCTTCGCCGGACGCTGCTCCGGCGGCACGATGACCTTCCACGTCGCCTTCATCTCGGGCATGCCGAATTCCGGCGGCTGCGGAGGCGTCTGCTGCACGTAGCGCGCCATCAGGTCGACTTCTTCCTTGGTCAGTTCGCCCGACGTGCCCCAGTTCGGCATGCCGGCCGGTGAACCGTATTCGATGAAGACCTTCAGATAGTCGGTGCCCTTGGTCAGGGTGATGTCCGGCGTCAGCGGCTTGCCGGTCGCGCCCTTGCGCAGCACGCCGTGGCAGCCGGCGCAACGCTCGAAATAGATCTGGCGGGCCTTGTCGAACTCGGCCTTGGTCATTGTCGGAGCCTTGGGGTTGACGTCCTGGTGCATTTCCACGCCAGCGAGCGGCGATGCACCCGCCTGATACTTCATCTCGGCAGGAGAGACATCCTTGTGGGCATCCGGCGCATCCTCGGCCCAAGCGGTTGCGAACGCGAGCGGCAACACCGCCAGCCCGATCGATTTCAAGAGCCACTTACTGTTATGCATTGTTTTCTCCTTGCCACGCGTGGAAACGAACTGAACTAGACGGCCTGACGGGCTGCAGTATCGATTTCGTCGGGACCGGCGATCCTTGATTTGGGTTAATTTTCCACGCCGAGGGTAGGGATAAAGTTCCCGGCGTACCGAACGCATATCCAGGCATGACATTCGTGCATGCCGTCATCCGGAGCCGAAGCCATGTCCCAAGCCCTGCTGCAGACGCCCGCCGCCCTGCGCACGCCCGATACCGCAGCGGCATCACGCGCTCGAAGCCGTCGCGAGCAGCATCCCGTTCGCATGGACCGATCCGGTCCGGCAGCACGCGGAAATGCCGACGCGGTCCGCGGCCGGGAAGGCAATGGCAAGGTATGGCTGGTCGGCGCCGGACCTGGCGATCCCGACCTGCTGACGGTCAAGGCCGCGCGGCTGATCGCCTCGGCGGAGGCCGTCGTTTTTGACCACCTGGTGGGGGCGGCCATCCTCGACCTGATCCCTTCCACCGCGCGCCGCGTCTATGCCGGCAAGGAGGCAGGCAATCACGCCCTGCCGCAGGGGGAAATCAACCAGGTGCTGGTGGACCTCGCGCGCGAGGGGCTGAAGGTTGTTCGGCTCAAAGGCGGCGACCCCTTCATCTTCGGCCGCGGCGGCGAAGAAATGCAGGCGTTGATGGCCGCCGGCCTGCCCTGCGAGATCGTCCCCGGCATCACCGCCGCCGCCGGCGCGGCCTCGACCACCGGCATTCCGCTCACGCATCGCGAGCACGCGCAGACGCTGGTCTTCGCCACCGGCCACCTCAAGAACGACACGGTGGACCTCGACTGGAGCGCGCTCTCCCGCCCCAATCAGACGGTGGTGATCTACATGGGCCTCGGCGCGCTCGACATCATCTGCCGCGAACTGATCGCGCACGGCCTGCCTGCCGACACACCGGCCGCAGTGATCCACGCCGCGACCACGCCCCAGCAGCGCAGCGTGCACAGCCCGCTGGCGCGGCTTCCGGCGGCCGTGCGCGAAGCGGCGATCCGCGCCCCCGCGCTGATCATGATCGGCGACGTGGTCGCGCTGCAGCCCGCGAGCCTTCCACTGCCCGCCAGCCAGAACGCCTGTTGATCTCACGGACAGCCGACGCCGCTCTTGCGTCCCTTGCGGGGCTCGTCAGTGGCGGGCCGCCTCGGCGGTCATGCCGTGCGCATCGTTCGCACTCGAGCCGTCATCGAGCATCCGCTGCACCGCCTCGCTGACGAAGCAGTCGATGCCCAGCTCGTGCGCCAGCGCGCGCTCGCGCCGCTTCACCTGCCGCAGGTTGGCCAGCTTGACCGGCCCATAGCCACGGATGCCCCCGGCCAGCGCGGCGTAGCGCACCACCTGGTCGAGCGTATCGGCGGTCAGCCGTGGCAACAGCGCTTCGATCGCGCGCGCATAATCCACTGGCAGCGCCCGCTCCATGCGGCGCTCATCGGTTCGGCCGAAGAAATCGAGCGCCGTGCCGCGCAGCATCTTGCCGCGTGCGAGCAGTTTCATCAGCAGCATGAGGCGCGGCCCGAAGTCGAGCTTGCGCGGCCGGCCGCTGGCGTCCGGTTTGGCGAGCAAGGGCGGCGCCATGTGGAAGCGCAGCGTGTAGTCGCCCTCGAACTGTGCCTCCAGCGCACGCCGGAAGCGGCCGTCCGCGAACAACCGCGCCACCTCGTACTCGTCCTTATAGGTAAGCAGTTGCGCATACACGCGGGCGACGGTGGTCGCCAGCCGCAATGGCGCGGCCTCGCCGATCACGCCGCGCTCGACGGCGGCGACCCGATCCACCAATACCCGGTAGAACATCGCATAGGCGGCATCCTGATAGGCCGTCAGGTATTCGACCCGGTGCGCAACAAGGGCCGCGAGTTCGGTCTCGGAGCCAGCGCCGCCGTCGGTCGCCACCCCCTCGCCCGCCAGCCCGGCGAGCGCCGCCGGATTGCCGGCCGTCAGTCGGCCAAGGCGGAAGGCATGGCGATTGGCCTTCACCGCCACGCCGTTCAGTTCGATCGCGCGATCCAGCGCGGCGATCGACACCGGCACCAGCCCGAGCTGCCAGGCATAGCCGAGCAGCAGCACGTTCGCCGCCATCGTGTCGCCGAGCAGCTTCAGCGCGAGCGCCTGCGCATCGCAGGTCCTCACCCGCTCGGCGCCGGCGGCGAAGCGCATCTTCGCCAGCAGTGCGCCCGCATGCAGGTCGGCATCGGGCTCGTGCACGAACTTCGCGGTCTGGATCTCGTGGGTGTTGGCGACGATCTGCGTGCGTCCGCGACGCACCGTCTGCAGCGCATCGTTGCTGGCGCCGACCACCAGGTCGCAGGCCAGCAGCGCGTCGGCCTGCTGGGTGTCGATGCGCACCTGGTTCAGCAACTCGGGCCGCAACGCCAGCCGCACGAAGGCGAGCACCTGTCCGCCCTTCTGCGCGAAGCCCATGAAGTCGAGCACCGACGCGCTCTTTCCCTCGAGATGGGCTGCCATGCTGACCAGCGCACCGAGCGTGACCACGCCGGTGCCGCCGACCCCGGTGACGAGCAGGTCGTACGGTGCGTCCCAAGCCGGCGGCGCCGGCGTCGGCAGCGCCGCCACCAGGGCATCCAGGCGCGCGTCGTCAATGCGGGCGCCGGCCGGCTTCCTGAGCTGACCGCCCAGCACCGACACGAAGCTCGGACAGAAGCCATTGACGCAGGAATAGTCCTTGTTGCAGGACGACTGGTCGATCATGCGCTTGCGCCCCAAAGGCGTCTCGACCGGCACGATGGACAGGCAGTTCGACTGCCTGCCGCAGTCGCCGCAACCCTCGCACACCGCGGTGTTGATGAAGATGCGCCGCGCCGGATCGGGGTACTCGCCCTTCTTGCGCCGGCGGCGCTTCTCGGCCGCGCAGGTCTGGTCGTAGATCAGTACCGTAACGCCCGGAACGGTGCGCAGTTCGCGCTGCACCGAGTCGAGCTCGCTGCGATGGTGGAAGGTCGTGCCGCGCGGGAAAAAGCCTTCGTGTCCCCTGTACTTGTCCGGGTCATCGCTCACCACCGCCACCCGCCGCGCTCCCTCGGCCTCGACCTGGCGGGCGATGCCATCGACCGTCACCTTGCCGTCGATCGGCTGGCCGCCGGTCATCGCCACCGCATCGTTGTAAAGGATCTTGTAGGTGATGTTCGTCTGCGCCGCCACCGCCTGGCGGATGGCGAGAAAGCCCGAATGGAAATAAGTGCCGTCGCCCAGATTCTGGAACACATGGGGCGTACGGGTGAATTGCGAATGCGCGACCCAGTCGACGCCCTCCCCCCCCATCTGGATCAGGCCGCCGGTCTCGCGGCCCGGCATCCACGACGCCATGAAGTGACAGCCGATCCCGGCCTGCGCGCGCGAGCCCTCGGGCACGCGGGTGGACGTGTTGTGCGGACAGCCGGAGCAGAAGAAGGGCACGCGACGCACGTCGTCGGCCTCGTTCGACAGCAGCGGCGGCGCGGTGAATTCGGCGACGTGATCGACGATGTGCTGGCGCTGGTCCAGCGCCGGACGATGCCCTGCCAGCCATTCGGCCACCACCGGCATCACCCGCGACGGCCGCAGCTCGCCCAGCGCGGACAGCATCGGCGTGCCGTCCGCGGCAGTCTTTCCAACGACCACCGGCCGCCGCGCCGGCTCGGCGTTGTAGAACAGATCCTTGATCTGTCGCTCGACGACCGGCCCCTTCTCCTCGACGACCAGGATTTCCTTAAGCCCCGCCGCAAACGCGCGCATGCGGCCCGCCTCCAGCGGAAAGCTCAGCCCGACCTTGTACCAGCGCACGCCGGCCGCCTCGAGCTCGGCGAGGCTGATGCCCAGCCGCCGGAAGGCTTCGAGCAGGTCCAGGTGGGCCTTGCCGCAGGTGACGATGCCGATGTCCGCGGCCGGCGACGGACAGATCATGCGATCGACCGAGTTCGCCGCGGCGAAGGCGCGCGCCGCATCGAGCTTGGCCGCCAGGCGCTGCTCGATGCCGAGGCTGGGCAGGTCGGGCCAGCGGTAATGCAGGCCGCCCGCCGGCGGATTGAACTCCACCGGCTGGTCGAAGCGCGTCTTCAGCGCATCGAGATCGACGGTGGAGCCGCTTTCCACCGTCTCGGAGATCGCCTTCAGGCCCACCCAGCAGCCGCAGAAGCGCGAAAGCGCCCAGCCATACAGGCCGAACTCGAGCAGCTCGGCGATGTTCGACGGATTGAGCAGCGGCATGCCCCAGGACTGCAGGGTGAAATCGCTCTGGTGCGGGAAGGACGACGACACGCAGCCGTGGTCGTCGCCGAGCACCGCGAGCACACCGCCATGGGGCGAGGAGCCGTAGATGTTGCCGTGATGCAGCGCGTCGCCGGCGCGATCCACGCCAGGCCCCTTGCCGTACCAGATCGCGAACACGCCATCGACGGTACGCTGCGGGTCGCTTTCCACCTGCTGCGAACCGAGCACCGCGGTGCCGCCCAGCTCTTCATTCACCGCCGGCATGAAGCGGATCTGGTTGGCATCGAGCAGCGCCTGCGCTTTCCACAACTGCTGGTCGTAACCGCCGAGCGGCGAGCCGCGGTAGCCGCTGATGAAGCCGGCGGTATTCAGCCCCGCCGCGCGGTCGAGCGCGCGCTGCATCAGCGGCAGCCGCACCAGCGCCTGCGTGCCGGTCAGGAAGACCTGTCCATGCGTCGCTTCCAGGTTGTCGGCCAGGCGATAGTCGTCGCGGATCGCCGGCAGTGTCGGGGCAAGGACCTCGGCTTGCATCGTGCTCACGGCAGGTCTCCTCCGGCCCCGCTTCTCGCCGGTCGGCGGGCGGAGCTCGACAGGTTTGATCGGTCACGGGCGGATTAGCTCCCGCAGCAGACAATCACGACGCGTCGCCCTTCAGCACGCCGCGCCGCATCTGGTCCAGCTCCATCGACTCGAACAGCGCCTTGAAGTTGCCCTCGCCGAAACCCTTGTTGCCCTTGCGCTGGATGAACTCGAAGAACACCGGCCCGAGCTGGTTCTCGGAAAAGATCTGCAGCAGCAGGTCGCCCGGCGCGCCATCGACCAGGATGCGGCGCTCGCGCAGCGCCTCCAGCGGCTCGCCGTGGCCGGGAATGCGCTTCTCCAGCAGCTCGTAATAGGTGTCGGGGGTGTCGAGCAGCGTCACGCCGTTGGCGCGCAAGCCATCCACACTGCGATAGATGTCCGCCGTCGACAGCGCGATGTGCTGGATGCCTTCCCCGTGGTAGCGGTCCAGGTATTCCTGGATCTGCCCCTTGGTGTCGTTGCCTTCCTCGTTGATCGGGATGTGGATCTTGCCGCAGGGCGAGGTCATCGCCTTCGACTTCACGCCGGTGACCTTGCCTTCGATGTCGAAGTAGCGCGCCTCGCGGAAGTTGAAAAGGCGCTGGTAGAACTCGGCCCATTCGTTCATGCGGCCGCGATGCACGTTGTGGGTGAGGTGGTCGATGGCGAGCAGGCCGAGGCCTGCCGGATTCTCGTCTGTCGTGCCGTCCGCCTCTGCGATCGGCACGAAATCCACGTCATAGATGCTGATGTCGCCGATCCCGCCGCACCGCCCGTCCTTGCCGCGCCAGCGGTCGACCAGGTAGATCAGCGAATCGCCGATGCCCTTGATCG
>JAFEFM010000422.1 GCA_018240585.1 Pseudomonadota bacterium
TTCATGATGGAAGACCCGCGCACCATCACGAACAGCCTCGATCTGCTGTTCATCGCCAAGTCGATCGAGCGCATCGGCGATCACGCCAAGAACATCGCCGAGTTCGTGGTCTTCCTCGTTCAGGGCAGCGACGTGCGCTACGAAAAATCGATCGCCAAGGAAGCCGCCAGGAACAAGGAGTCCTGAGCGTTCCAAGCCGCATCCACAAAGCAGAAGGGGATGGCCACCGGCCATCCCCTTCTGCTTTGTGCCATCCGCCAGCCGCCCGCAAGCGGGAACCGATGGTTCGCGCGCTTACTGCGCAGGCGGCACGTAGCCGCTGACCTGGTCGGCACCACCGCCAAAGAAGTGCTTTTCCATCTGTTCGGCGAGGTATTTGCGGGCCCGCGCATCCATCAGGTTCAGGCGGTTCTCGTTGATCAGCATGGTCTGATATTTGACCCATTGCTGCCAGGCCTCCTTCGACACGTTGTCGAAGATCCGCTTGCCCATCTCGCCCGGAACCGGCGGAATATCCAGCCCTTCGGCCTCGCGGCCGAGCTTCACGCAGTTCACCATGCGCGCCATCGTTCAATCCTCAGAATGATTCATCAAGAAGCCGAGGCCGCATTCTAGCCCGAATGTGGCCGCAACTCGCCCACCCGGCGCGACGACAGCGTCCAGCGGTTGCGTCCTTCGCTTTTCGAGCGATACAGCGCCTCGTCGGCGGCCGCGATCAAGCCTGCGGCGTCGGCCGCGTGCTCTGGAAAGATCGCCATGCCGATGCTGGCGGTGACGCCGACCTCACGGCCCTCGAACGTGAACGGTAACGCCGCGATGCCCTCGCGCAGGCGGGTGGCAAGCTCGGACAGGCCGTGAGTGTCCGTGTCCGGCACCAGGAGCGCGAATTCGTCGCCCCCCAGGCGAAAGAGCATCTCGTTGCGGCGGATGATGCGCCTCACTCCCTCGGCCAGGCCCACCAGAACCTCATCGCCCGCCTGGTGACCGAAGGCGTCATTGATCGGCTTGAAACCGTCAAGATCGACCGCCACCAGGCCCACCTTGCCGTTGCGCCGCGACGCATCGACGAGCATGCGCTCGAGCTCCTCGTGGAAGCGGCGCCGGTTGTACAGGTTGGTGAGCGGGTCGCGTTCCGCAAGCGCCACCAGTTGCTCCGACACCCGGCGCGATTCGGTGATGTCCTCGTAGATCCACAGCCGTCCGATGGCATGCGCCTGCTGCCCCCCCACCACCACCGCCGACATGTCGGTCACGATGCGGCCATCGAGAAAGCGGATCTCGAATGGCTCGCTGACCGCGAGGTGGTTCGCCACCACATCGTCGAGATGGGCGAGAAACGCCCCGGGCTCGACCAGCAGCGACGCAACCGACTGCTTGAGCACCGCCTCGCGCGTGCCGATGAGGTTGGTGTCGGGCGGATAGCCCCAGATCTCGAGCATCGCGCGGTTGGCGTAGAGCACCCGACGGTCGTTGTCGATGAACAGGATGCCGAGCCGGATCAGGTTCAGCAGGGCGGCAAGTCGCTGGCGCTCGTCGTTGCTGCGCTGCAGGTAATGCTCGCGCAGCGCTCGGGCACGACGCAGCTCGGACACCGTTTCGAGCAGCTTGTACTCGGTTTCCTTGCGCGACTGGATCTCCTCGGCCGACAACTGCAGCAGCGGCGCCTCCGCTCCGTTCCCATCGACCCGTCGCCAGTGCGTGGCCATCCACACCACGCTGCCATCCGCGCGCGCGAAGCGCAGCTCGGCGTCCTGCGGAGCGCTGCTGCGCAGCGCCTGCGCGAAGATGCTGCGGCCGTGCTGGCGGTCGGAATCCATCACCAGCAGCTCGATCGCCTCGCCTGCGGCGAGGCATTGCGTCGGCGTGCGGCCGGTCACGCGCTCGATCGACGGACTGATCCACAGCAGGCGGCCATCGGCAGCGAGCAGCGCTTCCACGCCATGGACGCCTTCGGCGACCGTGCGCAGCAGAGAGAGCTCCCTGTCCTTCACCACGCAGCCGGCCCCGTGGGCTGCGCAGCGCGAGCGTCGGCGATCGTCATAGCGACTTCACGAAGACCTTGGAGCGACGCTGGTAGTTGTACAGATCGCGCTTCTTCTGCGGTAACGCCTCGGGGCCGGTTTCGGAAAAGCCGCGCTCGCGGAACCAGTGCGCAGTGCGCGTGGTGAGCACGAAAAGACGCTCCAGGCGCTGCACCCGCGCGCGCCGCTCGATGCGCTTGAGCAGTTGATCACCGAGGCCGGCGCGACGGTATTCGGGCGTCACCGCCAGGCAGGCGAGCTCGGCGGCGTTCTCTTCGCTGAACGGGTACAGTGCTGCGCATCCCACCAGCACGCCATCGTGCTCGACCACGGTGAAGCGCTCGATTTCCTGCTCGAGCAGTTCGCGCCCGCGCCGCACCAGCGTGCCATCGGCCTCCATCGGCGTGATCAGCGACACGAGCGCGCCGACGTCGTCGATCGTGGCCTCGCGCAGGCGGAACAGCGGGTCGCGCGACACCACGGTGCCGACGCCCGCGCGCGTGAAGAACTCGAGCAGCAGCGCGCCGTCCTTGTCGCGGTCGATGAGATGACAGCGCGACACGCCGCGTCGCACCGACCGGATCGCACAGGGCAGGTAGAGGTGCAGATCCTCCGTGAGCCCCTCGCGCGCATCGAGCTTCTGCTGCGCCTCGTCGGCCGTCACCGACTCGATCAGGCGACCGTCGTTGTCGAGCAGACCCGGGGCATCACACAGGTAGATCAGCTTTTCCGCCTTGAGCGCGACCGCAACCGCCTCAGCCACCTCCTCCATCGCGAGGTTGAAGATCTCGCCGGCCGGGGACACACCCAGCGGCGTGATCAGCACCACGTTCTGCTGGTCGAGGTCGGCGTTGATCTCCTCGGCGATGATGCGGCGCACCGCGCCGGTGTATTGGTAATCGACGCCATCGACCACGCCCACCGGCCGCGCGGTGATGAAGTTGCCGCCGGTCACGCGCATGTAGCTGCCGGCCATCGGCGTGTTCGGCAACCCCTGCGACAGCAGCGCCTCGACCTCGAAGCGCGTCACCGCCATCGCCGCCTTGACGCATTCCAGCGCCGCCGCGTCGGTCACGCGCAAGCCTTGGTGAAAGCGCGGCTCGAGGCCGCGTCGCGCCAGTTCGGTGTCGATCTGCGGCCGTGCGCCATGCACCAGCACCAGACGGATGCCCAGCGCGGCGAGCAGGTTGCAGTCGTAGGCCAGCGTCTGCGCACGCTCGCCGGCCGCGACTTCGCCGCCGAAACCGAGCACGAAGGTCTTGCCGCGAAAGGCGTGGATGTACGGCGCAGCACCGCGCACCCAGGCGACGAACTGCGAAGTGGAATCTACCGGCGCTGCAGCGGCCGGGACAGGCAGGGAATCGGCGTTCAAGCACTCACCGCATCGTTGCACCGGCGAGACCTTGGCCAACGCCTCGCCGGACTGTTTGTGATTGCCGCGATTCTAGCGGAAGCCTTACGCCTCGGGCGGCATCGCGCAGCCTGTCCGGAGCACGGCACACCGAAACCCGGGGTCGGCCCTGCCGCTCAGAGATCACCCCAGCGCGCCTGCAGCACGGCGATCGCCGCCAGGCCCGCGGTCTCGGTGCGCAGCACGCGCGGACCAAGCCCGGCGGCAATGCAACCGGCAGCACGGCAGGCTGCCAGCTCGGACTCCGTCCATCCACCTTCCGGCCCGATCATCAAGTGCACCTCGACCGCCGGCCTTGGCCCCGCTCCGAGGACGGATTCGCCACCGGGTGCGAGCACGTAGCGCACCGCTGCGGATTCGCGCCCGAGCCACTGCACCAGCGGCAGCGGCGCCGCCACTTCGGGCACGCGATTGCGGCCCGACTGCTCGCAGGCCGAAACCGCCACCTGTTGCCAGTGCGCGCGGCGCTTGTCGGCACGCTCTCCGGCAAGGCGCAACACCGAGCGCTCGGCCTGGATCGGCTGTATGGCCGACACGCCCAGCTCCACCGCCTTCTGCACGATCCAGTCCATCTTGTCGCCGGTGGCCAGCGCCTGCACCAGCACCAGACGCAGCGGCGACTCGCGCTGCGGCTCGCGGTAGCCGCCGAGTGCCGCGAAAGCCGTCCTGCCGCGCAACACCAGGCGCGCCTCGGCTTCTCCGCCGGCACCGTCGAACAGCACCAGCGGATCGCCATCGCCGAGGCGCAACACCCTCACTGCGTGATGGGCGACCGAGTCGGGCAGTTCGATCTCGCCGGCATGTGGCACCGGCAGCGGAAAATGAAAGCGGGAAATCATCGTAAAATTATAGGCCTGCCCCGCGCGTCGCCGATGCGCGGCGAAGCGTCCGAAGCACGCGCGGCCAGCGTCGCGCCCCCGGACATCACTGCCAGAGGCATGAGATGAACAATGCAAGCAGCCGGCTGACCCAGGCGCGCGCGCTCGAATCGGTCGTGCGCGACATCGCGCGCGAGGAGATCCTGCCGCGTTACCTGAAGTCCGCACGTAACCGCAAGAGCGACGGCTCCCTGTTCACCGAGGCCGACATCGCCTCGCAGCAGCGCTTCACCGAGACGCTGCCCCAGCTCGTGCCCTGCGCCGTGCTTGGCGAGGAAATGAGCGCAGAGGAGCAGGGCCGCCTGTGGAGCGCCGGCCGCGACGGCCTGTGGTGCATCGACCCCATCGACGGCACCACCAATTTCGCCAACGGCATTCCCTTCTTTGCGGTCTCAATCGCCTATCTGGTGAATCATCAGCCGGACTTCGGCGTCGTCTACAACCCGGTGACGGACGAAGCCTTCTACGCGGCACGCGGCGCCGGCGCCTTCCTCAACGGCGCCCCTCTGCCGCTGCGCGCGCCTGCGGCGCGGGTTGCCGACGCGGTGGCAGGCGTCGATTTCAAGCGCGTCAGCAATCGCCTGGCCGACGAACTGGCCGTCAGGCCGCCCTATTATTCGCAGCGCAACTTCGGCTCCAGCGCGCTGGAATGGTGCTTCGTCGCCGCCGGCCGCCTCGACGTCTATCTGCACGGCGGGCAGATGCTGTGGGACTATGCGGCAGGGGCGCTGATCCTCGCCGAAGCGGGCGGCTCCGCTGCCGCGCTGGACGGCGGCACGCTGATGGCCGGCCCGGCGGTCAAGCGCGGCGTGATCGCCGCCGCCAGCCCCACGCTGTTCGCAGAGTGGTCAGCCTGGCTCAAGGGCCGTTCCTGAGCGGCGCCGCACGGAGCACATCGATGTCCAAGAAACACCCGATCATCGCCGTGACCGGCTCGTCCGGCGCCGGCACCACGACGGTCAAGCACACTTTCGAAGCCATCTTCCACCGCGAGGACGTGAACGCCGCGATCGTCGAAGGCGACAGTTTCCATCGCTACACCCGCAGCGAGATGAACGCGCTGATCGAGGACGCGGAGCGCGTCGGCCAGCGCGGCATCAGCCATTTCGGACCGGAGGCCAACCTCTTCGAGGAGCTGGAGGCGCTGTTTCGCGGCTACGGCGAATCCGGCATCGGCCGCCGCCGCCACTACATCCACTTCGAGAGCGAGGCCGTTGCCTGGGGCCAGCCGCAGGGCACGTTCACGCCGTGGGAAGACCTGCCCGTGGGCACCGACTGCCTGTTCTACGAAGGTCTGCACGGCGCGGTGGTCACCGATCGGGTCGACGTGACGAAGCATGTCGATCTGCTGATCGGCGTCGTGCCGGTGGTGAACCTGGAATGGATCCAGAAGCTGCACCGCGACAGGCGTACACGCGGGTATTCCACCGAGGCGGTGACCGACACCATCCTGCGTCGCATGCACGACTACGTGCATTACATCGTGCCGCAGTTCTCCCGCACCCACATCAACTTCCAGCGCGTGCCGGTGGTCGACACATCCAATCCTTTCATTGCGCGCGAAGTGCCCACGCAGGACGAATCGCTGGTGGTCATCCGCTTCCGTGATCCGCGCGGCGTGGATTTCCCCTACCTGCTGCGCATGATCCACGATTCCTTCATGAGCCGCGCCAACACCATCGCCATTCCCGGCGGCAAGCTCGACCTGGCGATGCAGCTCATCCTCACACCGCTGATCTGGAAGCTGACGGAGCGGCGGCGCAAACATCTGTGATGGCGCATCCCCCGGCAGACCTCAGTGCTGGCTGCCTTCGTAGCTGGCCAGCGTCACGCCGGCCCGCGCCAGGAATTCACGAAGATTCTTGATGTCCTGCCTGCCGCAGGTGCTGCTGTTGTGCGGATGGTGCAGAAACATTTCCAGACGGTTCAACACGATGCGGAAGCGCGCGCCGTGAGCGGGTTCGACCGTCGCGCCGAGATGCGTCAGCAGCGACTCCACCTCGCGCCAGTGGATGTTGGCGCTGGGCGGATCCTGATAGATCGCGCGCAGAAGGTGCAGATGTTTGTGGCTCATGATTCCTCCGCTCTTGCAGCGAGGCCGCCCGGCAGCGCCCGCAGGTCGGCGTGCCTGCAGCCAGATTATCGCACTGCGCGGCGCGGCCCGGCAGACACGCACGGGGGCGCTTCCGACGGCGCGCCGCGGGCGGCAGCGTGACCGTCGTCCTACCAAACACCCGCGCAATCAAGGATAATTCACACTTTAGCCATTGAGCCCCGCTTAGGCCCATCACGCCATGTCGTCTTCGAGCGCAGCCCGCCCCCCCGTCTTCAACCCCGTCACCGGCGCGATTCGTGCCCTCGCCATGGATGCCGTGCAGCAGGCCAATTCGGGCCATCCCGGCGCACCGATGGGCATGGCCGAGATCGCCGAGGTGCTGTGGCGCCGCCACCTGAAGCACAACCCGGCCAACCCGAAGTGGGCCGACCGCGACCGCTTCGTGCTGTCCAACGGCCACGGCTCGATGCTGCTATATGCGCTGCTGCACCTCACCGGCTACGACCTGCCGATCGAGGAGCTCAAGCGCTTCCGCCAGTTGCACAGCAAGACCCCGGGCCACCCCGAATACGGCTACGCGCCGGGCATCGAGACCACCACCGGCCCGCTCGGCCAGGGCATCAGCAACGCGGTGGGCATGGCACTGGCCGAGAAGGTGCTGGCCGCCGAGTTCAACCGCCCCGGCCACACCGTGGTCGACCACCGCACCTGGGTCTTCCTCGGCGACGGCTGCCTGATGGAAGGCATCTCGCATGAAGCCTGCTCCCTCGCCGGCACCTGGGGCCTGGGCAAGCTGACCGCCTTCTACGACGACAACGGCATTTCCATCGACGGCCACGTCGAGGGCTGGTTCACCGACGACACGCCCAAGCGCTTCGAGGCCTATGGCTGGCAGGTGATCCGCGACGTGCAGGGCCACGACGCGGAAGCGATCGAAGCCGCCATCGATCAGGCGAAGGCCGACACCACCCGCCCGACGCTGATCTGCTGCAAGACGGTGATCGGCGCCGGCGCGCCGAACAAGCAGGGCAGCCACGACGTGCATGGCGCACCGCTGGGCGCCGCCGAAATCGAGGCCGCCCGCGCCCACATCGGCTGGAACCACCCGCCGTTCCACGTTCCGGCCGACGTCTACGCCGCCTGGAATGCGCGCGCCAACGGCGGCGTGCTGGAGGCCAACTGGAACGCCAAGTTCGCCGCCTACCAGGCCGCCTTCCCCGAACTCGCCACCGAGTTCAGGCGCCGCGTCATCGACAACGCATTACCGGCGGACTGGCCGCAACACGTGGAAAGCGTGCTGGCGAAGATCGCCGACAAGGCCGAAACCATCGCCACGCGCAAGGCCAGCCAGAACGCGATCGAAGCCTTCGCGCCCAAGCTGCCCGAGCTGATCGGCGGCTCGGCCGACCTCGCCGGCTCCAACCTCACGCTGTGGTCGGGCGCGAAAGGCATCACCAGAACCAATGGCGGCAACTACATCTACTACGGCGTGCGCGAGTTCGGCATGGCGGCCATCGCCAACGGCATCGCGCTGCACGGCGGGCTGATCCCCTACACCGCCACCTTCCTGATGTTCAGCGAGTATGCGCGCAACGCGCTGCGCATGGCGGCGCTGATGAAGCTGCGCCAGATCTTCGTGTTCACCCACGATTCGATCGGCCTCGGCGAGGACGGGCCCACTCACCAGCCGGTGGAGCAGACCGCCACGCTGCGCCTGATCCCCAACATGGACGTCTGGCGTCCGTGCGACACCACCGAATCGGCCGTCGCCTGGGCGTGCGCGATCGAGCGCAAGACGGGACCGTCCTCGCTGTGCTTCTCGCGCCAGAACCTGCCCTTCCAGGTGCGCAGCAGCGAGCAGATCGAGGCGATCCGCAAGGGCGGCTACGTGCTGTCCGAAGCGCCCGGCCAGGCCCGTGCGGTGATCATCGCCACCGGTTCGGAGGTCGCACTGGCCATCGCCGCGCAGAAGGCGCTGGCCGACGAAGGCATCGCGGTGCGCGTGGTGTCGATGCCCTCGACCAACGTGTTCGACCGCCAGGATGCGGCCTGGAAGGCCGGCGTGCTGCCCGCCGGCCTGCCGCGCGTCGCCGTCGAGGCCGGCTGCACCGACGGCTGGTACAAGTACGTCGGGCTCGATGGCCGCGTGATCGGCATCGACCGCTTCGGCGAGTCGGCGCCGGCGGGCGAGCTGTTCAAGTATTTCGGCATCACCCCGGATGCGGTGGTGCAGGCAGTGAAGTCGGTGCTCTGACGACAACCTCGCGCGGGAGCGGCTCCGGAAACGGACCGCTCCCGCCGCACATGAGGGCCCGGCACCGGCCGGCAGGGCACCAGCAACAAAACCCGGTTTTTCACCGTTATCTCAGGGAGAAGCATCGATGAGCATCAAGGTCGCCATCAACGGTTTCGGTCGTATCGGTCGCTGCACGCTGCGCGCCATCTACGAGCAGGGCCTGCAGAACGAATTCGAAGTGGTCGCCATCAACGCCTCCGGCGATCTGGCCACCAACGCCCACCTGCTCAAGTACGACACCACCCACGGCCGCTTCGGCACCTCGGTCGAGACCGAGGGCGAGAACACCATCATCATCGACGGCAAGAAGATCCCCTTCTACTCGACCAAGGATCCGAAGGGCGTCAACTGGGGCAGCCACGGCGTGGACGTGCTGCTCGAATGCACCGGTGCCTACACCACCAAGGCCAAGGCGCAGGCCCTACTCGACCAGGGCGCCCGCCGCGTGCTGATCTCCGCGCCGGGCGGAGACGACGTGGACACCACGATCGTGATGGGCGTGAACGAGGAAGTGCTGAAGGGCGACATGACCGTCGTCTCCAACGCCTCGTGCACCACCAACTGCCTGGCCCCGGTCGCCAAGGTGCTGGCCGACAGCGTCGGCATCAAGCAGGGCCTGATGACCACCATCCACGCCTACACCAATGACCAGGTCACCGTGGACGTGCGCCACAAGGACCTGCGCCGCGCCCGTGCCGCCGCCGCCAACATCATCCCGACCAAGACCGGCGCCGCCAAGGCGGTCGGCCTGGTGCTGCCGCAGCTCGCCGGCAAGGTCGATGGCTTCGCGCTGCGTGTGCCCACGATCAACGTCTCGCTGGTCGACCTCACCTTCACCGCCGAGCGCGCCACCACCAAGGAAGAGATCAACGAGCTGATGACCGCCGCGGCCAACGGCCCGCTGAAAGGCATTCTGGCCGTCAACACCGAGCCGCTGGTGTCCTCCGACTTCAACCACACCACCGTATCCTCCACCTTCGACGCCACCCAGACCCGCGTCATCAAGGGCGAAGACGGCTCGGTGCTGGTCAAGGTGCTGGCCTGGTACGACAACGAGTGGGGTTATTCCTGCCGCATGCTCGACGCCGCACGAGCCTTCGCCAACGCCAAGTAACACGGACATTCAGTCGAACCGACGCCCTGCCCCGCAGGGCGTTTTCACGAGACCCAGCGAATCATGCAAGTCAAGAAACTCACCGACCTCGACGTGCGCGGCAAGAAGGTGTTCATCCGCGCCGACCTCAACGTGCCGCAGGACGACGCCGGCAACATCACCGAGGACACCCGCATCCGCGCCTCCATCCCGTCGATCCAGTATTGCCTCGACAACGGCGCGGCGGTGATGGTCACTTCCCACCTCGGCCGGCCGACCGAAGGCACCGTCGGTCCCGACGACACCCTGGCGCCGGTCGCGGTGCGCCTGGGCCAGTTGCTGAACAAGCCTGTGCGCCTGGTCGCGGACTGGGTGGATGGCGGCTTCGAGGTCAAGCCGGGCGAAGTGGTGCTGCTCGAGAACTGCCGCTGCAACAAGGGCGAGAAGAAGGACAACGAAGAGCTGGCGAAGAAGATGGCCGCGCTGTGCGACGTCTACGTCAACGACGCCTTCGGCACCGCCCACCGCGCCGAAGCCACCACCCACGGCATCGCCCGCTTCGCTCCGGTGGCGTGCGCCGGCATCCTGATGGGCGCCGAGATCGACGCGCTGTCCAAGGCGCTGCACAACCCCGCTCGGCCGCTGGTCGCGATCGTCGGCGGCGCCAAGGTGTCGACCAAGCTCACCATCCTCAAGACCCTGGCCGAGAAGGTCGACCAGCTCATCGTCGGTGGCGGCATCGCCAACACCTTCCTGCTCGCAGCCGGCAAGCGCATCGGCGAATCGCTCGCCGAGCCGGAGATGGTGCGCGAGGCCCAGCAGGTCATGGACATCATGAAGGCGCGCGGCGCCGAAGTGCCGCTGCCCACCGACGTCGTGGTCGCGGACGAGGTGTCGGCGCTGGCCCGCGCCAACCGCATCTCGGTGGATGACGTCGGCCCGCACGACCGCATCCTCGACTTTGGCCCGAAGGCGTCTGCCAAGCTCGCCGAGATCATCGCGCACGCCGGCACCATCGTCTGGAACGGGCCGGTCGGCGTGTTCGAACACGCCCAGTTCGCCGGCGGCACCAAGATGATGGCCTCGGCCATCGCCCACTCCGAAGCCTTCTCGATCGCCGGCGGCGGCGACACGCTGGCGGCCATCGCGAAGTTCCACATCGCCGACGACGTCGGCTACATCTCCACCGGCGGCGGCGCCTTCCTCGAGTTCCTCGAAGGCAAGACCCTGCCGGCGATCGCGGCGCTGGAAGCACGTTACAACGACTGAAGCTGCCGGCCAGGCATCGAGACGGCCACCCTCGGGTGGCCGTTTGCTTTGCTGCGCGCGCCGTCGCACCATGCGGCAAGGCCTCTTGCCACCCAACCGATCGGAACACCTGCACCCCTCAACGCCCTCACCATGCCGAACCTGTCGCTGCGCGTGCTGTCGATCATCCCGCCGATGACGCAGTTGAACACGCCCTACCCTTCCACCGCCTACCTGACCGGTTTCCTTCGCTCCCGCGGCATCGATGCGGTGCAAGAGGATCTCGCGCTGGCACTGGTGCTCGAGCTGTTCAGCCACGAAGGGCTGGAGCGTATCCGCGACCGCGCCCACGCCTTGCCGGCACGCAAGCGCTCCGCGATGGTGAGCTTCTTCCTCGAGCACTTCGACCGCTACCGCTCGACGATAGGGCCTGCGATCGCCTTCCTGCAGGGGCGCGACACCACGATTGCGCACCGCATCGCCAGCCGCGCCTTCCTTCCCGAAGGGCCGCGCTTCGATTCGCTCGATGTGTACGTGGATCCGGACGACCCGACCGGCGGCGACCCGCTGGCCTGGGCCTTCGGCGCGCTCGGCACCCAGGACCGCGCCCGCCATCTGGCCACGCTCTACCTCAACGACCTTGCCGACGTGTTGCGCGACGCGGTGGATGTGCGCTTCGAATTCGTGCGTTACGCCGAATCGCTCGCGCAGAGCCAGCCCACCTTCGAACCACTGGCGCGCGCGCTGGCGGCACCGCTCAACCTGGTGGATGACATCCTGCGCGAGCTCACCGTGTCCGCACTCGAGCGCCACAGGCCGCAGGTGGTGCTGCTATCGGTGCCTTTTCCCGGATCGGTATATGGTGCGTTCCGCATCGCCCAGGCGGTAAAGGCCTTCGACCCGGCCATCGTCACCGTGCTCGGCGGCGGCTTCGTGAACACCGAGCTGCGCGAACTGGCCGAGCCGCACGTGTTCGATTTCTTCGACTATGTCACGCTGGATGCCGGAGAACGGCCGCTGCTGGCCCTCCTCGAGCAGCTTGCCGGAAAGCGCTCGCGCCAGCGCCTGGTGCGCACCTTCGTGCGCGATGCGGAAACCGCGCAAGTGCGTTACATCAGCTTCGCCGAGCCCGACATTCCCTTCGCCGAAGTCGGCACGCCCACCTGGGACGGGCTGCCGATCGACCGCTACCTGTCGGTGCTCGACATGCTCAACCCGATGCACCGGTTGTGGTCGGACGGACGCTGGAACAAGCTCACCGTGGCGCACGGCTGCTACTGGAAGAAGTGCAGCTTCTGCGACATCAGCCTCGATTACATCTCGCGCTACGACGGCGCCACCGCCGCGACCCTGGCCGACCGCATCGAGGCGATCATCGCCGAGACCGGCCAGACGGGTTTCCACTTCGTCGATGAAGCCGCGCCGCCGAAGGCGCTGAAGGCCCTCGCACTGGAACTGCTCGAGCGCAAGCGTGCCATCTCGTGGTGGGGCAACATCCGCTTCGAGAAGTCCTTCACACCCGAGGTGTGCCAGCTGCTGGCCGACAGCGGCTGCATCGCCGTCTCCGGCGGCCTGGAAGTCGCCTCCGACCGGCTGCTGAAGCTGATGAAGAAAGGCGTGTCGGTGGAACAGGTGGCACGCGTCACGCACGGTTTTGCCGAGGCCGGCATCCTGGTGCACGCCTACCTGATGTATGGCTTCCCGACCCAGACCGTGCAGGACACCGTCGACGCGCTGGAGTATGTACGCCAGTTATTCGAGGCCGGATGCATCCATTCGGGATTCTTCCACCGCTTCGCCTGTACCGTGCACTCGCCGGTCGGCCTGCAGCCGGAAGAGTTCGGCGTGACGCTGAAGCCGCTGCCGTCCATCAGCTTCGCGAAGAACGACGTCGGCTTCATCGACCCCACCGGCACCGACCACGCCACGCTGGGCATAGCCTTGAACAAGGCGCTGTACAACTACATGCACGGCATCGGCCTGGACGAGGATGTGCGCGCATGGTTCGACGGCCGCGTGCCACGCAGCCGGGTGCCGCGCCACTTCATCGCCCGCGCGCTGCGCTGAGATGGGCCGCGAGCCGGGGTGGCGCGCAAGCCTCAGTTCGC
>JAFEFM010000423.1 GCA_018240585.1 Pseudomonadota bacterium
GCCGCGACGCTGGCATTGACGACCCAGGCCCAGGGTTCGATGCCGGCACGGCGCAGGTCGGCCTGCAGGCTTGCCGCCTCGAGCACCGGCGTGGTCTCGGCCAGCGTGGCGATGAGCACCTTGGTCCGCTTCGGGTCCTGCAACTGCATCATCGGCGTGGTGAAGTTCATGCCCGTGCTGCCCATCTGGCGCGCCACCTCGCGGTGGTAGGCGCCGGTGGCGTCGAGCAGCAGCAGCGTGTGGCCGGTGGGCGCCGTGTCCATCACCACGAACTTGCGCCCCGCTTCGCGGATGATGCGCGAGAAGGCCTGGAACACCGCGATCTCCTCCGTGCAGGGCGAGCGCAGGTCCTCCTCGAGCAGTGCGCGGCCGGCATCGTCGAGCGCGGCGCCCTTGGTCGCCAGCACATGCTGCCGATAGCGCTCGGTCTCGGCCTGCGGGTCGATGCGGCTGACGCTGAGCCCGGGCAGCGATCCGTCCAGCGTCTCGGCCAGGTGGGCGGCGGGATCGGAGGTCGTCAGATGGACCGGCAGGCCGCGCTGCGCCAGCCCCACCGCGATCGCCGCCGCGAGCGTGGTCTTGCCGGTGCCGCCCTTGCCCATCAGCATGACGAGCCCGTGGCCGTCGGCGGCGATGTCGTCCATCAGGTCCGCCAGCGTCGGCGCCTCCATCCGGCCCGCCATCGACGCCATCGGCTCCCGCGCGGACTCACCGGCCTGCGCGTCGTCGAACAATCCGCGCAGCGCATCGACGCCGACCATATTGAAGGGCTTCAACGCGATGCGGTCGCAGGGCAGCGCCGCAAGCGCTTCCGGCAGGGCGGCCAGCGCCTGCGCCTCGCGCGCCTGGATGGCGGCGGCGAGCGCATCGCCCGCAGCCTCGTCGGCGGGCAGCAGCCCGTTGATCACCAGGTATTGGCGGGCAAGGCCGATCGCGGCGAGCTCCTCGTGCGTGCGCGCCACTTCGCGCAGCGTCGCCGGCTGCGCGCGTGCGACCAGCACCAACCGGGTGCGTGCCGGATCGGCCAGCGCGTCCACCGCGGCGCGGTACTGCGTACGCTGCTTCTCCAGGCCGGCGAGCGGGCCGAGGCAGGACGCATCGCCCTTGCCCGCCTCCAGGAAGCCACTCCAGGCACCGGGCAACTGCAACAGGCGGATCGTGTGGCCGGTGGGTGCGGTGTCGAACAGGATGTGCTCGTAGTCGGCCACCAGCGCAGCGTCGGTCAGCAGCGCGGTGAATTCGTCGAAGGCAGCGATCTCGGTAGTGCACGCGCCGGACAACTGCTCCTCGATGCCCTGCACCACGGCGTCGGGGAGCACGCCGCGCACCGGCCCGACGAGGCGGTCGCGGTAGGCCTGCGCCGCCGCCTGCGGGTCGATCTCCAGCGCGGCCAGGCCCGGCACTGCGGCGATCGGCGTGATGCGGTTGCCGATCGCCATGCCGAACACCTGGCCGACGTTGGATGCCGGGTCGGTGCTGACCAGCAGTACCCGTCGGCCCGCGGCGGCCAGGCGCAGCGCTGCCGCACAGGCGATCGAGGTCTTGCCCACGCCGCCCTTCCCGGTGAAGAACAGGAAGCGCGGCGGATCGGTGAGGAAGTTCATGGCTCGCCTTCGGTGATCAGCAGCAGCGGCCGCCGGAGCAGCAGTTCGAGTCGGCGACGGGCTTGAGCTTTGCCGGCTCGGCGATGCCGGCCCAGCGCGCCAGGTCGCTGCGCGTCGGGTAGCGGCCGGCGAGCGCGAGCTGGCCATCGACCAGCACCAGCGGCAAGGCCTCGGCGCCGGAGCGCTCGAGGAAACCCTTCACCACCGCGTTGTCGGCGAAGGCCAGCGGCTGCTGGGCCAGGTTGAAGCGCTCGATCTGCGCCCCGTTCTGCCTGGCCCATTCGACGTCGGCAGCGACGCGGATCAGCGCCTCGTCGACGTCCACACCGCACACGCCGGTGCTGCAGCACAGGGCGGGATCAAACATCTGGATGTTGGCCATTTCGATACTCCATCGAAGATTGAAACGTGAGTGAAAAATCAGACCAGCAGCGTGCCGATGCGGTCCAGTTCGGCCTTCAGGCGCGCGCGGTCCTGCGCCAGCTCAGCCAGCGGCAGCGCGAGGAAAGCCTCGATGCGGGCGCGCAGGATGCGGTAGGCGGTCATGAAGGCGGCGTCGATCTCGGCGTCGGTGCCGGTGGCATGCGCCGGATCGTCCACGCCCCAGTGCGTGCGCAGCGCCGGCCCCAGATACACCGGGCAGGCTTCGCCGGCGGCGCTGGCGCACACGGTGACGACGATGTCGGGCGTCAGCGGCAGCTCGTCCCACGACTTGCTGTGATAGCCCGCGGTGGCGATGCCCTCGCGCGCCAGCAGCGCGAGCGAGCGCGGATGCACATAACCGGCGGGCTTGCTGCCAGCGCTGATCGCCTTCCAGCCGGCGGGCGCGAGGTGGTTGAAAGTGGCTTCGGCGAGGATGGAGCGGCACGAGTTGCCGGTGCAGAGGAAGAGGACGTTCATGGCTGGGCGGTGTGCAGGAAGAAGTGCGGAGCATTCAGCAGCAGCGCGGGCCGCTGCCCGGCTGCGTGGGATCGAGCAGGCGGCTGGCGGCGACGAGACCGGCGCGCACCACCAGGCTTTCGGGAATCGTCTCGTAGATGGCCCCGTCGACCTCGATCGTGCGGCACTCGGCATCGCCACAGGCGTCACAGCAGCGGCTGGCGCCCGGCGCGCCGTCGACCCAGGATTCGAGCGGCTGCCCGTCGATCCAGATGCGGTTGGATTCCAGCGGCCGGGCCTTGAAGGCATCGGGGGCGATCTCGCGCGTTTCCAGACACGGCTCGACGCCCAGCGGCGCCAGCGCCGCCTTCAGGCGCTCCACCGCCTGCTCGACTGCCTGCTGGGTGCCTTCGCAGCGCGGGCAGGTGCTGCCGGACGCATCGACCAGGCGTTGCCAGAGGATGTTCAAGGTCTTCATGCTGCGCTCGGATCGGTCATGTTCATCTCGGCCGGAGGGGCATCACTGCATCGCCCGCGCCGGCCCGCAGACCGCGTCCAGGCAGGCGCCCGCCTCGGCCATGCCGGCGCACTGCTCCGGGTGGCCGGCACAGCATTCGGCGGTGAGGTAGGCGATCAGGTCCACCATCAGCGCCATGTTGGCGCGGTAGCGCTGGTAGCGCCCCTCCTGCGCCACCGACACCAGGCCGGCATGGGTCAGCGCCTTCAGATGGAAAGAGAGATTGGTCGGCGGCACTTCGAGCGCGGCGCCGATCTCGCCCGCGACCATGCCTTCCGGCCCCTTCTTGACCAGCAGGCGAAATACGTCCAGCCGCGTGGCGGAGGACAGGGATTCGAAAATCGAGAGGGCGATCGGTTTATCCATCATTCCATAATACAACATTTATTGAATTATTGAATTCACGCTTGCGCTGTTCCGGCGTGATCGGCAATCCGCGATGCAGCGGGTCTGCCGGCGGGGGATTCCACGGCGCTGTTGGCAATAGAATGACGACCTGCCCCTTGCTCGCATCCTCGCCATGCCCCGCTACCTGCACGTGCTGTTCGACCTCGACGGCACCCTGATCGACTCCGCCCCCGCCATCCTCGCCAGCTATCGCGAAGCCTTCGCCGCCGCCGGCCGCACGTCGGTGGTGCCGATCGATGCCGGCATCGTCGGCCCGCCGCTGCTCGAAACGCTGGAAATGCTCACCGGCAGCATCGATCCGGCGCTCATCGCCGAACTGGCCGCCCACTTCAAGGCCAGCTACGACACCACCGGCTACCTGCAGACCGCCGCCTACGAGGGCGTCGGCGCCATGCTGGCGCGGCTGGCCACCGGCGGCTGCCGGCTGGCGATCGCCACCAACAAGCGCCTGCACCCGACGCGGCTGATCCTGCAGCACCTCGGCTGGGCTGCGCATTTCGATGCGGTGTACGCGCTCGACATGTTCGAGCCGCGCCTGCCCGACAAGGCGACGATGATCGCGCGCCTGCTGGCCGATCG
>JAFEFM010000424.1 GCA_018240585.1 Pseudomonadota bacterium
CAGCGCGAGATTGCCGAGCGCGCGCCGGCCAGCGTCGGCCGGGTGATAGCGGTAGGCGCCGGGAACCTGCATCGATTCGACCAAGCCCAGCCAGTCGTCGGCCAGCGCGTCGCCCAGTGTGCGCATCGTCAGAACCAGGGCCGCGCGCAGCGCGGCGGGATCGGCTGGCGCCATGCGCTCGAGCAGATAGCTCTCGGTCGGCAGCGCGGCCGCCTGGGCGCGGAAGGCGGGGTCGAGCGCGGCATTGTTCAGCAGCGCGCGGAAAGCGGCGACGAAGGCTTCCGGCACCGCGCCCGCCTGTCCGCCGGCGAGCCCGAGGATCACGCGTTCGGCGTAGCGCTGTGCGGCATCCCAGCGGTTGAACGGGTCCGCGTCATGGGCCATGCGGAAGGCCAGGCGCGCGTCGTCCTCGTCCAGTTCCAGGATCACCGGCGCCGAGAAGCCGCGCAGCAGCGAAGGCACGGGCTCGGCGTCGAGGCCGGTGAAGCGGAAGCGCTGCTCGGCCTCGGTGAGCGCCAGCACGCGGGTGCCGGCACCCGCCTGCGATTCCCCTTCGAGACGCAGCGCGCGGTCGCGGCCGTCTGGGCCGATCAGGCCGACCGCGACGGGGATCACCAGCGGCTGCTTTTCCGGCTGGCCGGGGGTGGGCGGCGTGCGCTGCACCAGCGTCAGCGTGTAGCTGCCAGTGGCCGCATCCCACTCGCCGCGCGCGCTGACGCGCGGCGTGCCGGCCTGTCCGTACCAGCGCATGAACTGGTCGAGGTCGACGCCGTTGGCCTCCGACAGCGCCTCGACGAAGTCGTCGCAGGTCACCGCCTGACCATCGTGGTAGCTGAAATACAGGTCCATGCCGTTGCGGAAGCCCTCGGGCCCCAGCAGGGTGTGCAGCATGCGGATGACCTCGGCGCCCTTCTCATACACCGTGGCGGTGTAGAAGTTATTGATCTCCTGGTAGCTGTCCGGCCGGATCGGATGCGCCATCGGCCCGCCGTCCTCGGCGAATTGTGCCGCGCGCAGCACGCGCACGTCGTCGATGCGCTTGACTGCGCGCGCGGAGGCCGCACCCGCGGGCCCGGCGGCCTCACCTGCCACCCTCGCCAGCATGTCGGCCGAGAACTGCTGGTCGCGGAAGACGGTGAGCCCTTCCTTGAGCGTGAGCTGGAACCAGTCGCGGCAGGTGACACGGTTGCCGGTCCAGTTGTGGAAGTATTCGTGCGCGACCACGCTCTCGATGTTCTCGTAATCGACGTCGGTGGCGGTGTCGGGCTTGGCGAGGATGAACTTGGTGTTGAAGATGTTCAGCCCCTTGTTCTCCATCGCCCCCATGTTGAAGTCGCCCACCGCGACGATCATGAAGCGGTCGAGGTCGAGCTCCAGGCCGAAAGTCTCCTCGTCCCAGCGCATCGAGTGGATCAGCGAATCCATCGCGTGCCCGCTGCGGTCGAGGTTGCCCTCTTCCACCCACACCTGCAGCAGCACCTCGCGGCCGGACGCAGTGGTGACCGTGCGCTCGAGCGCAACCAGCTTCGCCGCCACCAGTGCGAAAAGGTAGGACGGCTTGGGGAAGGGATCTTCCCATTTCGCAAAATGACGGCCGCCGGGCAGATCACCCTGTTCCAGCAGGTTGCCGTTGGACAGCAGCACCGGACATGCGGCGCGGTCCGCCTCCAGGGTGACGGTGTAGCGCGCCATCACGTCGGGGCGATCGGGGAAATACGTGATGCGGCGGAAGCCTTCGGCTTCGCACTGGGTGAAGAAGCCTCCGTTGGACAGATACAGGCCGGACAGCGTGGTGTTGGCGCGCGGATCGATGCGGGTGACGATTTCCAGCACCGCGCGCTCGCCCGCGGCGTCGATCTGGAGCACACCGTCGGCCTCGCGCACAGCCTCTGCGGCCAGGGCCGCGTCGTCGAGCTTGAGCGAAATCCGCTCCAGCGCCTCGCCCCACAGCAGGATGGGTCCCTCGTCCGCGGCGGCGGGATTGCGCACACACACCATGCGGCTGGTCACCATGGTGGCATCGGCGTCGAGCTTGAAGTGGAGGTCGATGCTTTCGACCGTCCAGGCCAGCGGCCGGTAATCCGCACGCTGGATCGTTGGGGCGTGTTCAGTCTTCATTCTTTCTCCGTTGTCCGCCGCTGCCAGGCAGGCGGCGCGGCAAGTGTACGCCTGCAGCGTGCGCAGCGCACGGCACCAGGCGGCAAGGGCGCAGGGCCGCGCTGCAGGCGGCTCAGGGCGCGGCCGCGCGGTCGGTCACCAGGACATCTCCGGCCGACTGGGCGAGCACGTGCTTGGTGACGCTGCCCAGCAGCATCTCCTCGACGAGGCCGAGACCGCGCTTGCCGATCACGATGAGATCGCAATCCTGTTCCTGCTCCTGCTCGAGGATCAGGCTGCTCGCATCGCCGTGCAGCACCAGCCGGCGCACCGCCGCCTCGCCCAGCCCCGCCTTCACGATCAGCTCGCCCATGCGCGCAAGCGCCTGGCGCTTCGCGCTCGCACGCAGGGAAGTCAGCGCCTGGTCGTCCACCCCGGCCAGGCGCAGGCGGCCTTCGAACGGCACTTCGAACGCATGCAGCAGCACGATGTCGGCCTGCGGCGCCACCACCGTCGCAAGCTGCAGCGCGGCAAGAGCACGCGGCGAAAAGTCGACCGGCACCAGCACGCGGCGATATGCCTCATGCGCCATCTGCTTGACCACCAGCAACGGTCGGCGGGTCTTGCGCAGCACGCGCTCGGTGGTCGAGCCGATCAGCAGTTCGCGCATGAAACCGGCGCCGCGCGCGCCCATCACCAGCAGATCGGCGTCGATCACGTCCGCGTGGCTCGCAATCTCGGCCAGGACCGGCCCCACGGACAACTGCAGCTCGGGGGCCACGCCATGCCGCGCAGCCAGATCGGCAGCGAGCCGGTGCAGGTCGTCGCGTACCTCGTCCATCAGCCGGCTCTGCACTTCGGCCTGCGTCGCGGAAAAAAGCTGGCGCAAGGAGTCCATCGCCCCCACGCTCACCACATGCTGCAGCGACAGGCGCGCCTCGCGCCCGCCGGCGGTGAGCGCCGCCCGCATCGCGGCATGGCGGGCAACGGCTGAAAGATCGGTTGCGGCCAGGATGGTGCGCAGCGTCGTCATGACTCGCTCCCTGGTGAATCATTGAGGCATGCCTGGCGCAGGTGTGCTCCGTCGCGGCGGAAGAAGCGGCGCAGGACCAGTTTTTCGGCCTCGACCGCACACAGCAGCGCGACGCCGAAGGCGAGGATGCGCAGCCACACATCGGCGCCGATCGGCTCGGTGCCGAACAAGCCCTGCATGGCCGGCAGATAGGTGAACAACGCCTGGCACAGTGACAGCAGCAGGATCGCCAGCAGCACATATGGATTCCCGATGAATCCTTCGCGATTCAGCGTCGAGGCATACAGGTTGCGCACGTTGAAGAGGTAGAACACCTCGCCCATGAGCACGCCGTTCACCGCCGCGGTGCGGGCCGCCCCCAGGCTGGCGCCGCGGGCGGACTCCCACAGGAACAGGCCCATGCCGCCGGCAACGAGCAGGAAACCGACGAACACGATGCGCCAGGCGAGGAGGCCATTGAGCAGCGGCTCGTCCGGAGCACGCGGCGGGCGCGCCATGATGTCCGCCTCCGGGCGCTCGAAAGCCAGCGCCAGCGCCAGCGTCACCGCGGTCACCATGTTCACCCACAGGATCTGCACCGGCGTGATCGGCATCGTGAGGCCGAACAGCACCGCGCAGAACACCATCGCGGCCTGGCCGATGTTGGTCGGCAGGATGTAGGCGATGGCCTTGCGCAGGTTGTCATAGACCGTGCGTCCCTCCTCGACCGCCGCAACGACGGAGGCGAAGTTGTCGTCGGCGAGCACCATCTCGGCCGCCTCCTTGGCCGCTTCGGTGCCCTTGTGGCCCATCGCCACGCCCACATCCGCGCGCTTGAGCGCGGGCGCATCATTGACGCCGTCGCCGGTCATCGCCACGACTTCACCCCTCGCCTGCAGCGCCTGCACCAGGCGCAGCTTGTGCTCCGGGCTGGCGCGGGCAAAGATGTCGACGTCCGTCACCACCTCGGTGAGGCGAGCATCGTCCATGTGCTCGATCTCCGCGCCGGTCAGCACGCGGACGTCGGCCCCGAGGCCCAGTTGCTGGCCGATCGCGCGCGCAGTGGCGGCATGGTCGCCGGTGATCATCTTCACGCGCATGCCGGCGGCAAGGCAGCTCGCCACCGCCTCCACCGCCTCCGGGCGTGGCGGGTCGGTGATCCCCAGCACCGCGAGCAGGGTGAAGCCGCCCGCCTCGACGTCGGCAAAGGTCAATGTGCGCCCGCCGCCGGCCGTGCGCCGCTCCGCGACGGCCAGCAGGCGCATGCCCGCGCCCGCGGCCTCGTCCATCGCCTGCAGCCAGGCATCAGCATCCAGCGGCGCCGATTCGCCGTCGAGCCGGCGGCTGACCGAGCACAGTGACAACACGCGCTCCGGCGCCCCCTTGAGCATCACCCACGCCTCGCCCAGGTGATCGTGGTGCAGCGTGGCCATGAAGCGGTGTTCGGACTCGAACGGGATCACGTCGTCGCGCCGCAATGCCTCGCGTTCCAGGCGCGGGTCGATGCCGGCCTTCAGCGCCAGGGTCATCAACGCCCCTTCGGTGGGATCGCCGACCATGCGCCACTCGCCGTCGTCCAGGCTCAGGTCGGCGTCGTTGCACAGCAGGCAGGCGCGGCCGATGTCGGCGAGCAGCGGCGCCTCGGCGAGGCCTAGCTCGCGCCGCTCGCGCTCGAAGCCGCCACTCGGCGCATAGCCGGTGCCGCTGACATTGACTCCGCCATCGGCGCAGATCACGCGCTGCACGGTCATTTCATTGCGTGTCAGGGTGCCGGTCTTGTCCGAGCAGATCACCGTGACCGAGCCGAGCGCCTCGACCGCCGGCAGGCGCCGGATGATGGCGCGGCGCCGCGCCATGCGCTGCACACCGATGGCCAGCGTGATCGTCATGACTGCCGGCAGCCCCTCGGGAATGGCCGCCACCGCCAGGCCGACGGCGGCGATGAACATGTCACCCGCGCTGTAGTCCCTGACCTGCGTGCCGAAAACGAAGGCGGCCACCGCAATGGCGAGGATGACCCAGGTCAGGAACTGGCTGAAGCCGGCCATCTGGCGCAGCAGCGGCGTGCTCATGCCCTCGACCGCGCCGAGCAGCGTGCTGATGCGGCCGATCTCGGTCGCCGCGCCGGTCGCCACCACCACTCCCGCCCCCTGGCCGTAGCTCACCAGCGTGCCCGAGAAGGCCATGGACGTGCGATCGCCCAGCGGGGCATCGGCCGCGACCGGCGCGAGAGACTTGTCGGCACCAAGCGATTCGCCGGTGAGGGCGGCCTCCTCGATGCGCAGGCTGCGCACGTCGAACAGGCGCAGATCGGCCGGGACGCGGTCGCCGGATGCCAGGAAGACGATGTCGCCGGGCACCAGCGCATCCGCGGCCACCTCCTGCCGGCGGCCATCGCGCAACACGTGGGCGTGCGGCGCAAGCATGTCACGGATGGCGTCCAGGGCACGCTCGGCCTTGCCCTCCTGCAGGAAGCCGATGACCGCGTTGATCACCGTCACCCCGAAGATGACGGCGGCATCCACCAGATGTCCCAGCAGCGTGGTGACCAAGCCGGACGCGAGCAACACGTAGATGAGGACGTTGTGGAACTGCAGCAGGAAGCGCATCAACGGGCCGCGGCGGGAAGGTGGCGGCAGGGCGTTGCTCCCGCACAGGTGCAGTCGACGCACGGCCTCGTCCGAGCGGAGGCCGGTATCGCGCGAGGTGCGCAGGGCCGCGAGAACTGCGTCCCCGTCCTGCGCGTGGCAGGCGGCCGGCGTGTCGAAAAGGGGGTCCGGGGTGAAGTCGGTCATTGGCAGGCGCGTCCGGTCGTCCGCGGGGTTCGGCGAACGCCGGCGGAGGCGCCTCGGCGCAGATGCGCCGCGACGACTTTCGACCACTATTCTTCAGGCATCGTCATGGATGCTAACCGCAATCGGGCGGGAAAGTTCCCGCAGTGCGCCCCCTGGCGCCTCAGCCCTTGGGCCGCCCCGGCAAAAGCACGATGCAGGTGCGCGCGAGGCGATCATGCAGGAACTGGCGGTCGCGATCGAACAGTGCCCACAGCACGCCTACGCCGAGCAGCAGCACCGAAGGCCAGGCCAGCGCATAGCGCAGCCAGGCTTGCGCCGCCGCCGGCGAGCGGCCATCGGTCACGTTGACGATCCTGAGGCGCCAGGTCTGCATCGCGAGCGTCTGTCCATGGCGCGTCCAGTACCAGACGAAGTAGCCCCCCAGCACCACGAAGATGTGCAGCCACGCGAACCAGCCGGGCGGCGCCATGCCGGCGACGACGCCAAGCACGAGGTAAGGCACGAGGAAGGTGAGCGCGAGCACGCCGAGCAGCAGCATGCATTCATACAGCATGCTCGCAAGGCGGCGACGCAGCCCGGCAAGTTCAGCCACGGCACGCTCCGCGGCAGCCGGCGCGGCCGGCATCGGCCGCGATGCGGCTGGGGAAGTTTTGCTTTTCATGCCAGTGGCGGGGGAAGCGCTTGCCGACGCGGGAATCGATCGCCAAATCCGGAACATGCGAGCCTGCGGCGCACGGCTGCGGCAGGCCTGCAGCCTTGACCAAAACCCTGGGGGCCGGTAACGTTCGGCGTTTCTCCGAACGTTTTGTAGAGCGAGTTTGCGATGGTGTTGACCGGGGCGGAAATTGTAATCAGGTGCCTGCAGGAAGAAAAGGTCGAATACGTCTTCGGCTACCCCGGTGGTGCAGTGCTCTACCTGTACGACGCCCTGTTCCAGCAGGAAGAAGTCCGCCATGTGCTGGTACGCCACGAGCAGGCCGCGGTGCACGCCGCCGACGGCTACGCGCGCAGCACCGAAAGGGTGGGCGTGGCGCTCGTCACCTCCGGCCCGGGTGCCACCAACGCCGTCACCGGCATCGCCACCGCCTACTGCGATTCGATCCCGATCGTCATCATCTCCGGCCAGGTGCCCACCGCGGCGATCGGCCAGGACGCCTTCCAGGAAGTCGACACGGTGGGCATCACCCGCCCGTGCGTGAAGCACAACTTCCTGGTGCGCGACGTGCGCGACATCGCCAGCACGATCAAGAAGGCCTTCTACTTGGCGAAGACGGGCCGCCCGGGCCCGGTGCTGGTCGATATCCCGAAGGACATCACGATCGCCAAGTGCGACTTCGAGTATCCGAAGGAAATCTCGATGCGCTCGTACAACCCGGTGGTGCGTGGCCACCAGGGCCAGATCAAGAAGGCGGTGCAACTGCTGCTCGAGGCGAAGCGGCCGATGATCTACACCGGCGGCGGCGTGGTGCTGGCCGACGCGGCCGAACAGCTCACCCGCCTGACCCGCCTGCTGGGCTACCCGGTCACCAACACCCTGATGGGCCTGGGCGGCTATCCGGCGAGCGACCGCCAGTTCCTCGGCATGCCGGGCATGCACGGCACCTACGAAGCCAACATGTCGATGCACTACTGCGACGTGTTGCTGGCGGTGGGCGCGCGCTTCGACGACCGGGTGATCGGCAATCCGGCGCACTTCGCCGAAGAGCCGCGCAAGATCATCCACATCGACATCGACCCGTCGTCGATCTCCAAGCGCGTCAAGGTGGACGTACCCATCGTCGGCGACGTGAAGGAAGTGCTGGACGAGATGATCCGCCAGCTCGAGGCCGGCGCCGCCCGCCCCAATGCCGAGCACCTCGCCACCTGGTGGAAGCAGATCGAGGAGTGGCGTGGCCGCAATTGCATGGCCTACAAGAACTCGGACGAAATCATCAAGCCGCAGTTCGTCGTTCAAAAGCTGTGGGAAGTGACCGGCGGCAACGCCATCGTCACCTCCGACGTCGGTCAGCACCAGATGTGGGCGGCGCAGTATTACCGCTTCGAGCAGCCGCGCCGCTGGCTGAACTCCGGCGGCCTGGGCACCATGGGCGTCGGCCTGCCCTACGCGATGGGCGCCCAGCTCGCACACCCGGATGCCCAGGTCGCATGCATCACCGGCGAGGCGTCGATCCAGATGAACATCCAGGAGCTGTCGACCTGCAAGCAGTTCCGCCTGCCGATCAAGATCTGCAACCTGAACAACCGCTACCTGGGCATGGTGCGCCAGTGGCAGCAGATCTTCCACGGCGCGCGCTACTCGGAGTCGTACATGGATTCGCTGCCCGACTTCGCCAAACTGGCCGCCGCCTACGGCCACGTCGGCATCCGTGTCGACCGTCCGTCCGACGTGGAGGACGCGCTGCGCGAGGCCTTCGGCAAGCACAAGAACGAGCTCGTGTTCCTCGACTTCCAGGTGGATCAGACCGAAAACGTCTATCCGATGGTGCAGGGCGGAAAGGGTCTCACCGAGATGATCCTGTCCGCCGAGGACCTGTAACCGACCGCCGCGCCCACCTGCATTCCGGATCCCACCCAACATGCGTCACGTCATCTCCCTCCTGATCGAAAACGAATCCGGCGCCCTTTCGCGCGTCTCCGGCCTGTTCTCGGCCCGCGGCTACAACATCGAATCGCTCACCGTCGCGCCGACCGAGGATGCGTCGATGTCGCGCATGACCATCGTTACCTCTGGATCCGACGACATCATCGAGCAGATCACCAAGCAGTTGAACAAGCTGGTCGAGGTGGTCAAGGTCGTCGACATCTCGGAAGCGGCGCACATCGAGCGTGAGCTGATGCTCATCAAGGTGCGCGCCACCGGCAAGGACCGCGAGGAGATCAAGCGCACCGCCGATATCTTCCGCGCCCGCATCATCGACGTCACCGACGCGTCCTACGTGGTCGAACTGACCGGCAACCAGGCCAAGCTCGACGCTTTCGTCGGCGCGATCGAACCGACCCTGGTGCTCGAGACGGTGCGCTCGGGCGTCTGCGGCATCGGCCGCGGCGACCGGGTCCTGAAGCTCTAACCCCCCGCCCTCCTGCAGCCGGTGACCGAGGCGCCCCCCGGCCACGCGCTGCCCCACCCTCACGCAAGCCAGAAAGGAAAATCATGAAAGTTTATTACGACAAGGACGCCGACCTCTCCCTCATCAAGGGCAAGAAGGTCACCATCGTCGGCTACGGCTCCCAGGGCCACGCCCACTCGCAGAACCTGCGCGACTCCGGCGTGAATGTCACCGTCGGCCTGCGCAAGGAAGGCAGCTCGTGGGCCAAGGCCGAAGCCGCCGGCCTGGCCGTCAAGGAGATCGGCGAGGCGGTGAAGGACGCCGACGTCGTCATGATCCTGCTGCCGGACGAGACCGCGCCGCAGGTCTACCGTGAAGATGTCGAGCCGAACATCAAGAAGGGCGCAGTGCTCGCCTTCGCGCACGGCTTCAACGTGCACTACAACCAGATCGTGCCGCGCACCGACCTCGACGTGATCATGGTCGCGCCGAAGGGCCCGGGCCACACCGTGCGTTCCGAATACCTGCGTGGCGGCGGCGTGCCGACGCTGATCGCGGTGTACCAGGACCGCTCGGGCAAGGCCAAGGACATCGCCCTGTCGTACTCGGCTGCCAACGGCGGCACCAAGGGCGGCGTGATCGAGACCAACTTCCGCGAAGAGACCGAGACCGACCTCTTCGGCGAGCAGGCCGTGCTGTGCGGTGGCGCCGTCGAGCTGGTGAAGATGGGCTTCGAGACCCTGGTGGAAGCCGGCTACGCGCCCGAGATGGCCTACTTCGAGTGCCTGCACGAGCTCAAGCTGATCGTCGACCTGATGTACGAGGGCGGCATCGCCAACATGAACTACTCCATCTCCAACAACGCGGAGTATGGCGAGTATGTGACCGGGCCCGAAGTCATCAACGAACAGTCGCGCGCCGCCATGCGCAAGGCTCTGAAGCGCATCCAGACCGGCGAATATGCCAAGCAGTTCATCCTCGAGGGTCGCACCAACTACCCGAGCATGACCGCCTACCGCCGCCTGAACGCCGATCACCAGATCGAGAAGGTCGGCGCCACGCTGCGCGACATGATGCCGTGGATCAAGGCCAAGGCCCTGGTCGACAAGTCGAAGAACTGATCGCTTCGGCACCGATGGCCGCCGGCCCCGCTCGCGGGGCCGGCTTTTTTTTCGTCTGCGGCGTGCCCCCTCGACTCGGGCTGCGGGCGCTGCGACGCGTGCATGCGCTAGAATCGGAGTCCCGCACCGATCGGTCCCGACACTGTGGCGCACCTTGACCGCACCCCCCTGATTCCCCTCGAAAAGCGCAGGCGCGGCATCTACATCCTGCCCAACCTGTTCACCACGGCCGCGCTGTTCGCCGGCTTCTTCGCCATCGTCCAGGCGATGAACCTGCGCTTCGAAGTTGCCGCGGTGGCGATCTTCGTCGCCATGGTCCTCGACGGCCTGGACGGCCGCATCGCCCGCCTGACGCATACGCAGAGCGAATTCGGCGCGCAATACGACTCGCTGTCCGACATGGTGTCCTTCGGCGTGGCACCCGCGCTGGTGATCTACGAATGGGCGCTCAAGGATATGGGCAAGATCGGCTGGATCGCCGCCTTCATCTACTGCGCGGGTGCCGCGCTGCGCCTGGCACGTTTCAACACCAACATCGAGGTCATCGACAAGCGCTTCTTCCAGGGCCTGCCGAGTCCGGCCGCGGCAGCGCTCGTCGCCGGCCTGGTGTGGGTCTCGATCGACAATGGCGCCAGCGGCGGCGACCTGCGCTGGTACGCCTGCGCGCTGACGATTTTTGCCGGCCTGTCGATGATCAGCAACGTGCTGTTCTGGAGCGGCAAGAGCATCAACCTGCGCAAGAGCGTGCCGTTCATCGTCGTGATCGCGCTGGTGCTGGGCTTCGCGCTGGTGTCGACCTATCCGCCGGGGGTGCTGTTCGGCCTCTTCCTCGCCTACGCCGCGTCCGGCTACATCCTGTGGATCTGGAACCTGAAGAAGAGGCCGGCAGCCGGCGAATCCACCCCGCCCAATCCGCCCGCCGGCTCCACCGAAGAACCGCGCGCGTAACCCACCCTTCGCATCCGACCCCGGGAGCCGATCATGAAAAAAGACCAGTTGATCATCTTCGACACGACCTTGCGCGATGGCGAGCAGAGCCCCGGCGCGTCGATGACGCGTGACGACAAGCTGCGCATCGCCCGTCAGCTCGAACGCATGCGGGTCGATGTCATCGAAGCCGGCTTCGCTGCTGCCTCCAATGGCGACTTCGACGCCGTGCGCTCGATCGCCGAGGCGATCAAGGAATCCACCGTCTGCTCGCTGGCGCGCGCCAACGAGAACGACATCCGCCGTGCCGGCGAGGCGATCCGTCCGGCGGCGCGCGGCCGCATCCACACCTTCATCGCCACCAGCCCGATCCACATGGAGAAGAAGCTGCGCATGACGCCGGATGAGGTGGTGGCGCAGGCCGTCAAGGCAGTGGGCTGGGCACGCGAATACACCAGCGACATCGAGTTCTCCGCCGAGGATGCGGGCCGTTCCGAAATCGACTTCCTGTGCCGCATCTTCGAAGAAGTCATCCGCGCCGGCGCGAAGACGATCAACGTGCCCGACACGGTCGGCTACAACGTGCCCGAGCAGTACGCTGCGACCATCCGTTCGCTGATCGAGCGCGTGCCCAATTCCGACCAGGTGATCTGGTCGGTGCATTGTCACAACGACCTCGGCCTGGCGGTGTCGAACTCGCTCGCCGCCGTGATGGCCGGCGCGCGCCAGGTCGAATGCACCATCAACGGCCTGGGCGAGCGCGCCGGCAATGCCTCGCTGGAGGAGATCGTGATGGCGGTACGCACCCGCGCCGACGTCTTTCCGGTCGAGACACGCATCGACACCACGCAGATCGTGCCCGCCTCCAAGCTGGTATCGCAGGTCACCGGCTATCCGGTGCAGCCCAACAAGGCGATCGTCGGCGCCAATGCCTTTGCACACGAATCCGGCATCCACCAGGACGGCGTGCTCAAGCACCGCGAAACCTACGAGATCATGCGCGCCGAGGACGTCGGCTGGGGCGCAAACAAGCTGGTGCTGGGCAAACACTCGGGCCGCAACGCCTTCCGCGCGCGCCTGCAGGAGCTGGGCATCACGATCGCGTCGGAGGAACAGCTCAACAACGCCTTTGCGCGTTTCAAGGAACTCGCCGACAAGAAGCACGAAATCTTCGACGAGGACCTCCACGCGCTGATGCGCGACGAATCGGTCGTGCCCGAAACCGAGCATTTCCGCCTGATCGCGAGCCGCTTCCATTCCGAGACGGGCGAAAAGCCGCAGGCCGAGATCACCCTGACGGTGGGCGGCAGCGAGCAGAGCACCTGCGCCGAAGGCTCGGGACCGGTGGACGCAGCCTTCAAGGCGATCGAATCCATCGCCGACAGCGGCTGCGAGCTGCTGCTGTATTCGGTCAATGCGATCACCACCGGCACCGACGCGCAGGGTGAGGTCACCGTGCGGCTGGCGCGCGAAGGACGAGTGATGGACGGCCAGGGGGCGGACACCGACATCATCGTGGCGTCCGCCAAGGCCTACCTGAACGCCCTGAACAAGCTGCACGGCGGCGGCCACAAGCTCAATCCGCAGGTCTGACACCCGCTTCGGCGCCTCCTCCGGACACCGAAGCGGTAAACGAGTTGATCGCGATCAGGCTCGCGACCGCAGCGACGCGACCGGCTAGGATTGCCGCTGGCGTGAAGGCGCGGTCGCGCGCGCGTACATGATCACGCAGACGCACAGCACGACGGCAAGCCCCGACTCGGCGATCGCCAGCGGCCCGACCAAGCCCGGATCGCGCGCGCGCAGGACGCCCTCGACCACGTACAGCAGCGACATCATCGACATCCACTGATACGTGTAGCGCTTGCCGCGCAGGATGCCGAACACCGCCGGCAGCAACGGCACCACCTTGAGCATCATCCACGAGCCGCCGGGCCGCAGCGGCGCGAGCCACGCTTCCCACAGCACGCACAGCACGATCAGCGCGAGCAGGCTGGCACTCGCCAGCAACGACCAGGCACGCGCGCTCATCGCCGCACCGCCAGCCTGAGGGCCGCCTCGGCCAGGCGACGCCCCTGCGCCTGCGCCAGCGCGATCTCGTCCGCGGTCAGCGCCGGCGAACCGTCCACACCCGCCACATGGCTCGCGCCATAGGGCGTGCCGCCGCTGCGGGTGGCGTTCAGCGTCGCCTCGGTATAGGGGATGCCCATCAACAGCATGCCGTGGTGCAGCAACGGCACCATCATCGACATCAGCGTGGTCTCCTGTCCTCCGTGCTGCGAGGCCGTCGACGTGAATACGCAGGCGGGCTTGCCGACCAGCGTACCGTTGACCCAGTCGCCGGCCAGGCCATCGAGAAAGTATTTCATCGGCGCGGCCATGTTGCCAAAGCGCGTCGGACTGCCCAGCGCCAGACCGACGCACTCTCGCAGATCCCCGGCCTCCACGTAGGGCGGGCCACTGGCCGGAATGTCGTCCTCGACCGCCTCGCACACGGTCGAGACGCGAGGCACGGTGCGCATGCGCGCGGCGGCGCCGGCAACCTGGTGAATGCCGAGAGCGATCTGCTCGGCCAGGGCGCGTACCGACCCGCGGTGGCTGTAATACAGCACGAGAATTTCCTGCATGGGAATGGCGACTGAATGGAGTAAAAGAAGGGAACCGGCGCTTGAGCCGATAGAATGCGCGACATTATACCCGCGCCCCGTAGGCCGCCTCCGCACGCCTGCCCTGCTCCCATGAATCACGCCGCCCTGCGCGACTTTCTGCGTCTCTTCGCCGAACGCTTCACCGCCACGCGCTGCCCGCAGGTGGCCGGCAGTCTCGCGTTCACCACCCTGCTCTCCCTGGTGCCGCTGGTCGCCGTCACGCTGGGCGTGTTCGGCAACCTGCCGGGCATGGACGAACTCGGCGCTTCGCTGAAGAGCTTTCTGCTGCAGAACCTGCTGCCGGAACGCGCCGGCCGCATCATCGCCACCTACGCGCTGCAGTTCTCGCAGAAGGCTGGCCAGCTCACGCTGATCGGCACCGGCATGCTGGCCATCACCGCTCTGCTGCTGCTGGGCACGATAGAAAAGGTGTTCAACCTGATCTGGGGCGTGCGCCGGCCGCGGCCGATGCTGATGCGACTGACGGTATCGTGGTTCGTGCTGACGCTCGGCCCCATCGTTTTCGGCGCCAGCGTGATCGCCACCGGCTACCTCGTCACCACCTCGATGGAATGGGCAGGTCATCTGCCATGGCTGGGCGAAATCGCGGCGCGCGTCCTGCCGCCGCTGCTGCTCGGTGCGCTGTTCAGCTTCCTGTACTACGCCGTGCCCAACCATCCGGTGCGACCGCTGCACGCCCTCATCGGCGGCATGGCAGCGGCCCTGGTGTTCTTCCTGATGCAGCGCGCCTTCGGCATGTTCATCGCCAGCTTTCCGACCTACACCCTGATCTACGGCACTTTCGCCGCGCTGCCGATATTCCTGATCTGGCTTTACCTGTCGTGGACGGTGGTGCTGCTCGGTGCCCTGGTCGCGGCCATGCTGCCAGCCTTCCTCGAGCGCCAGCGCATCACCCGCCCGTTCCCCGGCGATCGCGCCTGGGCGGCGATCGGCATGCTCGCCGCCCTCGCCCATGCCCAGCAGTCAGGAAAACCCGCGTCGTTTGCACTGCTGCGGGGCAGCACCGGGCTCGCCGAACATGCGGCCGAGACCCTGCTCGAGAGCCTGCGCGAGGCCGGATGGGCAACCCGCACCGAGGACGGCGACTGGGTCCTGACCCAGCCGGCACGGCGCATCCACGTCCGCGCGGTGATCGAGCGTTTCGCGCTCGATCCTCGCGCCTGGCTGGCAGTGGCCAGCGAGGGCGCGGCCGCCGCGGCCGCACGCCGGCTCGAAGAAAGCCTGGTGGCAGCGGACCTCAGCCTCGACGAATTGCTGCTGGCCTCACCCGAAGGCCCGACCAGCCCCGCCAATCAAAGCGCGTAGGGATCGACCTCGTACTGGAACATCTCGATATTGGCGGTCTGCATGTCGAGGCCGAGCGCTCGCCCCTGGGCCACGTAGAGCGAAGGCCCCTCGCGCACGAAGACGAAGCGGCGCGACTTGTAGGTGCCGGCGGGCGCAAGGATGACGTCATTGGGACGCAAGGGTTTCATCGCCGGGAGCAGCAGCCCCGGGGCGGCGCTGCGCACCTCGCTGCCGCGAAAACCGAGCTGGATCGACGCGAACCCGAGCGACAGGATCTGCAGGCCAAGCTCGACCTGGTCGGGGCCGTCGCTGCGCGCCCAGCGTACAAGGCAGATCGTCCAGGGCTCTGCCGCCTCACGTCGCAGCGCGACGACCATGCCCGCCTCGACCGTTCCCTCCACTCCGGAGACGCACATGATCGCGTACCCCCCCGGGCTCTCGTTCAGCACCATCCACTGCCCGATGCGCGCCACGTCGAATTCGCCGCGCCCGAGCTCCCACAAAGCCCGCAAGCCCACGCAGACGTGCACCGCATATTGATGGCGGCGGCGTGGCTGCTCGCGCATCGGCGGCATCGCCCAGCGATCGCGCAAGCGGCGCAACAAGGACAGGATCTCGCCAGGCGCGAGCCCGAGCGGCAGGCCGACCACGTCGGGGGCGAGCGGCTCGCCGTCAACCTCCAGACCGCTCAACTCCGCCTCCATCATGCGCATCTCGAGCCATTCGGCATGCTCGCGAGCATGCGACACCAGCGGCGCGGGGCTGAAGTAGCGCAGCGAAGCCTCCTCGGGAGGCGGCCGCCGCCCGACCGCCACCGGCGCCCGGTCGAGCGACGGATCGATCCAGTACGCGGCGGCGGCCGGCACGATGGGCTCCGGCGACAACTGCGCGTGCATCGCAATGGCATCGAGGTAGTCGAACAGCCAGGACGATTCGCGCGGAGTCAGGCTCTCCGGCTGCGCGACGGCTGCCGCCAGCATGCGCCGGTACAGGAAAAGCCGCAGGGCGACAGCATCATCCACCCCTTGCCCCGGCGCCCGGCCTCCTTCGAAGCCGCTCAAGGCATGCGCACTGCGCCAGAACCCTTCCGGCGCAGGCACTCCGGACATGCAGAGCACCACATGAGCCTCGCACAACAACGCGAAGGCCTCACCACCAGCGTCTTCGGCCTCGTCGCGCCCCAGGCGCAGCCAGCGCGACTCGCGCAACTCCTCGATCCGCCACAGTTCCGCCGCAAGGTCGCACGACAGCCCTACGAAAGTCTCGGCCGCCACATGGAGTTCGCGGGACAGGGGCAGCCGCGCGGTGAGCAAGCGCGGACGCAATCTGCTGGCAACGTCGAGGGCCCGCGCCGCCATCTGCAACAGCAGCCTTGCCTCACTGGCTTTCGCGCCGCCGGACAGGCTGTCGAGATGCGCACGCAAGGCGCCGAGTTCCACCATCATGTCGGGATCGGGCTCGGCGGCGAGCCATTCGTCGATGGCATCGGCCGGTTCGGGATTACGCACGGTGTCAGCCATGAACGAAGACGGGGCGAATGACCTGATGGCCGGGCTGGCCGCAGGAGCTGGAAAACCAGCGGTATGGAGGGCAATTGTAGTCAAATTGCCCGGCCAGCGCGTCACGACGCGCGTAAGCTGGCGCCCCGCTGCTCCCGCAGGTCCGTCGCCATCGCGCGAATACGCCGGCGCCGTGCGGGGCAAGAAGGAAAGATATTGCCGAACAAGGTGTTTTGTCGTAAGCTCACGGGCTTTTCGCATCTACCTAATCAGGAAAATCAGATGGTCGTCATTCGCCTTGCCCGTGGTGGCGCCAAGAAGCGCCCGTTCTACAACATCGTTGCGGCCGATTCCCGCAATCGTCGTGACGGCCGCTTCATCGAGCGCGTGGGTTACTACAACCCGGTAGCTTCCGGCGCCGAGAAGAGCCTGGTCGTGAACACCGAGCGGCTGGCCTACTGGGAACAGAACGGCGCCCAGCTCTCGCCGACGGTTGCACGTCTGGTCAAGCAGGCCGCCAAGGCCGCCTGAAAGCGGGCCGACGGCTCCAGCCAGGGGTCGCGAGCATGATCGTACTGGGGCGCATCGTCGCCCCTTTCGGCGTTCAAGGCTGGGTCAAGGTTCATCCTTTCGGGGACGACCCGGCGGCGTGGAAGAAGATGCCGCAGTGGTGGCTGGCCGAGCACGACGACGCCCCGCCGTCGCAGTGGAAGCCGGTCACGCTGAGCGGCTTCAGGCTGCACGGCAAGGGGCTCGTTGCAGCGTTCCGTGAAGTGCCGGACCGCAACGCCGCAGAGGCGGTGGACGGCTTCTTCATCGGGGCGCCACGCGAAGCCTTGCCCGAAACCGCCGACGATGAATACTACTGGGGCGACCTGGTCGGCATGACCGTCGTGAACGAGGCCGGCACCGCACTGGGCAGCGTCGCGTCGCTGATTTCGACCGGCGCGCACGACGTGCTGCAGGTGCGGGAAGGCGAAGGCCATGATGCGGTGGAACGCCTGATTCCCTTCGTTGCGGCCTACGTCCTGGACGTGAGCCTCGATGCCCGGCAGGTCCGGGTGGCGTGGGAGAAAGATTGGTAACGGCGACGGTCGCCGGCGGCAAACGCCGCTACGACGTCATCACGCTGTTCCCGGAGATGTTCGCCGCCCTCACCGGCAGCGGCATCACCCGGCGGGCGCGGGATCGCGGCCTGTATGAGATCGCTTGCCACAGCCCGCGCGATTTCGCGACCGACGCGCATCGCACGGTGGATGACCGGCCCTACGGCGGCGGGCCCGGCATGGTGATGCTGGCCGAGCCACTGCAGAAAGCCTTGCGCCAGGCGCGCGACGCTCAGGCTGCTGCGCTGGGCGGCAATGCAGGCAAGGTCATCTACCTGTCGCCGCAGGGCCGCAGGCTGGACCAGGCGCTGGTGATGGACCTTGCGCACCGGCCGGGGCTGATTCTGCTGTGCGGCCGCTACGAAGGCGTCGACCAGCGGCTGATCGACCGCGAGGTGGACGAGGAGATCTCGCTCGGCGACTTCGTGCTGTCGGGCGGAGAACTGCCGGCGATGGTGATGCTCGACGCCATCGTGCGCCAGTTGCCCGGCGCACTGAACACCGCCGACTCGGCGCAGGAGGATTCCTTCGTCGACGGGCTGCTGGACTGTCCGCATTACACGCGGCCGGAAGTGTACGAAAACGAACGGGTGCCCGAGGTGCTGCTGTCGGGCAATCATGCGGCGATCCGCCGCTGGCGGCTCAAGCAGGCGCTGGGCCGCACCTGGCAGCGCCGCCCCGACCTGCTGGCCGGGCGGATACTGAACAAGACAGAATTGAACCTGCTTGAGGAATTCAGGCAGGAACAAGCCGGAGCCCAAGGCGGCTGCATCGCCTGAAAGCTCGACGACAAACGGCGCGCATCAGGTGGCGACCTGCTCTGCGGCCAGGCCAAGGCGACAGACCGAGGCCAATGACATTGACGGAGTTAATGCAATGAACCTGATTCAGCAACTCGAACAGGAAGAAATGGCCCGCGTCCTGCAGGGCAAGACCATTCCCGAATTCGCACCCGGCGACACCGTGATCGTCCAGGTGAAGGTGAAGGAAGGTACGCGCGAACGTCTGCAGGCGTACGAGGGCGTGGTGATCGCGAAGCGCAACCGCGGTCTGAACTCGTCCTTCATCGTCCGCAAGATCTCCTCGGGTGAAGGCGTGGAACGGACATTCCAGACCTACTCGCCGCTGCTCGCCACCATCGAGGTGAAGCGCCGCGGTGACGTGCGTCGCGCCAAGCTGTACTACCTGCGCCAGCGCTCGGGCAAGTCGGCACGCATCAAGGAAAAGCTGGACTACAAGGCTGCCGCCGCGAAGAAGGCAGCGCAGCAGGGCTGATCGCCACACCTCAGCCAGCAGTAACAGGAACGGGCCTTCGGGCCCGTTTTTCGTTTCTCACGCAGACGCGCAGACGTCCCCCCAGCAGGCCCCGCGCCCAGGCCCGCTCAGCGGCGATCCACCATGTACAGCATCAGCGCCGCGGCGCCGAGGAACAGCAGGCTGGGCGTGAGGGCCGCCAGGCCGGTGTTCCATGCGTTGATGACGCCAAGGTTGGAAAACAGTCCGTTCAACAGGTGGAAAGTCACCCCGAGCATGACGCCGAGGAAGACCTTCATGCTGATGTTGCTCATGCGGTCGTGCGTCAGCGCGAACGGCAGCGCAAGCGCCATCATCACCAGCACGGCGAGCGGATACACCAGCTTCTTCCACAACGCGATCTCGTAGCGGTCCGCGTTCTGCTGGTTCTCCTTGAGGTGCTGGCGGTAGGCCCACAGGTTGGCGACGGACATGCGCTCGGGCACCACCATCAGTACGCTGAGCACTTCGGGCGTCAGTTCCGAATGCCAGATGAACTCGGGCTCATGCTCGACTTCGGTCCTGTCCTCAAGGAAACGGGTGCGCACCACGTCGAGCAGACGCCAGCGTCCTTCGCCGTCATAGACGCCGCGGCTGGCCTCGGCCAGTGACGCCAGCCGATAGCCCGCATCAAAAGTGTAGATGCGTGCCTTTTCCATGCTGCGGTCGGGCAGCAAGGTGCGCACGTTGATCACCATGGCTCCATCCTTCACCCACAGGCCCGTGCGCAGTTGCTGTGATACCGCAGAATTGGTCGCCGTCAGCCGCCATTGCTGCGCCGCGCTCTCGGCCGGCGGCGCGATGTATTCGCCGAAGATGAAGGTCAGCACCACGAACACGCTGCCGATCAGGCCAAGCATGCGCAGCATGGCCGCCGTGGACAGCCCCGACGCCCGCATCACCGTGATCTCCGACTGGCGCGCGAGCGCGGTCAGCGCGTAAAGCGTGCCGATCAGCACCGCCACCGGCATCAGTTCGTACACCCGCCCGGGGATCAGCATTGCCACATAGGCCAGGGCGTGATGCAACTGGTAGCCGCCCTTGCCGACATCCTCGAGTTCGTTGATGAAGTCGAAAAAGGCGAACAGGCCCAGGAAGGCCACCAGCACGATCGCGGTGGCGCCATAGATTTCCCGCGCGAGGTGGCGAAACAGCACCTTGTTCATGCACGCGCCCGCCAGAACGGTGACACCGCCAGGCGGCGGTAAAACATCACCGCCAGCAGCGCGAGCACGACCAGATGCGGCAGCAGCAGGCCGGGCACGACTCCCAGCCGGCCCTGAGCGACCCAGGACTGGCACACCGAAATCGCATTGCTGTAGATCAGGTAGGTGAGCAGCGCGAACAGCATGTTGTTGGCGCGTCCCGCGCGCGGATTGACGAACGAAAGCGGTATTGCCATCAGCGCGAGCAGCACCGCCGCCAGCGGCATGCCGATGCGCCCCACGAGTTCACCCAGGCTGCGCTCTCCGCCGTCGCGCAGCAACTCTGCGGTCGGCATCGAGCGGGTGCGCATCGATTTCGCTGCGAGTTGCGGCTGCTCGATCTGCACCTCATAGCGTTCGAACTCCATCACCCGGTATTCGGGGGTTCCGGGTTCGCCGTCATAGCGGCGCCCCTTCTCCAGCACCACGAAGCGGCGCCCCTCGGCGTCGTTGTGCAGAAAGCCCTGTGACGACGCGATGACGCTCAGCCGGCCGCGGCTCTCGTCACTGACGAAGACGTTGCGCACGCGACCATCCTCGCCCGCGCCGGTCTCGACGAAGAACACCCTTTGCGCGCCAGCTGACTCGCGGAACACGCCTGGCGCCACGCGTTGCGTGTCGTCACGACTCTCGAGCTTGTCCTTGTAGTCGGCGCTCTTCTCCTGCGCCCAGGGCGACAGGAACAAGGTGCTGCCGGCGATGACCACTACCAGCGGCAAGGCAAACCGCAACACCGGGCCGATCCAGGCGGTGAGCGGCACCCCGGCGGCGAACCACACCACCATTTCGGAATCGCGGTAGCTGCGCGACAGCGACACCAGCACGGCAATGAACAGGGTGAGGGTCAGCACGGTCGGCACCTCCGACAGCGCGCCGAAACCGATCAGCGCAAGTACCGCATCGGAAGGAACGCGTCCGCCAGCCGCCTGACCAAGCAGGCGGATCAGCACCGTCGTCATGAGGATCGCGAACAGCGCGACGAAGACTGCGGCGGCGACTTGGGCGAATTCCCTCTGCAGGGCACGGCGAAAGATCATCGCGCAGGATCCAGCGGCCTCGAAGGCGCCGCGAACGACGAGGGGAAAGATATCTGGATGAGCATGAGCCTGGCTTTTTGACGGTTCCGTCGCGAACGCGCCATAATCGGCCGAAGCTCGAAATTCGCGCCATTGCAAGGGAAAAAGCGCATGGAATTTACCATAAAGACAGCCGCCCCGGAGAAGTTCCGGGCGGGCATCCTGGTTGCCGGAGCCTATGCCGACGGCGTTCTGCCCGCTGCCACGGCGGAACTCGACAAGGCCGCCGAAGGCCGCATTTCCGCCCTGCTCAAGCGCGGCGATCTGGAAGAAAAGGCAGGTGCCACCCTGCTCTTGCCGGATCTGCCGGGCGTCGCGGCCGAGCGCGTGCTGCTCGTCAGCCTGGGCAAGCGCGACGAGTTCGGCGACAAGCCCTATCGCGACGCCCTCGGCGCTGCCGCCAAGGCTCTCGCCAGCGGCGCCGCGAAGGACGCCGGCGTGCTCATCGCCGACATCGACATGGAAGCGCGCTCGCTGCCATGGCGGCTGCAGCAGGCCGCGCGCATCCTCGCCGACGGCGCCTACCGCTTCGACGCACTCAAGTCGGGCAAGGACGCCAAGAAGGAACGCGGCGCCAGAAAGTTCACCCTGGTCATTGCCGGCAAGGTCAGCGCGGCGCTGGAAACCGCGGTGAAGCGGGGGCAGGCGATCGCGGAGGGGATGGCGTTGGCGAAGGACCTGGGCAACCTGCCCGGCAACATGTGCACGCCCAGCCATCTCGCACACACCGCGTCGGAACTCGGCAAGCAGTTCAAGTTCGACGTCGAGGTGCTGGACCGCGACGGTATCGAGAAGCTCGGCATGGGCTCCTTCCTGTCGGTAGCGCGCGGCAGCCATGAGCCCCCCCGCTTCATCGTCATGCACTACAAGGGTGGCAAGGCCAAGGCGAAGCCCGTCGTGCTGGTCGGCAAGGGCATCACCTTCGACACCGGCGGCATCTCGCTGAAGCCTGGCGCCGAAATGGACGAGATGAAGTTCGACATGTGCGGCGCCGCCAGCGTGCTGGGTACCTTCAAGGCCATCGCGCGCATGGGCCTGCCGATCAACGTCGTCGGCCTCATCCCCGCCACCGAGAACATGCCGGGCGGCCGTGCCACCAAGCCCGGTGACGTCGTCACCTCGATGTCGGGCCAGACCATCGAGGTGCTCAATACCGACGCCGAAGGCCGCCTGATCCTGTGCGACGCGCTGACCTACGCCGAGCGTTTCAAGCCCGCCTGCGTGATCGACATCGCCACGCTGACCGGCGCCTGCGTGATCGCACTGGGCAAGATCCCCAGCGGCCTCCTCGCCAACGATGACGACCTGGCGGCCGAGATCCTCAAGCGCGGGACCGAATCGGGCGACCGCGCCTGGCAGTTGCCGCTGTGGGAGGAGTACCAGGAACTGCTGAAGAGCAACTTCGCCGACATGGGGAACATCGGCGGCCGCTACGCCGGAACCATCACCGCGGCCTGCTTCCTCGCGCGCTTCACCAAGGCATACAAGTGGGCGCATCTCGACATTGCCGGCACCGCCTGGCTGTCGGGTGACGCCAAGGGCGCCACCGGCCGGCCGGTGCCGCTGCTGTCGGAGTTCCTCATCGGGCGCGCCGAAGCCAAGGGAAGCTGAAGACGGTGGCACCGCGGGTGCAGTTCTACCACAACACCTCCGACCGCCTCGCGCTGGCAAGCGAGCTGATCGGGCGGGCACACGCCGGTGGCCGCCAGGCCATCGTCCGCCTGCCCGATGCGGCCAGCCTGCGAAAGCTGGACCAGATGCTCTGGACGCAGGAGCCGCTCGCCTTCATTCCGCATGTGAGCATCGACTCCGCGCTCGCCGCCGAGACGCCAGTCGTGCTCGCCGCCGCCGAGCACACTGAGCGCTGGCCCCACGAGGACATGCTGTTCAACCTCGCCGCCGACATGCCACCTGGCATCGATGGCTTCCGCCTGGTGGTTGAAATCGTGGGGCAGAGCGAGGCGGAAAAGCAGCCGGCGCGCATGCGCTGGGCCGCCTACAAGCAACAGGGGCTCACCCTGAAGGCCTTCGACGCCGAGCGCAGGGAGGCGATGTGAAAGACGAAATCCGGCCACCGCCAGACGACGAGCTCGAACGTGCCGACGCCCTGCTCGACCAGGCAGACGCGCTGCTCCGCCGCCACCGCGGCAGCGCACCGCGCACGCCGGCACCGCAGTCAGAGTTTCGCGAGAGCGAGACACGGCTCGAGCACTTCGCGCTGGAGGACGACGACGATCTGCCGATCCTGACCGACATCGTCGACGACCTCGAACTCGCCGACGTCGCCAGTGGCCCACGGATCGAAACCGTCGGCTTCGTCGCACCGGCGTTCGACGATATCGCCACCGGGAACCCGCCCGCCTTCGCCGGCGAGGCGCTGCACTTCCCGGCCTCGCCCGAGGCCCGCTTCGCTGCCGCCCCCGAGGACGCCGCCGCCCCGATCGAGACATCGTCGCCAGGGGAGGCTGCGGTGGGCATGCCGGAAACGCGATCCGCCAGCGAAGCGGCAGACGCGCCATCCCCCGCGCATGCGGAAGCGCTCCAGGAGGACACTGCCCCGGCGTCGATCACGTTGGTGGCGCCCCCTCCTGCCGGGCCTTCGCTGCCGCCCCCGGCCGCCAGGATTGAACCGCCGGCATTGAGTCCGGCCGACGAACAGGCGCTGCTCGTCTCCGCCCGCGCAGCCCTGATCGAGGAGCTCGTCGAGCTCGACACCGAGATCGCCCGCGCGGTCGACTCCTGGCTCGAGGGCGAGTTGCCGCAGATCGTGGCGCGCGAACTCGACAGCCTGGCCGAACGCATCCGCACCGAAACCCTCGCGCAAATGCGCGCGACGCTGCTGCCCACCCTGTCCGAGCGCATTGCCCAACGCATCGACAAGCTCGTCGACTAACGCCTGCGCGGGGCCGGGGCGGCCGCGGGCCATCCGCTATAATCAGCGCTTTGCCTTCACGCGCGTAGAACACCATGGAACTGGCCAAGAGCTTCGAGCCCGCCGACATCGAACGTCGCTGGTACCCGGAATGGGAATCCCGCGGCTACTTCGACGCCGGACTCGACAAGTCGAACCCCAACGCCTTCTGCATCCTGCTGCCGCCGCCCAACGTCACCGGCACGCTGCACATGGGGCACGGCTTCAACCAGACGATCATGGACGCGCTCACCCGCTACCACCGCATGCGCGGCGACAACACGCTGTGGCAGCCGGGCACCGACCACGCCGGCATCGCCACCCAGATCGTCGTCGAGCGCCAGTTGGACGCCCAGGGCGTCAGCCGCCACGACCTCGGCCGCGAGAAGTTCCTCGAGAAGGTGTGGGAGTGGAAGGAATACTCCGGCGGCACCATCACCCGCCAGATGCGCCGGCTCGGCACCAGCCCCGACTGGAAGCGCGAGCGCTTCACCATGGACGAGGGCCTGTCGAAGACCGTCACCGAGACCTTCGTGCGCTTGTACAACGAGGGCCTGATCTACCGCGGCAAGCGCCTGGTGAACTGGGACCCGAAGCTCGGCACCGCGGTGTCCGACCTGGAGGTGGTGTCCGAGGAAGAGGACGGCAAGCTTTACCACATCCTCTACCCCTTCTCCGACGGTCCGATCGGTGACTTGCGCGGCCTGACCGTCGCCACCACCCGCCCCGAGACCCTGCTCGGCGACGTCGCGGTGATGGTGCATCCCGAGGACGAGCGCTACGCCCACCTCATCGGCAAGACCGTGGCGCTGCCGCTCACCGGCCGCCACATCCCGATCATCGCCGACGACTACGTCGATCGTGAGTTCGGCACCGGCTGCGTGAAAGTCACGCCGGCGCACGACTTCAACGACT
>JAFEFM010000425.1 GCA_018240585.1 Pseudomonadota bacterium
CCAGGCGCGTTCGGTGTCGGCGCTGTCCATGAAGCTGCGGTTCTTCAACTGGCCGTAGCCGAGGTGGGCCTTGACCACGCCGAAGTCGTAGGTGGCGCCGAGCGCGACGTTCTTGATCGTCTCGTCGGTTGAAGCCGTCTTCGTGCTGTCGGAGGGGCGGGCCTGGTCATAGGTCAGCACCGCCATCAGCGGGCCGTTGCGGTAGCGCAGGCCGGCCGAGACCGCACGCTCGTTGTTGCTGCTGCCAGCCACTTCCGAGCTGTCGCGCCGGGTCGAATAGCCCACCGCGCCCTGGAAGCCGGAGACGCTCGGCGAGAAGTAGAACACCGAGTTGTCGAGGCGTTCGGCGACGTTGTCGTAGCCGAAGATCGTCTTCGGGTTGGCCTGCGAGTAGTTGGTGCCCCACGGCGTCACGCCGCCGCCGAACCACTCGTAGCCCAGGGCGTTCTGGCGGCCGGCACGCACTTCGCCGAATCCGCCCGACACGCCGACCCAGCTCTGGCGGCCGAAGGTGCGTCCGTTCTGGTCCGATTCGCCGGTGTCGGCCTTGATGCCCTGTTCGAGCACGAAGTTGGCCTTCAGACCGTTGCCGAGGTCTTCGGTGCCGCGGAAGCCGAGGCGCGAACCCGACGAGATGCCGCTGTCGATCGCGTTGCGGTTCTTCTGGCCGTCGGCCTTCTGGTACAGGTAGCCGAGATCCATGATCCCGTACACCGTGACGTTGGTCTGGGCGATAGCAGCGCCGGACAGGCCCGCGGCAATGGCGCCGGCAATGAGAGTCTTTTTCACTGTTGGATCCTGATGTTGAGTAAGGATGGGGAAAGGCGAGCGGGCCCGCGCCAGCGGGCCGTTCGACCCTTTCGACTCTGACAGTGAAATGTGACAGCCTGGTTAAATGGTTGTTATTTGCAACAGAGCGGCGGCTGATCTGTGGCGCAGTGCACACAGTGTCGTCGTGTCCGGTGCGGGAGACGCGGACACGCCGCCGCCGGCTCGCCCCGGGTCAGGCGTTCTTGCGCTTCTGCCACAACACGTCGCCACGGCCGCCGGCGCGGTTCAGCACGCGGCCGAGCACGAACAGCAGGTCCGACAGGCGGTTCAGGTACTGGCGCGGTCCGTCGTTGACCGCTTCCTCGAGCGCCAGCGCAACCAGCGCGCGCTCGGCGCGGCGGCACACGGTGCGCGCATGGTGGGCGAGCGCCGCGGCGCGCGTGCCGCCGGGCAGGATGAAATCCTTGAGTGGCTCGAGCGGCTCGTTCATCCGGTCGAGCTCGCTCTCGAGATGGCTCACCTGCTTGTCGGTGATCATGCTCATGCCCGGGATGCATACCTCGCCGCCGAGGTCGAACAGATCGTGCTGCACGTCGGTGAGCAGGGCGCGCACATCCTCCGGTAGTTCCTCGCACAGCAGCAGGCCGATGATGGCGTTGGTCTCGTCGACTTCGCCGAGCGCATGGATGCGCAGGCTGTTCTTCGATACGCGCTTGCCGTCGCCCAGGCCGGTGGTGCCGGCGTCGCCGGTGCGAGTGTAGATCTTGGAAAGGCGGTGTCCCATGGCAGTCCCTGTCGGTGGTTGACGTGAACGTCAATTATAGGCGAACGGCTGCCCGAGGCTATCCGGTCGGCCGCTAAGCTCATGATAAACTTGCCCATTCGCCCGCAATGCGGGGCTACTCCTCAAAAAAACGACGCCAACGCCGATGAAATCCGCCGAAATCCGAGAAAAGTTCCTCAAGTTCTTCGAATCCAAAGGCCACCAGATCGTGGCCTCGTCGTCCCTGGTGCCGCACGAGGATCCCACCCTGCTGTTCACCAACGCCGGCATGAACCAGTTCAAGGATGTCTTCCTCGGCTTCGACAAGCGTCCCTACACCCGCGCCACCACTTCGCAGAAGTGCGTGCGCGCCGGCGGCAAGCACAACGACCTCGAGAACGTCGGCTACACCGCGCGCCACCACACCTTCTTCGAGATGCTGGGCAACTTCAGCTTCGGCGACTACTTCAAGCGCGACGCCATCTCCTACGCGTGGGAACTGCTCACCGAAGTCTTCAAGCTGCCCAAGGACAAGCTGTGGGTCACCGTGTATGCGGAAGACGACGAGGCCTACGACATCTGGACCAAGGAAGTCGGCGTTCCCGCCGAGCGCGTGATCCGCATCGGCGACAACAAGGGGGCGCGCTACGCCTCGGACAACTTCTGGATGATGGGCGACACGGGCCCTTGCGGCCCCTGCACGGAAATCTTCTACGATCATGGCGAGCACATCTGGGGCGGCCCTCCGGGATCACCCGAGGAAGACGGCGACCGCTACATCGAGATCTGGAACAACGTGTTCATGCAGTTCAACCGCGACGAGCAGGGCGTGATGCATCCGCTGCCCAAGCCGTCGGTGGACACCGGCATGGGCCTCGAGCGCATCTCGGCGGTGCTGCAGCACGTGCATGCCAACTACGAGATCGACCTGTTCCAGGCGCTGATCAAGGCCGCTGCGCGTGAGACCTCCAGCGCCGACATGGACTCGCCGTCGCTGAAGGTGCTGGCCGACCACATCCGCGCCTGCTCCTTCCTCATCGCTGATGGCGTGATTCCGGGCAACGAAGGCCGAGGCTACGTGCTGCGTCGCATCATCCGCCGCGCGATCCGCCACGGCTACAAGCTGGGTGCGCGCGCCGCCTTCTTCCACAAGCTGGTGCCCGACCTGGTCGCCGAGATGGGCGCCGCCTACCCGGAGCTGAAGGAAGGCGAGCGCCGCATCATGGACGTGCTGCGCCAGGAGGAAGAGCGCTTCTTCGCCACCATCGAGAACGGCATGGCCATCGTCGAGGCCGAGCTCGCCGCGATGGAAACGGCCGGCAAGAAGGTCTTCGATGGCGATACCGCGTTCAAGCTGCACGATACTTTCGGCTTCCCGCTCGACCTCACCGCCGACATCTGCCGCGAGCGCGATGTGACCGTGGATGCGCTTGCCTTCGACGCCGCGATGGCGCGGCAGAAGGAGCAGGCGCGCGCCGCCGGCAAGTTCAAGATGGCCGCCAACCTCGAATACGAAGGCCCGGAAACGGTCTTTCACGGCTACGAACTGCTCGAGGAGAAAGGCAACATCCTCGCGCTGTACAAGGACGGCGTGGCGGTCAATGAGCTCGCCGAGGGCGACATGGGCGTCGTCGTGCTCGACCACACGCCGTTCTACGCCGAGTCCGGCGGCCAGGTCGGCGACCGTGGGGAACTGCGCGGCGCAGCCGGCATCTTCGGCGTCGAGGATACGCAGAAAATCCAGGCCGCGGTCTTCGGCCACCATGGCGTGGTGAAGACCGGAAAGCTGGCGGTGGGGCAGGGTGTCGCCGCCCGCGTCGACGTCGCCGCGCGAGCCGCCACCGCGCGCAACCATTCGGTCACCCACCTGATGCACAAGGCGCTGCGCGAGGTGCTCGGCGCGCACGTGCAGCAGAAGGGGTCGCTGGTCGACCCGGACAAGACCCGCTTCGACTTCGCCCACACCGGGCCGATGACGCCGGAGGAGATCCGCGAGGTCGAGGAGATCGTCAATCGCGAGGTGCTGGCCAACGCCGCCACCCACGCCGCGGTGATGGCGCTCGACGACGCGCAGAAGTCCGGCGCGATGATGCTGTTCGGCGAGAAGTACGGCGACGAGGTGCGTGTGCTGACCATCGGCAGCTCGAAGGAGCTGTGCGGCGGCACCCACGTCGCGCGCACCGGCGACATCGGCCTGTTCAAGATCGTGTCCGAAGGCGGCGTCGCAGCGGGAATCCGCCGCGTCGAAGCCGTCACCGGCGAGAACGCGCTGCGCTACGCGCAGGAGCAGGAGCGCCGCGTGCAGGGCATGTCGGCGCTGCTGAAGGTGCAGCCCGACGAGGTGTCCGAGCGCGTCGCCGGCATCCTCGACAACGTGCGTGCGCTGGAAAAGGAACTCGCACGCCTGAAGAGCAAGCTCGCCTCCAGCCAGGGCGACGATCTGGCCAGCCAGGCCACGGATGTGAATGGCGTCAGGGTGCTCGCCGCGACGCTGGACGGTGCCGACGTGCCGACGCTGCGCGAGACCATGGACAAGCTGAAGGACAAGCTGAAGTCGGCCGCCATCGTGCTGGCCGCGGTGGCCGACGGCAAGGTCAGCCTCATCGCCGGCGTCACCGCCGACCAGACCGGCAAGGTCAAGGCCGGCGAACTGGTCAACTTCGTCGCCCAGCAAGTCGGCGGCAAGGGCGGCGGGCGTCCCGACATGGCCCAGGCCGGCGGCACCCAGCCGGAGAATCTGCCGGCTGCGCTGGCCGCGGTGAAGGACTGGGTGGCCGGGAAGCTTTGAGCCGGCCAGCCGGCAGCGGGCGGCGTCAGTGCCGCCCGCTGCCGGCGGAGGTCAGCCGCGGCCCGCCGGTGCAGACAGCCGGCCGGGCTCTGGGCAGACAGGGCAGGATCGAAACAGGGGCTCGAGTGCCCCGCCCGCTATGCGGATTGCGGCCGCGATGCCGACGCCGTGCCGCCGCGCCACAGCCAGATGGATGAGATCGCCAGCAGCACGCTGGCTGCCGCGCTGGCCAGGCTCAAGGCATCCCATCCCGCGATTCGTGCATCGCCGATGAGCCGCACGAGCAGCGGGCCGGCGATCTGGCCCGCGGCAAAGCCGGTGGTCATGCGGGCGAGCAGCGGTGTCGGATTCCCGGGCATGCGTTCGCGGGCCAGTTGGAGGCCCGCCATGGTGGTGACCATGAATGTCCCACCGACCAGGACTGCGGAAGCAGCAAGCACCCACAAGGCCTGCTGCAGCAGCGGAAGCGCGGTCCCCACCGCCATCACGCCCTGTGCGATCGCCCAGACCTTCCTGCGCGACCAGCCATGCAGCCTGTGAGCGGCAAAGGCAACGGACAGCGCCGCCGCCGTGCCGAAGATGGGCCAGGTGAGCCCGAACACGAGGGGGTCGGACACCAGTTGCCGCGCCATCGTGGGCAGGAAGGTCGCGGGGACGATGTAGCCGAAGCCGAATGCGCTGTAGCAGAGCACGACACCGAGATTTCCGCTCGCGCCTGAAGGTGCTGCCGGCCTTCGTGCGTCAGCGGGGCTTGAAGGCGCCGGGGCGGTGGGCTGCCGCGGCAGTGTCCGGATGACATGCACGGCGCCGACAATGGCGAGCAGCCCGAGCTCCACCCAGAGCGACACCGCGGCCTGTGCGCCTCCCAGCCACGTCATGACGCCCGTTGCGGCGATACCCAGACCGACTCCCGTGTAGATCCATCCTCCCAGGGACGTCGCGTTCCGACGCGCCAGTTCGGGCAGGCACCAACTGCTGGCGCACACCAGCACCCAGGCGCTGAAGACGCCCGCGCTGCCCCGCAGTGCCAGACCCAGCCAGGGGAGCGATACGTTTCCCCAGGCCATCGCGAGGGTCGTCGCGGCGACCCCGATCAGCCCGATCTGCAGGCCGTGCCGGGGGCTGCGCGCAAACCACGACGCGCTGAGCGCCCCGAGAAGGTAGCCGATGTAGTTCGCAGTCGCCCATTCCGTTCCGGTCACGGCATCCAGGCTGCCGTCGCGCAGCATCAGCGGCATCAGCGGCGTGAATGCGAACCGACCGATGCCCATCGCGATGGCGAGCGCGACGAGGCCGATGAAGACGATGGTCCGCGGCGGCAGCGACGATGAAGAGCGTCTTTTCATGCCGGAATTAGACTCCCATTTCCGTTGTCACGTTGAAGGAAGAGCTGGTTCCGATCACGGGGGAAGGCATTCCAAGCGTCCGGCGCGCGCAGGTCTCGCTGACCGATCCGGTGTAAGCTCGGGCACTGACCTTCGGTCGAAACCGATCCACCCTCCCGGAGTCACCATGCGCCGATTGCTGCCTCTGCTCGCCCTGCTTCAGCTTCCCTTTGCCCTGGCCGCCGGTCCGCAGGCCGTCACCCTGCCGTCGGGCGTCCTGGTCGAGACCTATCGCGAGGGCGAGAGCGGCACTCCGCCGACGCTGGCCGATGTGGTGCGGGTCCATTACCAGGGCACGCTCGCCGACGGCAGGCAGTTCGACAGTTCCTACACCCGCGGGCAGCCGGCGGAGCTGCCGCTGGAGGCGCTGATCCCGTGCTGGAAGGAGGTGCTGCAGCGCATGAAGCCGGGTGGCGCGGTGCGCATCGTGTGTCCGCCCGAGACTGCCTATGGCAGCCGCGGCGTGGCGGGCAAGATCCCGCCCGACAGCACCCTCAGCTTCGTGATCGAGCTGCTCGAGGTCAAGCACTGAGGCGGGAAGGCACCCCCGTCTGCATCGATCGGTGCGGCTTCCGGCAAGCTGCCGCGCGCGGATGTCCGTGCGCGCCGGGGGCGCCTTACTTCGCCGGAATCGGGTGCTTGGTGCGGAGTTCGTCGATGGCGACGTAGGTGAGCTTGGCCTCGGTCACCTTCACCACCACCGGGTTCTCCGGGTTGCGTCGCGCATAGACTTCGACGTCGACCGTCACCGAGGTCGTGCCCACGTGCACGATCTCCGCATAGAAGCTGACGACGTCGCCGACCGACACCGGCTGCTTGAAGACGAAGGAGTCCACCGCCACGGTCGCCACCTTAGAGCGCGCCTGGCGGATCGCCGGCACGGCGCCGGCGATGTCCACCATGGACATGATCCAGCCGCCGAAGACGTCGCCGGCCGGGTTGAGGTCGGCAGGGAAGGGCACCACCCTGAGCACGAGCTCCTTGTCCGAGGGTTCGGCGCAGCCGCCGGGGGCGCAGGCCGAGTTGGCTTCGCCCACCAGCCGCTTGTTGCCTTCGCCATCCACCGCGACATAGGTGAGGCGCGCCTCGGTCACCTTGACGATCACCGGGTCGGCCGGGTGGCGCTCGGCGAAAACATGCACATCCACCGCGATCGACGAGCGGCCGACCGACGCCACCGTCGAGTAGAAGCTCACCACGTCGCCGACCGACACCGGCTGCTTGAACAGGAAGGAATTCACCGCGACCGTGACCACGCGCGAGTTTGCGCGACGGATCGCCGGTATCGCCCCGGCGACGTCGACCATGGACATGATCCAGCCGCCGAAGACGTCGCCGGCCGGATTCAGGTCGGCCGGCATCGGCATCACGCGCAGCGCGAGGTGTTCGTCCGATGGAATGTCGGTCACTGCGATCGGGTGGTCGGCCATGAATTTCTCCTGTGCGGGGTCGTCTCGACGTCAGGACCGATCATGCCAAGAAACGCCCCCGCGATGTTGGAATGCCGCGCGTGCAGGCTCAGCCCGCCGCGTAGCGCTCCAGCCAGTGCGCATAAGGCGCGGGCAGCACCCAGGACGGGCGGTCGATGCCCAGCGTGCGCGCGGCGTGGTACGACCAGTGCGGGTTGGCGAGGTGGGCGCGGCCGACCATCACCAAGTCGAGCTCGCCGTTGCGCACGGCAGCGTCGGCCAGTTGCGGCGTGTCGATGCCCCAGGCCGAGGCCACCGGGATGCCGGCCTCATTGCGCACACGGCCGGCGATCGGCGCGAGGAAGGCGGGCGCCCAGGGCACCTGGGCGGTCGGCGTGGAGAAGCCGACACTGACGCTGAGCAGATCCAGGCCCCGCTGCTTGAACTTGTGCGCGAGCTCGATGGACTCGGCCAGCGTCTGCTCGTCGCGGCCGTCGAACTCGATGACGCCGAAGCGCGCGGTCAGCGGCAGGCGCTCGGGCCACACTTCGCGCACCGCGGCCAGCGTCTCGAGCAGGAAGCGGCTGCGGTTCTCGAAACTGCCGCCGTAGCTGTCGGTGCGCTGGTTGGCGTGGACCGAGAAGAAGCTCTGGCCGAGGTAGCCGTGGGCGAAGTGCAGCTCCAGCCACTCGAAGCCGGCGTCGCGCGCACGGCGCGCCGCGGCGACGAAGTCGGAGCGCACGCGGGCGATGTCCTCCAGCGTCATGGCACGCGGCACCTTGGGCAGATGCGCGCCGAACTCAACGGCCGAGGGCGAGATCGTCGGCCAGCCGCGCGGATCGTCCTCGGCGATGTGGTCGTCGCCTTCCCACGGGCGGTTGGCGCTCGCCTTGCGGCCGGCGTGGCCGATCTGGATGCCGGGCACCGCCCCGGCGGCCTTGATCGACGCGGCGATGGGCGCCAGCGCCTCGGCCTGCCCGTCGTTCCACAAGCCCAGGCAGGCGGGGGTGATGCGGCCTTCGGGGGACACCGCGGTCGCCTCCACGATCACCAGGCCGGCACCGCCGCGGCCGAGGCTGGCGAGATGCACGCGGTGCCAGTCGTTGGCGACGCCGTCGGTCGCCATGTACTGGCACATCGGCGGCACCGCGATGCGGTTGCGCAGAGTCACATCTTTCAGTTTGAACGGTTCGAACAGGGAAGACATGGGTTCGGTTTCCTTGAGGTGAATCGGGGGCGATGGAGCGTGGGCGAGTCGGTTGCGGCTCACAGGCAGGCTTCGAGCACGCGGCGGCTCAGCGCGAGGTCCATGTCCTGGCGCTCGCCCAGCGCGGTCATGCCGTGGCTTTCGAGCTGGGCGAGCAGGCACGGCACGGCCTCGGCACCGATGGCGTAGTCGGCGAAGCGCGTCTTGACGCCGAGCGACTCGAAGAAGGTCCGCGTCTGCGCGATGGCGGTGTCGATGCGCTCGTCGGCGCCGCCCGAATGGATGTTCCACACGCGCGCGGCGTACTGCAGCAGCTTGTCGCGCTTGGCCTCGCGGCGCAGGTCCATCATCGCCGGCAGCACGATCGCCAGCGTTTGCGCATGGTCCAGGCCGTACAGCGCGGTGATCTCGTGCCCCAGCATGTGCGTCGCCCAGTCCTGCGGCACGCCGGCGCCGATCAGGCCGTTCAGCGCCTGGGTGGCGGTCCACATCAGGTTGGCGCGCACGTCGTAGTCCTGCGGGCTGGCCAGCGCGCGCGGCCCGATCTCGATCAGCGTCTGCAGTAGCGCTTCGGCGTAGCGGTCCTGCACCGGCGCGTTGGCGGGGTAGGTGAGGTATTGCTCCATCACATGGATGAAGGCGTCCACCACGCCGTTGGCGACCTGGCGCGGCGGCAGCGAGTAGGTCTTCAGCGGATCGAGCACCGAGAACACCGGGAACACGAGCTCGCTCGAGAATGCAAGCTTGGCCTGCAACGACTTGCGGCTGATGACCGAGAAGCAGTTCATTTCCGACCCGGTCGCCGGCAGCGTCAGCACGCAGCCCATCGGCAGGGCACGGCTGACGACGCTGCCGCCCTGTTCCAGGATCTGCCACGGCTCGCCGTCGTACGGCGCAGCGGCGGCGACGAACTTGGTGCCGTCGATGACCGAGCCGCCACCGACCGCGAGCAGGAAATCGAGCTGCTCGCGGCGGATCAGCGCCACCGCCTCGATCAGCGTCTCGTAGCTGGGGTTCGGTTCGATGCCGCCGAAGCGACGTACCGTGCGCTGGCCCAGCGCGGCCTCGACTTCGGCCAGGGTGCCGTTGCGCTCGGCGCTGCCGCCGCCGTAGAGCACCAGCACGCGGGCGTCGGCGGGCACCAGTTCGTCGAGGCGGGTGATGCTGCCCTGGCCGAACACGATGCGGGTGGGGTTGTAATAGTCGAAGTTCTGCATTGCGGGCTCCTTTATTGCGTCGTGCGCGGCCGTGGATGATAAGAATTAGACCGGTCGTCTAAAAGTCGGGCAAAGTCTTGATGAGGGCAGGTCGATCATGCCGACAGCCGCTGCAGGGTGGCCGCCCAAGCCTGGTCCAGCGGGCTGGCGTTGCGCTGCAGCTTGGCCAGCAGGCTGGCGCCCAGCCACATCTGGTAGAGCATGCGCGCGCTCGCGTCGGCATCGAGCGGCGGCAGCGATGCGTCGGCGACGCCGGCGGCGATGCAGCCGGCCAGCCGTCCGATGATGCGCTCGGTCCCATCGCGCAGCGTCACCCGCATCGCCTCCGACAGGTCGGCGACTTCCGCACCCAGCTTCACCACCAGGCATTTCTGCTCGTCGCCTTCTTCCGCCTGCGTCGCACGCCACTGCTGGAAATAGCGCAACAGGCGCTCGCGAGCAGTCAGGCCGGGCGCCTCGAGGAGGACGTCGAGCTGGCGCAGGTAGCTGTCGAAATAGTCCTCCAGCAGCGCCTGGCCGAACAGCTCCTTGGACTTGAAGTAGTGATAGAAGGAGCCCTTGGGCACCTCGGACGCCTGCAGCAGCTCGTTCAGGCCGACGCACGAAAAACCCTTGGCCGCGATGATGCGGTTGCCGGTGTCCAGGATGTGCTGGCGGGTATCGGCGTAACGGGAGCTCATGCTTGGCATTCTAGGTACAATTAGACCGGTCGTCTATAGTCGCGATGGTGGCGCGGGCAATGGGGCGTGGATTCGATGAGTGCCAATGCCTCCTGCTGGCGTGGCTGCGGCGCGATGCATCGCGACGCCACAGGCCGGCGCCCCTGAAGGGAGGGGCGCCGGCCTGTGGCGAGCGGCGTCAGAACGGCAGCGCCAGTCCGGGCCACACGCTGTCGATGGCGGCGCGGAAGGCGGCCTGGATGCGTGCCAGCGCGGCGGCATCGTCGGCCTCGAAGCGCAGCACGACGACCGGCGTGGTGTTCGACGGACGCGCCAGGCCGAAGCCGTCGGCGTACTCGACACGCACGCCGTCGATGGTGATCATCTCCACCGCGCCGTCGAAGCGCGCCGCTTCCTTCAGCCGCTTGACCAGCTCGAAGGGCTCGCCCTCTGCCATCTTCAGGTTCAGCTCCGGCGTGCTCACCGCGTTGGGCAGCGCCTTCAGCGCGGCGTTGGCGTCGGCGCGAGCCGACAGGATCTCCAGCAGGCGCGCGCCGGCGTACAGGCCGTCGTCGAAGCCGTACCAGCGCTCCTTGAAGAACATGTGGCCGCTCATTTCGCCGGCGAGCGGCGCGCCGGTCTCCTTCAACTTGGCCTTCACCAGCGCGTGGCCGGTGTTCCACATCGTCGGCTTGCCGCCGCGTGCGCGGATCCAGGGGGCGAGGTTGCGGGTGCATTTGACGTCGAAGATGATCTCGCCGCCCGGCACGCGGCTGAGCACGTCCTCGGCGAACAACATCAACTGGCGGTCGGGGTAGATGATCTCGCCGTCCTTGGTCACCACGCCGAGGCGGTCGCCATCGCCATCGAAGGCCAGGCCCAGCTCGGCATCGGTGTCGCGCAGCGCGCGGATCACGTCCTGCAGGTTCTCGGGCTTGGACGGGTCCGGGTGGTGGTTGGGGAAGCTGCCATCGACTTCGCAGAAAAGCTCCACGACCTCGCAACCCAGGCGGCGGAACAGTTCTGGGGCGATGCCGCCGGCGACGCCGTTGCCGCAGTCGACGACGATCTTCATCGGCCGTGCCAGCTTCACGTCACCGGCGACGCGGTCCACGTAGGCGGCGGCGACATCGGCCTGGCGCAGCGCCCCGGGCGTGGCGGCGCGCACCAGCTCGTCGTCGGCGATGCGCCGGCGCAGCGACTGGATCATGTCGCCGTACAGCGTCTGGCCGCCGAGCACCATCTTGAGGCCGTTGTAGTCGGGCGGGTTGTGGCTGCCGGTGACCGACACGCAGGAGTCGCAGCCGAGCTGGTAGGCGGCGAAATAGGTGAGTGGGGTGGGCACGCAGCCGATGTCGATGACGTCGACACCGGCGGCGCGGATGCCTTCGGCCAGCGCGCCGGCCAGCGCCGGGCCCGACAGCCGGCCATCGCGGCCGACCGCGATCGCCTTCTGGCTGCGAACCACGGCCTCGGAGCCGAGCGCATGGCCGATCGCGCGCACCGCATCGGGCGTGAGCACGGTGTCGACGATGCCGCGGATGTCGTAGGCCTTGAAGATTTCGGGGGCGGGCAGGGCGTGCAGGTGTTGGGTCATGTCGGGGTCCGGGCGGAGCGGGTGATCTGTGACAAAAATCGGGGCTTCTCGGTGCGATGCAGCGCGCGCGAGTATGTCATGTCGCGCCATCGAGCTTCGTGTCGAAGTGCTTCATCAGCCTTGCGGCGAGCCAGTCCTGGCTGCCCGGCCAGGGGCCGGCCAGAAAGCCGACGTGTCCGCCGTCGGCGGAGCGTTCGAACGCCACCGCGGGTGACAGCTCGTCGGCCGCTGGCAGCGCCGACGGTGGCACGAAACTGTCATTGGCGGCATTGAGCAGCAAGGTGGGGCAGGTGATCGCGCCCAGCCAAGGCTTGCTGGAGGCGCGGCGCCAGTAGTCGTCGGCGCCGGCAAAGCCGTGAACCGGCGCGGTATACGCGTCGTCGAATTCGTACAGGTTGCGTGCGCGACGGATGCGCTGCGCATCGAACAGGCCGGGATGGCGCTCGCACTTTGCCAGCGCCTTGCGCTTCAGCGTGTCGAGGAAGTGCAGCGTGTAGAGGCGGTTGAAGCCACGGCCCAGTGCATGGCCGGAGATCGTCAGGTCGAGCGGCGGGCACACCGCGGCGGCAGCCTGCAGCAGCGAACCGGCCTGCGCGCCGCGCTCGCCCAGCCACTTCAGCAGCGCATTGCCGCCCAGCGACACGCCGGCGGCGAACAGCGGCGCATCTCCGGCGATGCGCCTAAGGCGGCGCAGGATCCAGTCGATCTCGTCGCTGTCGCCCGAGTGATAGGCGCGCGCCAGCCGGTTCGGCGTGCCCGAGCAGCCGCGGAAGTGCGGCACCACGCCGCGCCAGCCGCGCTTGCTGGCTGCCCGCATCAGCGTGCGCGCATAGTGCGAGCGGCTGGAGCCTTCCAGGCCGTGGAACAGCACCAGCAGCGGCGCATCGTCGCGCCCGCCCGGCGCCCAGTCGAGGTCGATGAAATCGCCGTCCGGCGTGTCCCAGCGCTCGCGGCGGTAATCGGGCAGCGGCCCCTTGCGGGCCAGCGGCCAGATCGTCTGCAGGTGGCTGCCGGGCAGCCACCAGGGAGCCTGGTAAGTGGACGGATGATTCATCGTCGGAGGGAGCGGGAGCGGATGAGCGGAGCCGGATCGCAGGGCTCGTCAAAAGCAAACGGGGGCGTGACGCCCCCGTGCCTGATCCACCTTCAGCGTTCCAGATGGCTCAGTGATGACCCTTCGGACGCTCGCCGGCGAAAACGTAGTGCGCGCTGCAATACGGGCAGACCACCTCGCCGGTCTTCAGTACATCGAGGAACACACGCGGATGCCGCGCCCACAGCGGAGCGCCGGGCGGCGGGCAATGAAGCGGCAGATCCTTGGCGTGGATCACGACGGCCTGCGTCTTGTCGGTGTTCTCTACCATGGCGGGGTTCCCTCGGGTCTCAGATGTAAGCGAGCCAGTTGTCGTATTCCGGCGCCTTGCCGCCGACCACATCGAAGAAGCGCGCCTGGATCTTCGCCGTGACCGGGCCGCGGCGGCCTTCGCCGATCTTGCGGTCGTCGAGTTCGCGGATCGGCGTGACTTCGGCGGCGGTGCCGGTGAAGAAGGCTTCATCGGCAAGGTAGATGTCGTCGCGGGTCAGGCGCTTGGTGATGATCTCGTAGCCGAGTTCGCGGGCAATGGAGTGGATCGAGTCGCGGGTGATGCCGGTCAGCGCCGAGGCGATCTCGGGTTCATAGATCTTGCCGTCGCGCACGATGAAGAGGTTCTCGCCCGCGCCTTCGGCGACGAAGCCCTGGTTGTCGAGCAGCAGCGCCTCGTCGTAGCCCTGGCGGGTGACTTCGAGGTTGGCGAGGATGGAGTTCGGGTAGGTGCCCGACAGTTTGGCGCGCGGCATCGTCGAATTGACGTGGTGCCGGGTGTAGGACGACACCTTGACGCGGATGCCCTTCTCGATGCCTTCCTCGCCCAGGTAGGCGCCCCACGGCCAGGCGGCGATGATGACGTGCACCTTGGCGCCGATGGTGGAGATGCCCATCTTTTCCGAGCCGTAGAAGGCGAGCGGACGGATGTAGCAGGACTCGAGCTTGTTGGCGCGCACGACCTCCTTCTGCGCCTCCATGAGTTCATCCTTGGAATACGGGATGTCCATCATGTAGATCTTGGCGGAGTTGATCAGGCGCTGGGTGTGCTCGGCGAGCCGGAAGATGGCGGTGCCCTTGGCCGTGTTGTACGCGCGGACGCCCTCGAATACGGCCAGGCCGTAGTGCAGGGAATGGGTCAGCACGTGCGTGGTCGCTTCGCGCCACGGAACGAGCTTTCCGTCTTGCCAGATGAAACCGTCGCGGTCAGCCATGGACATGATTCGGATCTCCAACTCGAGAAATGTATGAAACGGCCCGGCCAGCCCGGGCACAACTTTCAGATTCTAGCGCAAAGGAGGGCCGTTAATGCGCCCGACTCGAGTGCCGGCAGCCTTGATCCGGCTTTCGGCGCGGTAGAATTCCGGCTCGTCGCCGATGGAGCCCCTTGCATGGATCGAAGCTGGAAACCCAACGTCACCGTTGCCGCCGTCATCGAGCGCGACGGGCGCTTCCTGCTCGTGGAGGAGGAAACCCCTGAAGGCTTGCGCTTCAATCAGCCCGCCGGGCACCTCGAAGAGGGCGAATCGCTGCTCGAAGCCAGCGTGCGCGAGGCGCTGGAAGAGACGGCGCACCACTTCGTCCCCGAATACCTCGTCGGCATCTACCAGTGGCCGCGGCCGCAGGGCGACATCACGTACCTGCGCTTCGCCTTCGGCGGGCGAGTCACCGGGGTGGAAACCGGCCGGCCGCTCGATGCGGGCATCGTGCGCCCGGTGTGGATGACGCGCGACGAACTGGTCGCCACCCGCGAGCGCCACCGCAGCCCGCTGATCCTGCAATGCGTGGACGACTGGATCGCCGGGCGGCGCTACCCGCTCGAGCTGATCCGGCATTACGCCTGAGCGGCCCGGCCAAATGCGGCGACTGCTGGCGGTGATGATGCTGGGCGCGATGGCGGGCGGCGCATTCGCCGCGCCGCGGGCGCCCGCGAGGCCGGCCGCGGTGTCGTTGGCGAAGGCGCAGGCCGGCGCGCAGGCTGCGACCCTGCCGGCGCGCACTCCGGCGCCGCTCGCCGACGACAGCTTCCGCATCTGCTTCAACTACGGCTGCATGACCGAGCAGGACGTGTGGGTGCCGGGCGGCACGCTGGACACCCTGCGCCAGTGGCTGGCGTCGGCGCCCGACGCTGCCGCCGAGCGCGCCGTGCTTGCGCAGGCGGTGGGCATGCTGCTGGCCGAGGCGGGCCGGCAGACGCCGGTGGCGGCGGACCGCGGCGGCAATTACCTCGACCAGGAAGTCGAGGGGCGCATGGACTGCATCGACCATTCCACCTCCACCACCCGCATCCTGCGGATGATCGAGGCGCATGGCTGGTTGCGCTTCCACCAGGTGCTCGAGCCCGCGCGCCGCACGCGGCTGATCATGCAGCACTTCGGTGCGGTGGTGGAGGAGGTCGCGCCGCCCCGGCCCGAGCCGGTGCGTGCGAGGCCGGTGGCCGTGCCGGACTACATGGCGGTGATGCTCGCGCAGTGCGACTGCGCCGAGGTCGTGAACGACATCCGGCGGCCGGGCCAGCCCGCCGTCGGGGCGCAGGAATCAGCGGGCAAGCCGGCGGCCAAACCGCTGGACGATGGGGGCGCCGGGAATCGATACGTGGTCGATAGCTGGTTCGTCGACAATGGCGAGGCGGCCATCGTGCTGCCGCTCGCCGAATGGCTAGATGGAGGTGGACCGAATGTCCAGTAAGCAGGACCCGAACGGGATGAAAGTGGTCGTCGGCATGTCCGGCGGGGTGGATTCGTCGGTCACCGCGCTGCTGTTGAAGCGGCAGGGCTTTGAGGTGACCGGCCTGTTCATGAAGAACTGGGAGGACGACGACGACGACGAGTACTGCTCGACGCGTCAGGATCTGGTCGATGTGGCCTCGGTGTGCGACGTGATCGGCATCGACCTCGAGGTGGTCAATTTCAGCGCCGAGTACAAGGACAGGGTGTTTGCCGACTTCCTGCGCGAATACGAGGCCGGCCGCACGCCCAACCCCGACATCCTGTGCAACTCCGAGATCAAGTTCCGTTGCTTCCTCGACCATGCCATGCAACTGGGCGCCGAACGCATCGCCACCGGCCACTACGCCCAGGTGCGCGAATGGAACAACGACGGCCGCACCGAATACCAGTTGCTGAAGGCCGAGGACGGCACCAAGGACCAGAGCTACTTCCTGTACCGCCTCAACCAGGCACAACTGGCGAAGACCATGTTCCCGCTGGGCGCACTGTACAAGCGCGAGGTGCGCAAGATCGCCGAGCGGGCCGGGCTGCACGTGGCGACGAAGAAGGACTCCACCGGCATCTGCTTCATCGGCGAGCGCCCGTTCCGCGAATTCCTGATGCGCTACCTGCCGACGAAGCCGGGCGAGATCCGCGCGCTCGACGACGACCGCGTGCTGGGCGAGCACCAAGGCCTGATGTACCACACCATCGGCCAGCGCAAGGGCCTGCACATCGGCGGCATCAAGGGCAACCAGGACGACGCCGGCGAGCACGACGCCTGGTACGTGGCGAAGAAGCACGTGAAGGCCAACGTGCTGTACGTGGTGCAGGGCCACGACCACCCCGCGCTGCTGAAGGATCGCCTCGTCGCCACCGACCTCAACTGGATCGCCGGCCGCGACCCGCACACGCACTGGGTCTACACCGCCAAGCCGCGCTACCGCACGCCCGACATGCCGTGCGAGATCGATGCCATCGCCGACGGCCGCGCCGAGATCGCCTTCGCCCAGCCGCAATGGGCGCTGACGCCGGGCCAGAGCGTGGTGGTGTATGAATCCAAGGTGTGCCTGGGTGGCGGCGTGATCGTCTGAGCGACATGCACATCTGGGTCGATGCCGACGCCTGTCCCGGCGTCATCAAGGACATCCTGTTCCGCGCTTCGGCGCGCACCGGCCGTGCGCTCACGCTGGTCGCGAACCAGTATCTGCGGGTGCCCGCCTCGGCCCACGTCAGGATGATCCAGGTGCCCGGCGGCTTCGACGAAGCGGACAAGTACATCGCCGCCCACGTCCAGCCAGGCGACCTCGTCATCACCGCCGACATCCCGCTCGCCGCCGACGTCGTCGCGCGCGATGCCCACGCGCTGTCGCCCAAGGGCGAACTCTTCGGCAAGGAGAACATCCGCGAGCTGCTCGACATGCGCAACTTCATGGACACGCTGCGCAACACCGGTGTCGATACCGGCGGACCGGCACCGTTCAGCGCCGCCGACCGGCAGGCCTTCGCCAACCGCCTCGACCGGCTGCTGCAGTCGTCGGCACGCGGGTGAGCAGCGGCGGCCGAGCATCAGGCGGCGGAGGGGAGCAGATTCGCGGGGCATTGTCCGCCCCGGGCGGGCGCTGGATCGAAGGCTGCCGTCAACGCCCAGAATCTTTACGACATTTTTACGCGTCGATCGCCAGAATGGCAGCGTACTTGGACGGGTTACCCTCTTCCCACCCCGTCATCGGGAACGCCAGATGTCGTTCGATACCCTTGTCCGCGCGAAGGATCTCAGTGCCACGCAGCGCATCGCGTTGACGGTGGTCGCTTGTGCCGGGACGACGCTCCTGGCAACACCTTTCCTTGGCTATCTCGATCTGGCCAACATCGTGATGCTGTTCCTGCTCACGGTCCTGCTGGTCGCCGTGAAGCTGGGACGGAATGCGGCCATCCTGGCTTCGGTCCTCAGTGTCCTCTGCTTCGATGTGTTCTTCGTTCCGCCACGATTTTCGCTGGCGGTCAGCAACATCCAGTACCTGGTCACCTTCGCAGCAATGCTGGCGACGGCCCTGACGACCACGCATTTCACCTCCGCACTGCGTCACCGCGCGCAGGAGGCCCTGCAGCGGGAGCAGCGCACTCAGGCCTTGTATCAGCTTGCCAGACGGCTTGCCGGCGCTCTGGCCGTCGAACAGGTCGTCGAGATTGCTGAAGCCTTCGTGCGCTCGCAACTGTCCGCCCGGGCGGCCCTGCTCATCCCCGACGGCGAGGGCAGGACGCTCGAGGCGGCCGCGGCGGGTGTCCCGCTGCCGACCGAACCGCATCTCGCACACATTGCCTTCGACAGCGGCGAGCTCGTGCACAGCGGTGAGGTGCGCGGCTTGGGCTATGCCGACCTGTACTTCCCGCTCAAGGCGTCGATGCGGATCTGTGGCGTGCTGGCCGTTGCCTTCGACGAACAGCCAGGCGAGCCCGACGACGATTCGCTGTCCTTGCTCGACGCGTTGGCTTCGCTGATTGCCGTTGCCCTGGAGCGCCTGCGCTACGTCGAGGTCGCCCAGGATGCGCATGTGAAGATGCTGACCGAGCGGCTGCGCAGTTCGATCCTGTCGGCGCTCTCCCATGACTTGCGGACTCCGCTGACCGC
>JAFEFM010000426.1 GCA_018240585.1 Pseudomonadota bacterium
CCTCGCGGCCAGTCTGCCCCTGCTCGCGGCGTGCGAGAACAGCGCGACGGCGTTTTCCATCGAGGGCAAGGATCACGCGCTGATCCTGGTGCGCGAGCAGGCCTGGTTGTGGGATGGCGAGCTGGACCAGTACATCGTGGTCTCGAGGCTGCCGCAGTGCCAGCGCCGGGTCGCCATTCATCCGGGCTCGACGCGGCTGGTGGCGATGGAAGTGTACGAGGCGGGAGATCGGCTGTGGGCGCTGCATCAGGGCGATCGCTGGTATCTCGCCGGTACCGAGCGCTGCCTGGTGCAGGACTGGAATCCGCCCGGCGGGCGGGCGCCCGGCCCGCTGGTGGGCAGTTTCCGCCTCAAGGATGGGGTGGCGAGCTTCGTCAAGGCAGACGTGCCACGCTGATTCGATGGCCGCCGACGTATAATGCGGCCGGGAAGTTCGCCAGGCAGTCGCTGCGCACCTCGTCGTGCGTGGAGGAAAGTCCGGGCCCCGCAGGGCAGGATGCCGGCTAACGGCCGGGCGCCGTGAGGCGACGGAAAGTGCAACAGAGAGCAGACCGCCGATGGCCTTCGCAAGAGGGATCAGGCAAGGGTGAAACGGTGGGGTAAGAGCCCACCGCAGGACTGGCAACAGGACTGGCACGGTAAACCCCATCCGGGGCAAGGCCAAATAGGGGAGCATTGACGTGGCTCGCGTCGCTCCCGGGTAGGCTGCTAGAGCGTCACGGCAACGTGGCGCCCAGAGGAATGACTGCCCGACGATGCCGGTTTGCGCCGGTGTCGTTCGACAGAACCCGGCTTATCGGCGAACTTCCCAACTCCCAATCCGCAATTCCCGGTCGCATGTCGAGGCCGGGTGCCGTGCGCGGGCGCGCGTCCGTGCATCGCCGCCTTTCGCGTCGGCAGGCCTGCGTCCGAAGGTTCTCTTCGGCGGCTGCGCCCCTCCATCCAGACGGCTCCGAGCGGCGTGTTTTGCGCCTCGTTCACCACTTCTTCCCACTTTGGCCGTACGGGGCTCCGAGTTCGCGCGGTTTTTCATCATTCGACACTATCGCCCTTGATTTTTCAGGGTTTCTCGAGATTGGTCGGGTGCTCATAAGTCTTTGTGTATCAAAGAAAAACGCGCTCGTGCGTGCTTGACCGCCATGGGGCAATGCACTAAAGTGGAAATAAGTGGAAAAAAGTGGGTGAAAGTGTCATTTCGACGCTTCGCCGGTGCCGTCAGGGGGAGCAATGTTCCAGGGAGCCGCCGCGCTCAGTCTCGATGCCAAGGGTCGCCTCGCGATTCCTGCGAAGCATCGGGATGCGCTCGCGGTTCATGACGGCCAGGTAGTGATCACCGCGCATCCGCATCGCTGCCTCCTCGTCTATCCCGTTCCGGCCTGGATTCCGATTCGCGATCAGGTGCTGGCCGCGCCCAGCTTCGACGCCCATGCGGCGATGCTCAAGCGCCTGCTGGTGGGTTTCGCGCAGGACGAATCGCTCGACGCGGCGGGCCGCGTGCTGATCGCCCCTTCCTTGCGGCAGTTTGCCCAACTGGAGAAGCAGGTGTGGCTGGTCGGGCAGGGCAGCCATTTCGAGCTGTGGTCCGACGCCCGCTGGCAGGAGCAGCAGGAAAAGATGCTGGCGCTGGCCACCGAAGGCCTGCCGCCCGGATTCGAGAGCCTCGCCCTGTGAACGTCGCGCACGAGCATGTCAGCGTGCTGCTCGCGGAGGCGGTCGCTGCGCTGGCGATTCGACCCGACGGCATTTATGTGGACGGCACCTTCGGGCGGGGTGGTCACAGCCGTGCGGTGCTGGCCCGCCTCGGAGCCGCGGGACGGTTGATCGCCTTCGATCGTGATCCGGCGGCGATCGCGGCCGGACAGGCGATCGCCGATCCGCGGCTGACGCTGGTGCATCAGCCGTTCAGCAGGCTCGACGAGGAACTCGAGCGGCTGGGCGTGGTGCAGGTGGATGGAGTCTTGCTGGACCTGGGGGTGTCATCGCCCCAGTTGGACGACGCCGCACGCGGCATGAGTTTCAGGTACGACGCGCCTTTGGACATGCGCATGGATACGAGCCGCGGTCAGACCGTGGCGCAATGGCTGGCGACGGCATCCGTCAGTCAGATCACGGAGGTGCTCAGGGATTATGGGGAAGAACGGTTTGCTCATGCGATTGCAAAGGCGATTGCAGCTGCTCGGACAGGGGGGGCTGTTGCAACCACTGGACAGCTTGCCGCGATCGTGGAAAAAGCGGTCCGTACACGCGAGCCGGGGCAGCACCCGGCGACACGCTCCTTCCAGGCTCTACGGATTTTCATCAATCAGGAGCTTGAAGAGCTGACGCGCGTGCTGCCGGCCTGCGTTGCGCGCCTGCGCGCGGGCGGCCGGCTGGCGGTGATCAGTTTCCATTCTCTCGAAGACCGCATCGTGAAGCGCTTCATGCGCGATGAGTCGCGTCCTCCCGTGCTGCCGGCGCGCCTGCCGCTCCGTGCTGCCGATCTGCCGCCTCCACGCCTCGTGCTGGTGGGCAAGGCGCAGCGCCCCGGTGCCGACGAGGTGGCGGAGAATCCGCGCGCGCGCAGCGCGGTGATGCGGGTCGCCGAGCGCAGCGGGGTGAGCGTGTGATCCGCGTCGATGCCGTCCTCGTCGCCCTTGCCGTGGCCAGCGGTCTGGGAGTGGTCGCCTCGCAGCACCAGGCGCGCAAGCTCTTCGTGCAACTCGAGCGCGAGCAGACCCGTGCCCATGGTCTCGAAGTCGAGTGGGGTCAACTTCAACTGGAACAGAGCACCTGGGCAACCCACGCGCGGGTCGAAAAACTCGCACGTGAAAAACTTGGGATGCGCCCGCCGGTTTCCGCGCAGGTCATCACGGTGGAGCTGCAATGATGAAAAGCCAGCGTACCGTCACCTTCAATCACAACCCCTTGCTCAAGCGCGACCTCCCGACGTGGCGGCCGCGCTTCGTGCTGTTTGCCCTGCTTGCCGGTTCGGTGACGCTGGCCGGGCGCGCCTTCTACCTGCAGGGCGTGAATAACGACTTCCTGCAGGCCAAGGGCGAATCGCGCTACGCGCGCATCCTCGAGGTGCCGGCGACCCGTGGCCGCATCACCGACCGCAATGGCGACATCCTCGCGGTCAGCGCGCCCGTGCGCTCGATCTGGGCGATTCCCGCGGATGCCAAGCTGGAGCCGGCCGATGCCCGCAAGCTGGCCACGCTGCTGGAGATGAACGTGCGCGAGCTCAACGACAAGCTCGCCACCACGCGCGATTTCATCTACCTGAAGCGTCAGCTCTCGCCCGAAGTGGCGCAGCGCATCGTCGATCTCAAGCTGCCCGGCATCCATCAGCAGCAGGAATACCGTCGCTATTACCCCGCAGGCGAAGTTACCGCCCACATGCTCGGCTTCACCAACGTCGAGGACAAGGGCCAGGAAGGCATCGAGCTGACCTTCGAGAAGCAGCTTGCGGGCCGGCCAGGCGCCCGCCGCGTGATCAAGGACAGGCGCGGTCAGGTGGTCGAGGACCTGGAGGCGATCCGCGCCCCGCGTGATGGCGAGGACGTCACGCTGTCGATGGACAGCAAGATCCAGTACGTTGCCTGGACGGCGCTGCGCGATGCCATGACCACGCACAAGGCCAAGGCGGGCGCAGCGGTGGTGCTCGACGCACGAACCGGTGAAGTGCTCGCGCTGGCGAATGCGCCCACCTACAACCCGAACAACCGTGCGGACCTCACCGGCGAACAACTGCGCAACCGCGTGTTCACCGACACCTACGAGCCGGGCTCGATCATGAAGCCCTTCATCGTCAGCATGGCGCTCGACCGCGGCAAGGTGAAGCCCAATACGCCCATCGACACTAGCGGCGGGCGTATGACCATCGGCACCGCGACGATTTCCGACGCCCACCGCCACGGCGTGCTGACCGTCACGGAAGTCATCCAGAAGTCGTCGAACATCGGCACGGCGAAGATCGCCCTGCAGTTCAGCCCCGAGGAGATGTGGAAGCTGTTCGACCAGGTCGGCTTCGGCACGCCGCTGAACATGGGCTTCCCCGGCGAGGCCAGCGGCCGCCTGCGTCCGGCCAAGACCTGGCGCCCGATCGAGCAGGCGACCATGTCCTATGGTCACGGCATTTCGGTCAGCCTGATCCAGATGGTGCGCGGCTATCTTGCATTTGCGCGTGACGGCGAGATCGTCCCGCTTTCGCTGACCAAGCTCGATGGTCCCCCTGCGGCGGGCCGGCGCATCTATTCCCCGGAGACGGCGCGCGAGATGCGCGCGATGCTCGAGATGGCCTCCGCGCCCGGCGGCACCGCGCCCCAGGCGCAGGTTGCGGGATACCGGGTGGCCGGCAAGACGGGCACGGCGATCAAGCTCGAAGGCGGCCGCTATGTGAAGAAATACGTCGCGTCCTACGTCGGCTTTGCACCGGTGTCGAATCCCCGGCTGGTCGTCGGGGTGATGATCGACGAGCCGTCAGCCGGCCAGTATTACGGCGGCACCGTCGCGGCACCGGTGTTCGCGCGCATCGTGGAAGGTTCGCTGCGCACGATGGGAGTCGCGCCCGACGCGCCGCGGACGCCGCTTCAACTCGCGCGCAAGCCGGGGGACGCGGCGCAGCAGGTGCGGGAGAACATGTGACTCCGCCCGTCTCGCTCATCCTCGACCGGCTTGCCGCGGCAGGCGTGCGTCCGCGAGGCATCACCGCGGATTCGCGCAAGATCGGTGCGGGTGACGTCTTTGCCGCCTGGCCGGGCTACCAGACCGATGGCAGGCGATACATCGGCGCTGCAATCGAGCGTGGCGCCGCGGCGGTGCTGTGGGAAAGCGGCGATGGCTTCCGCGCCGAGGGGCTCCCGATACCTGCCGTACCGGTGGAAGGTTTGCGCGATGCGGCGGGTTTCCTCGCCCACGAGATCCATGGGCGCCCCTCGGAGCGGCTGTGGCTCGCCGGCGTTACCGGCACCAATGGCAAGACGACGGTCAGCCAGTGGCTTGCGCGCATGCTCGAACGCCTGGGGATGCGCTGCGGTGTCATCGGCACGCTGGGCAGCGGCTTTCCAGATCAATTGTCCGCCAGTTTGAACACCACGCCCGACGCTCTCGAACTGCACGCCACGCTGGCGTCGTTCGTGTCCGCCGGTGCCGGCGCCGCGGCGATGGAAGTGTCCTCGATCGGGCTCGATCAGGGGCGGCTCAACGGGGCGAAGGTGGAGGTGGCGATCTTCACCAACCTCAGCCGCGACCACCTCGACTACCACGGCACTATGGACGCCTATGCGGCGGCCAAGGCCCGCCTCTTCACCCTGCCAGGCGTGCGCAGCAGCGTCATCAACGTGGACGATGCCTTCGGCTTGATGCAGGCACGCATGCTCGCTGCGGCGGGTGCGGAGTTGATCGGCTACACGCTGGCGGCCGGCCAGGCGGCGGCCATCCCCGGGGCGCGCATGCTGGTCGCCGAGCATCTGCGCATCACCTCGACCGGCCTGCAGTTCAGCCTGCTGTGGGATGGCCGGCGCAGTGAGGTCGCCGTGCGCATGGTGGCCCCGTTCAATGTGTCCAACCTGCTTGCGGTGATCGGCGCGCTACTGGCCCGCGGCGTGGCGCTCGACGACATCCTGCCGCGGGTCTCGCAGCTCACCCCGCCCGAGGGACGCATGCAGCTCGTCGGCGGCGTGGGCGAACCGCTCATCGTCGTCGATTACGCGCACACGCCGGACGCCCTCGCCAAGGTGCTGGAGGCCGTGCGCGACACCGTGCGCACGCGCCGCGGCCGCCTGGTTTGCGTGTTCGGCTGCGGTGGTGATCGCGACCCGGGCAAGCGTCCGATCATGGGCGAGCTGGCGCGCCAGCTCGCCGACCGCGTGATCGTGACCAGCGACAACCCCCGTACCGAGGATCCGCTGCGCATCATCGAGGCGGTGGCCGCTGGCGCAGGGCCGCAAGCCGAATGCATCGTCGATCGCGCCGAGGCGATCCGGCGCAGCGTGCTCGAGGCGCATTGCGACGACGTCGTCGTCATCGCGGGCAAGGGGCACGAGCCCTATCAGGAAATTCTCGGTGTCCGCCTGCCGTTCTCCGATGTCGAGCAGGCTCGCGAGGCTCTGAAACTTTGGCACCAGCGGAGGAGCGGCCAATGATGATGCTCGACGATGCCCTGCGTGCGCTCGGGTCGCACGGTGCGCGCGCCATCGGCAAGGCGCGCTTCGACGCCGTGACGAGTGACAGCCGCGCACTCGCGCCGGGGCAATTGTTCGTCGCGCTGCGCGGCGAGCGTTTCGACGGCCACGATTTCGTTGCCGCCGCCGCGGCCGCCGGGGCGGCGGCGGCGATGGTCGACACCCGCTGGGCGCAGGCGCAGAGCAACCTGCAGGCCGAGGCGGCGCTGCCGCTCCTCGTCGTCGATGACACGCGGCTCGCGCTTGGCACGCTGGCAGCCGCGTGGCGCGCGCGCTTCGCCATTCCGCTGATCGGCATCACCGGCAGCAACGGCAAGACGACCGTGAAGGAAATGTGCGCCGCCATCCTGCGCGCCCAGGCGCAGCGCGAGGGCTCCGGCGAGGAGGCGGTGCTGGCGACGCAAGGCAATCTCAACAACGACATCGGCCTGCCCCTCACCTTGCTGAAGTTGCGCGACTTTCACCGCGCGGCGGTGATCGAGATGGGCATGAACCATCCTGGCGAGATCGCCTACCTGACGCGGCTGGCACGCCCGACGGTGGCGATCGTCAACAACGCCCAGCGCGCGCACCTGGAAGGCGTCGGCTCGCTTGACGAAGTCGCGCGAGAGAAGGGGGCGATCTACGAAGGACTGGGCGCGGGTGGCGTGGCCATCGTCAATGCCGACGAGGCTTATTCCGACTACTGGCGAGCGCTGAACGCGGGCCGCGCGATTGTGACATTCGGTATCGACAAGCCCGCCGACGTGCGCGCCGAGTGTACTCTGCGCGGTTTCGGCGCCCGCATCGAACTCGAGACGCCGCAGGGTCGGGGCGGGTTCGACCTGCAGGTGCCGGGCATGCACAACGTTCGCAATGCGGTCGGTGCCGCGGCCGCCTGCCTGGCCGCCGGGGTGTCGCTCGACGCGGTGGCCGACGGCCTGGCCGGCTTCAGCGGTACGCGCGGGCGGCTGCAGCGCCGCCCCGGGCTGAATGGTTCGGTGGTGCTCGACGACAGCTACAACGCCAATCCCGATTCGGTGCGCGCCGGCATCGACGTGCTGGCCGCCATGCCGGGACACACCTGGCTGGTGCTGGGCGACATGGGCGAGATCGGCGATGCGAGCGCGCAACTGCATGACGAGATCGGCGGTTACGCCAAGAGCAAGGGGGTCGACGGCCTCTACGCGCTGGGCGACATGAGCGCGGTGGCGGCGCGAAACTTCGGCGACGGCGGTCATCATTTCGCGTCGGTCGAGGCGCTGGTGGCGTCGCTGGCCGGACGGCTGGATGCGGATAGCGTGGTGCTGGTGAAGGGGTCCCGCTTCATGCGGATGGAGAGGGTGGCGGATGCGCTTGCGGCAGTGCACAATTCGCCCCCCGAGAAGACTACCGGCTCGTAACATGCTGCTCGAACTTGCCCTCTGGCTCGCCCAGGACATCCGCGGTTTCAACGTCATCGGCTACATCACGCTGCGGACGGTGCTCGCCGCGCTCACTGCGCTGGTGATTTCGCTCGTCGCCGGCCCGGGCGTGATCCGCTGGCTCACGGCGAAGAAGATCGGCCAGGCGGTGCGCGACGACGGACCCAAGTCGCACCTGACCAAGGCGGGGACGCCGACGATGGGCGGTGCCCTGATCCTCATCGCGATCGGCATCACCGTGCTGCTGTGGGGCGACCTCAAGAATGGCTACGTGTGGGTGACGCTGCTCGTCACGCTCGGTTTCGGCGCGGTGGGCTGGGTCGATGACTGGCGCAAGGTCGTGCATCGCGATCCCAAGGGCCTCGCCAGCCGCTGGAAGTATCTGTGGACGTCGGCCATCGCGCTCGCCGCCGCGCTGTTTCTCGGCCTGACGGCCGCCACGCCGGCGCAGACCGAACTGATCGTGCCCTTCTTCAAGGCAGTGGCGTACCCGCTGGGCGTGTTCGGCTTCATCGCGCTCACCTACTTCGTCATCAACGGCACCAGCCACGCGGTGAACCTCACCGACGGTCTCGACGGGCTGGCGATCATGCCGACCGTCATGGTTGCCGGTGCGCTGGCGATCTTCGCCTATGTCGCGGGCCACGCGGGCTTCTCCAAGTATCTCGGCGTGCCCTACGTCCCCGGCGCCGGCGAGCTGGCGGTGTTCTGTGGCGCGATCTGCGGTGCCGGCCTCGGCTTCCTGTGGTTCAACGCGTACCCGGCCGAAGTCTTCATGGGCGACGTGGGAGCGCTGGCGCTGGGTGCGGCGCTGGGTACCGTCGCGGTGGTGGTGCGCCAGGAGATCGTGCTCTTCATCATGGGCGGCCTGTTCGTCGCCGAGACGCTGTCGGTGATGGTGCAGGTGCTTTACTTCAAGGCCACCGGCGGCAAACGCATCTTCCGCATGGCGCCACTGCACCACCATTACGAGCTGAGCGGCTGGAAGGAAACGCAGGTGGTGGTCCGTTTCTGGATCATCACCATCATGCTGGTGCTGTTCGGCCTGTCGACGCTGAAACTGCGATGAGTGCCTTGACCGGAAAACACGTCCTGGTGCTCGGCCTCGGCGAATCGGGCCTGGCGATGGCGCGCTGGTGCGCGCTGCGGGGCGCGCGCGTGCGCGTCGCCGACAGCCGGGCGCAGCCGCCGGGGGTCGAGGCCCTGCGTGAGGATGCTCCTCTGGCGCAGATCATCACTGGCGCCTTCGGCCTCGAGGTGCTCGACGGCGTCGATGTCGTCGCCGTGAGCCCCGGTCTCGACCCGCGCGTCGGCGTCGTCGCCGAGGCGCGTCGCCGCGGCCTGCCGGTCACCGGCGAGATGAGCCTGTTCGCACAGGCGCTGGACGAACTGGGCGTGCGCGGCCAGACCCGCATCCTCGCCATCACCGGCACCAACGGCAAGACCACCACCACCGCGCTCACCGCTGCGCTGGCGCAGGCGGCCGGGCTGGATGCGGTGGCCGCCGGCAACATCAGCCCGGCGGCGCTGGACGTACTGATGGAGCGCCTTGCGCTCGGCCTGCATCTGCCGCAGTGCTGGGTGCTGGAGCTGTCGAGTTTCCAGATCGAGACGATGACCGGGCTCGCAGCCGATGCCGCCACCGTGCTCAACGTCACCGACGACCACCTCGATCGCTACGCCGATGTCGACGACTATGCAGCGACCAAGGCGGCCATTTTCCAAGGGCAGGGCGCGCAGGTGCTCAATCGCGACGACGCCCGGGTGCAGGCGATGGCGCTGCCCGGGCGTCGCATCATCCGCTTCGGCACCGGGCCGGCGGCGGCCGACGACGACTACGGCCTGCTCGACGCAGACGGACGCACCTGGCAGGCGCGCGGTGGCGTGCCACTGCTGGCGCTCGACGAGCTGCCGCTCGCGGGCCGTCACAACGCGGCGAATGCGCTGGCGGCGCTGGCGCTGTGCGAGGGTGGGCTGGGCATCGCGCCGCAGACGCTGGTCGACGGCCTGAAGGCTTTCCGCGGCCTGCCGCACCGGGTCGAACTGGTGGCAGAGCGGTCGGACGGCGTGCGCTACTACGACGACTCCAAGGGCACCAATGTCGGCGCCACGGTCGCGGCGCTCGACGGCCTGTCGAGTCCGGTGGTGCTGATCGCCGGCGGAGACGGCAAGGGCCAGGACTTCACGCCGCTCGCCGACGTGCTTGCGCGTCACGCGCGCGCGGTGGTGCTGATCGGACGCGACGCCGCACGCATCGAGGCGGCGATCGATGGCTGTGGCGCGCCGCTGGAGCACGCGGCCGATCTCGAGCGCGCTGTCGAACGGGCGAACGCCCTGGCGCAGCCCGGTGATGTCGTGCTGCTGTCGCCAGCCTGTGCCAGCCTGGACATGTTCCGCAACTACGCCCACCGCGCCGAGGTGTTCGTCAATGCGGTGCGCCGCCTGCCGGGAGTGAGTGCGCGATGAATACGGATGCCGCCCAACGTTCGCCTTCCCGGCTCGCGGCCTTCATGGCCGGACTGATGCCGTTCCGGCGCCGTCCGCGGACGGCCGAAGCGCCGCGCAGCACCGGCCGTCTCGCGCGGCCCACCGGGCCGGCGCATGAACTGGACCCGCTGCTGATCTGGTCGGCGCTCGGGCTGCTGTTGCTCGGCCTCGTCATGGTGTACTCGGCGTCCATCGCCACGGCGGAAGGCAGCCGCTTCACCGGCTACCAGCAGTATTACTTCCTGACCCGCCACGCCATCTTCCTCGTGATCGGCATCATCACCGGGCTGGCGGCCTTCCAGTTGCCGATGACGCAGTGGCAGCGGCTGGCGCCGGCGCTGTTCGTGTCGGGCGTGGTGCTGCTCATCGTCGTCCTGATCCCGGGCCTGGGCCGCGAAGTCAATGGCGCCCAGCGCTGGCTCGGCTTCGGCCCGATCAACCTGCAGCCGTCCGAGCTGATGAAGATCTTCGCCGCGCTCTACGCGGCCGATTACACGGTGCGCAAGCTCGACGTGATGGGCAGCTTCCGCCACGGTTTCCTGCCGATGATGGCGGTGATCCTGTTCGTCGGCTTCCTGTTGCTGCGCGAGCCGGACTTCGGCGCCTTCGTCGTGATCACGACGATCGCTTTCGGCGTGCTGTTCCTCGGCGGGGTGAACGTACGCGTGTTCGCGCTGCTGGCCGTCGTCGCGGTGATCGGCTTCATCATCCTGATCTGGACGTCGCCTTATCGCCGCGACCGGCTGTTCGGCTTCATGGATCCGTGGCAGGACGCCTTCGGCAAGGGCTACCAGTTGTCGCATGCCCTGATCGCCTTCGGCCGTGGCGAATGGTTCGGCGTCGGCCTGGGCGCCAGCGTCGAGAAGCTCTTCTACCTGCCCGAGGCGCACACCGACTTCCTGCTCGCGGTGATCGCCGAGGAGCTCGGCCTCGTCGGCGTCGCGGTGGTGGTCGCGCTGTTCGCGCTGCTCGTGCAGCGCGCCTTCGTCATCGGGCGCGAGGCGATCAAGCTCGAGCGCTACTTCTCCGGCCTCGTTGCGCAGGGCATCGGGCTGTGGTTCGGCGTGCAGTCCTTCATCAACATGGGTGTGAACATGGGGTTGCTGCCCACCAAGGGCCTAACCCTGCCGTTGATGAGCTTCGGCGGCTCGGGCGTGGTGGCCAATTGCGTGGCGCTCGCCATCCTGCTGCGCGTGGACTGGGAAGTGCGGCAGCTCAAGCGCGGGGCGACGCCATGAAGACGCTGATGGTGATGGCCGGCGGAACCGGCGGCCACATCTTTCCCGGCGTCGCGGTGGCGGAAACCCTGCGCGCGAAGGGCTGGCGCGTCGTCTGGATGGGCAACCCGGACGGCATGGAGGCGCGCATTGTCCCGCAGCGCGGCTACGATACCGCCTGGGTGCGCTTCGGCGCACTGCGCGGCAAGGGCGTGCTGCGCAAGCTGATGCTGCCCCTCAACCTGTTGTCCGGTTTCGCGCAGGCGCTGCGCGAACTGCGCCGTGTGCGTCCCGACGTCGTGCTCGGCATGGGCGGCTACATCACCTTTCCCGGCGGCATGATGGCGGCGCTGCTGGGCCGGCCGCTGGTGCTGCACGAGCAGAACTCGGTGGCGGGGCTCGCCAACCGCGTGCTCGCCGGCGTCGCCGACCGCATGCTGTCGGGCTTTCCCTCGGTGTTGAAGGGTGCGGACTGGGTCGGCAATCCGGTGCGCGACGAGATCGCCGCAGTGGCGCCGCCCAATGAACGCTTTGCCGGCCGCAGCGGCCCGCTGCGTCTGCTGGTGGTCGGGGGCAGCCTGGGGGCGGCGGTACTCAACGACACCGTGCCGCAGGCGCTCGCCCGCCTGCCGGCCGCATCGCGGCCCACGGTGGTACACCAGGCGGGCGAGAAGCAGCTCGATGCATTGCGTGCCGCCTACGCGGCAGCCGGCGTGCAGGGCGAGCTGCGCCCCTTCATCGACGACATGGCGAGCGCCTACGCCGCGGCGGATCTGGTGATCTGCCGCGCCGGCGCGCTCACCGTGGCGGAGCTGGCGGCCGTCGGTGCGGCCAGCCTGCTCGTGCCCTTCCCGCATGCGGTGGACGATCACCAGACCGGCAACGCGCGCTTCCTGGCCGACAGGGGCGCAGCCTGGCTGTTGCCGCAGAACGAACTCACTGCCGAACGACTGGCCGGCATCCTCGCCAGCACCGACCGTCAGCGCTTGCTGCAGATGGCCGACAACGCCCGCGCGCAGGCAAGGCCGCGCGCCACCGAGGCGGTCGCGCGCGTCTGCGAGGAACTCGCCGACGGAGGCAATTCATGAAACACAAGGTCAAGCACATTCATTTCGTCGGCATCGGCGGCTCCGGCATGAGCGGCATCGCCGAGGTGCTGGTGAACCAGGGTTACGTCGTCAGCGGCTCGGACCTGGGCGACACCGCCACGACGCGCCGCCTGCGCGCCATGGGCGCCTGCGTGATGCAGGGGCACGACGCGGCCAACATCGCCGGCGCCGACGCGCTGGTGGTGTCCACCGCGGTCAAGAACGACAACCCTGAAGTGGTGGCGGCGCGTGCGAAGCACATTCCGGTGGTGCCCCGTGCGCAGATGCTCGCCGAGCTGATGCGTCTGAAGAGCGGCATCGCGATCGCCGGCACGCACGGCAAGACGACGACGACCTCGCTGGTCGCCAGCATCCTTGCCGAGGGTGGCATGGATCCGACCTTCGTCATCGGCGGGCGCCTCAATGCCGCGGGTGCCAACGCGCATCTGGGCAAGGGCGATTTCCTTGTGGCCGAGGCGGACGAGTCCGACGCGTCCTTCCTGATGCTGAGTCCGGTGATCTCGGTCGTCACCAACATCGACGCCGACCACATGGACACCTACGGCCATGATTTCGCGCGGCTCAAGCAGGCCTTCGTCGATTTCCTGCAACGGCTGCCCTTCTATGGTGTCGCGGTGCTGTGCGAGGACGACCCCCACGTGCGCTCCATCATGCCGCTGGTGTCGAAGCAGATCGTGCGCTACGGCCTGTCGGAGACCGCCAACATCCGCGCCGAGAACGTCCGCGCCGAGGGCGGCCGCATGCTGTTCGACGCGGTGCGGGTGAACGGCACGACCACGCGCCTGCCGATCGAGCTCAACCTGCCCGGCATGCACAACGTGCTCAATGCGCTGGCGGCGATCGCTGTCGCCACCGAGGTGCAGGTGCCCGATGCGGCAATCATCAAGGCGCTGGCGGAATTCCGCGGTGTCGGCCGGCGCTTCCAGCGCTACGGCGAGGTGCCGCTGCAGGATCAGGACGGGGCGCCAGCCGGCAGCTTCACGCTGATCGACGATTACGGCCATCACCCGGTCGAGATGGCGGCAACGCTGGCCGCCGCGCGCGGCGCATTTCCCGGCCGGCGTCTGGTGCTGGCCTTCCAGCCGCATCGTTTCACGCGCACGCGCGATTGTTTCGACGACTTCGTCAAGGTGTTGTCGTCGGTCGATGCCCTGTTGCTCGCCGACGTCTATGCCGCCGGCGAGGCGCCCATCGTCGCCGCCGACGGGCGCGCCCTGGCCCGCGCGCTGCGGGTAGCAGGCAAGGTGGAGCCGGTGTTCGTGGAGGACATCGCCGGGATGCCGGCGGCCATCCTGTCGGCGGCGCGTGACGGCGATGTGGTGATCACCATGGGTGCGGGCAGCATCGGCGCGGTGCCGGGCAAGCTCGCCAATTACGAGGAGCAGGCGTGAAGCGGTTCGGCAAGGTTGCGGTTCTGTTCGGCGGCGATTCCGCCGAGCGCGAGGTGTCGCTGATGTCCGGGCGTGCGGTGCTGGCCGCGCTGCAGGGCGCCGGGGTCGATGCGCATGCCTTCGATCCGGCCGAGCGCGATCTGCACATCCTCAAGGAAGAAGGCTACGACCGCGTGTTCATCGCCCTGCATGGTCGTGGGGGCGAGGACGGCACGGTGCAGGGGGCCCTCGAGCTGATGGGCATTCCCTATACGGGCAGCGGGGTGATGGCGTCGGCGCTGTCGATGGACAAGTGGCGCACCAAGCTGGTGTGGCTGGCGGCCGGTCTGCCGACGCCGCGCTACGCGATCCTCGACGCCGACAGCGACTGGGATGCGGTGGCGCGTGAGCTGGGCCTGCCGATCTTCGTCAAGCCGGTGCACGAAGGCTCGAGCATGGGCGCCACCAAGGTCACCGAGGCAGGACAACTGAAGGCCGCCTGGGAACTCGCAGCGCGCTACGACAACCTGGTGATCGCCGAGGAATTCATCACCGGCGCCGAACTCACGGCCCCTTTCCTGGAAGACCGCGCGCTGCCATTGGTGCGCATCGTCGCCCCAGGCGGCAACTACGACTACCAGAACAAGTATTTCACCGACGACACGCGCTACGACTGTCCCTGCGGCCTGCCGGCGGAGCAGGAGGCAGCGCTGCAGGCGCTGGTGATGAAGTGTGCGCGCATGCTCGGTTGCCGTGGCTGGGGCCGTGCCGACCTGATCCTGACCGAAGAAGGGCGCCCCTACCTGCTGGAAATGAACACTGCGCCGGGCATGACCGCGCATTCCCTGGTGCCGATGTCGGCCCGGGTGGCCGGCCTCGGTTTCGAGGCGCTGTGCCTGAAGATCCTGGAGGGGGCCCGCCTTGGCTGAACTGCGCGTCCACGTCGCCGGTCCTGCCGTCACCCGCGGTCGCGCGGGGGCGAGGGCGGACGCGCGGGCGCAGGGTCCGGAGACCGGCTTGTGGCACCGTCCAGCACTGCTGAACCTCATCTCGGACTTGCTGATGCTGTTCGCGGCGGTCGGCCTCGGCTGGGCGCTGGTCATCTGGTTCGTGTCGCGGCCCCTTTTTCCGGTGCGCGAGCTGATCGTGCAGACGCCGCCGGCCCAGGTGACCGAGGCGCAACTGGAATACGTGGCGCGCACCGCGATCCGCGGCAACTTCTTCACCATGGATCTGGAAGAGATCCGCGCCGCATACGAGAAGCTGCCCTGGGTGCGCCGCGCCGAGGTGCGCCGGCGCTGGCCCGACGCGGTGGAGCTGCGCCTGGAGGAGCATCAGGCCGTGGCCTACTGGACGGTGTCGGACAGCGGGGATGCGAGGCTGGTGAACCGCTTCGGCGAGGTGTTCACCGCCGCCAGCAACGCGCAGATGCCGCAGTTCGATGGCCCGCAGGGCTCGTCCGGCTGGCTGCTGGCGCGGCACAAGGAGTTTTCCGCGATGCTGCAGCCGCTGGGCGTGAAGCTGGTCGGTCTGGCGCTGTCGGCGCGCGAGGCGTGGCGCCTGACGCTGGATAACGGCATGGTCATCGTGCTGGGGCGCGAACAGGAGCGGGCGCCGCTGAAGGACAGGCTCGCGCGCTTCGTCGCCGCGTGGCCGAAGTTGCAGGAACAGGTTGCAGTACAGGTTGCGGTGGCGGATCTCCGCTATCCGAGCGGTTTCGCGTTGACGCCGGTCGCTGGAGTGGCGCCGGCGACGGGTGCGTCAGTCAAGGGCAAGAAATGAGCAAGGAATACAAGGATCTGATCGTCGGGCTCGACATCGGCACTTCCAAGGTCACCTGCATGGTGGCCGAGGCGCGACCCGACGGGAGGCTCAACGTCATCGGCCTCGGCACGCAGCCGACCAACGGACTCAAGCGCGGCGTGGTGGTGAACATCGAGGCCACGGTCGATGCGATCTCGCGCGTGATCCAGGAAGTCGAGCTGATGGCCGACTGCAAGAT
>JAFEFM010000427.1 GCA_018240585.1 Pseudomonadota bacterium
CAGGTCCTTCACCGTCATGCCCTTGCGCTCGTCGCCGGACACGTCGAGCACCACCTTGCCCTGGTGCAGCATCACGGTGCGCTCACCCACGTCCAGCGCCTGGCGCATGCTGTGGGTGACCATCATGGTGGTGAGCTTGTGCTCGGCGACGATGCGTACCGTCAGTTGCAGCACGAAATCGGCGGTGCGCGGGTCGAGCGCCGCAGTGTGCTCGTCGAGCAGCAGCAGGCGCGAGGGGCGCAGCGCCGCCATCAGCAGGCTCACCGCCTGGCGCTGGCCGCCCGAGAGCAGGCCGATGCGGTCGGACAGGCGGTTCTCCAGGCCGAGGCCCAGCGTCGCCAGTTGTGCGCGAAACTCCTCGCGCAGCGCCGGCTTCACCGCCCAGCCCAGGCCGCGCTTGTGGCCGCGCAGCGTGGCCAGCGCCATGTTTTCCTCGATGGTGAGGTCCTCGCAGGTGCCGGCCATCGGATCCTGGAACACGCGTGCGACATGGCGGGCGCGTTCCCACACCGGCTGGCGCGTCATGTCGATGCCGTCGATCTCGATGCGGCCGCTGTCGACCTTGATCTCGCCGGAGACGGCGTTGAGGAAGGTGGACTTGCCGGCACCGTTGGAGCCGATCACGGTGACGAACTGCCCCGACGGGATGTCGAGCGACATGCCGCGCAGCGCCCGCGTCTCGATCGGCGTGCCGGGGTTGAAGGTGATGTGCAGATCCTGTGCTCTCAACATTTCAGTTCCCCTTCTTGCCCGACCAGTGCTGGCGCAGCTTGGGCACGACCAGCGCGATCGTCACCAGCACCGCGGTGACCAGGTTGAGGTCCTGCGCCTGCAGGCCGATGAAGTCGCTGTTGAGCGCCAAGGCGATGAAGAAGCGATAGACGATGGCGCCGACCACCACGGCGATCGTCGCCAGGTAGAGCCGGCGCGACGGCAGCAGGCTCTCGCCGACGATCACCGCAGCGAGGCCGATGACGATCGTGCCCACGCCCATCGAGATGTCGGCTCCGCCCTGGGTCTGCGCGAACAGCGCGCCGGCCATGCCCACCAGCGCGTTCGACAATGCCATGCCGCCCAGCACCATGAGGCCGGTGTTCACGCCCTGGGCGCGGGCCATGCGCGCGTTGGAGCCGGTGGCGCGCATCGCCAGGCCGGTCTGCGTGGAGAAGAACCAGTCGAGCAGGAATTTCGCCGCCAGCACGACCACGACCAGCAGCAGCGGGCGCAGCACGTAGTCGGAGATCGAGTCGGGTTGCAGCACGCTGAACACGGTGGGTTCGGTGATCAGCGGCACGTTGGGCTTGCCCATGATGCGCAGGTTGATCGAGTACAGCGCGATCATCATCAGGATGCTCGCGAGCAGATCCATGATCTTCAGGCGGATGTTGAGCCAGCCGGTGATCAGGCCGGCCACCGCGCCGGCGATGGTCGCCACGATGGTGGCGAGGAAGGGGTCGGAGCCGCTGGAGATCATCGTGGCGGCAACCGCGCCGCCGAGCGGGAAGCTGCCATCCACGGTGAGGTCGGGAAAGCGCAACAGCCGGAACGAGATGTACACGCCCAGCGCGACGAGGCTGAAGATCAGCCCGATCTCGAATGCCCCGAGCAGGGTATAAAGCGACATGGAGGATTACCGATGAGGGTCTGGAGGCAGGCCGCCGCGGCCGGCGCCATCGCCGGCCGCGGATCGGGCGCTGCAATTACTTGATGATCTGTGCCGCCGACTTCAGCACGGATTCGGACAGCTTGACGCCCTGCTTCTCGGCCGCGGCCGGATTCACGAACAGCTCGAGCTTGGAACTGGTCTCCGAGGCGATCGTGCCCGGCTTCTCGCCCTTCAGGATGCGCGCGACCACGGCGCCGGTCTGGCGGCCAAGGTTGCGGTAGTCGATGCCCAGTGCCGCGATGGCACCGCGCTTCACGCTGTCGGTGTCGGCGGCGATCATTGGGATCTTGGCATCGTTGCCGACCTTCACCAGCGATTCATAGGCCGACACCACGTTGTTGTCGGTGTTGGTGTAGATCAGGTCGACCTTGCCGATCAGGCTGCGCGCCGCGGAGCCCACATCCACCGTGCGTGGCGCTGCGGCTTCGACCAGGCTCATGCCCTGCTTGGGCAGTGCTTCGCGCAGCGCCTTCACCACCACCACCGAGTTCGCCTCGCCCGGGTTGTACACCACGCCCACGCGCTTGGCGGTCGGCACGATCTGCTTCATCAGCGCGATCTGCTTGTCGAGTTCGAGCACGTCGGACACGCCGGTGACGTTGGTGCCCGAGGGCGCCATCGACGGCACCAGTTGCGCCGCCATCGGGTCGGTCACCGCCGAATACACCAGCGGGATCTCCTTGGTTGCCGCGGCGACGGCCTGAGCCGACGGCGTGGCGATGGCGACGATCACGTCGGGCCTGTCGCCGATGAACTTGCGGGCGATCTGTGCGGCCGTGCCGGTGTTGCCTTGCGCGCTCTGGTACTGCCACTTCAGGTTCTTGCCTTCCTCGAAGCCCGCTGCGGCGAGGCCTTCCTTGACGCCGTCGCGCACCGAATCCAGCGCCGGATGCTCGACGATCGCGGTCACCGCGACGGACTTCTGTTGCGCGAGGGCCGGCGCGGCGATCGCGAAAGACAGCATCAGGGCGCTCAGCAGCGTGGTGCAGGGCTTGGCGAAGGACATGTGGAACTCCTTTTGGGAATGGATCGGGCGCACGGCCCGCGGGCGACAACGCGCTAGTCTACCCGCGCCGCGGGCGGCCGCAAAACCCATCAGACCGGCTGTGCCGCTGCGCCGCGAGGAATGCGCATCAGTGGAGAGGCGATGTGGCAGCGGACCTGGCCGCGATCCTCGTTCGGGATCGCCGCCAGGTCCGCTGCCACCGGATTCGCCGAGCTTGCCGCCCGGTCAGGGCATCGCCGCGCGGATGCGCTGCAGCGTGGCGCCGAGCGCCGTCGTGGCAGGGCCTGCCAGCGCCAGGATCACATCGAGGTTCTCGACCACCGAACTGCGCTCGCGCGGACTGGCGCCGCGCTCCATCGCATCGCGGTAGCCGGCGATCGCCGCGTCCGCCAGTGCGCCGGCCTCTGCCGGCAGCGATGCCGCGGTGTCCGGACCGAAACGGGCGAGCAGGCGCGCCAGGGCGATGTCGCCGAGCGCGGCGGCGTCCCAGAAGTTCGGATCGGCGTCGTTGCGCTGCTGCATCAGCGCAGACAGATGCTCGGCGTCCTGCAGGAACTGCGTCTGCCATCGGGTGCGCCCCGCCTCGTCCTGCGGCAGGCCCGCCAGCACCGCCGCGGTGGCCCAGTTGGTGAAGGCGTAGGCTTTCGTCCGGCCGCCACGCGCGAAGGCGCGCTGGTAGTAATCCGCCATGCGCCGCAAGGCATCGGCGCGGCGCGCCGCGTCATCCTCGATGAGGGCCAGGCGTTTGCAGGCGCTGCCCAGCAGGCTCAGCCTTTCCTCGGTTTCGCCGTTGCGCGCGAGGCGATCGAGGTCGTCGATCGCATCGTGCACCGCCTGCACCAGACGCGCCCGGTCTTCCTCGGCAAGCGCCGCCCCTGCCGCGGCCGCCTGCCAGGCGTCCGCGGCACGGCGCACGGTGTAGTTCGCGCGTTGCTCGGCGGCGCGCAGCGGGCAGTTGCCCTTGTCGGCGTCGAGCGCCCGGCCCAGCCATTCGATGGCTTCGTCCCAGCGCCGCGCCTCACCCCAGGCAAAGCCGAGCGCCGCGCGCACTTCACCGAGCTTCAGCCAGTTGTCGCGCTGGCCGTCGGGAATGCGTGCGAGGCGCGCGTCGATCGCCGCGGCCGCGTCGTCGTCCGCGCCGCTGGCGCGCAGGCTGCAGGCGAGGTTGTCCAGGTCGGCAACCAGTTCCGATACCGCCGCATACGGCGCGCGCTGGCGCGGCCGCGAGCCGGCATCGCGCCGCAGGCGGAAGGCCGGGTCGCCGTAGCACTGGTAGGCCCCCCAGGTATTGACGCCCGGATGGCGCCGCCAGGCTTCCTCGCGCGCGGCGCGCACCGCATCGCCGAAGGCCTCGCCCGCCAGCATGCGGGCGTAGAAAGTTTCGGCGAAGGTCAGCGCGGCACCGTCGTCCACCGCCCAGCCAGCGGCCACCACCGCGCGCACGCCCATGCGGATGAACTGCACGCCCAGGTTGGCCGCCAGCGCGCCGCGGTCGGAGGGCTCGGTGGACAGCGTCTTGCCGAGGTGGCAGCAGTTGATGAACACCAGCTCGGGCACCCAGCGCATCTGCTCGATGTCGCCCGGGGTCAGGAACACCTCCTTGCCGATCACCATGCCGGAGACCTTGCGCACCGCAGGCTGGCAGGCCGTTGCTGCTTGCAGCACACCGGCAACCGCCGGCGGCCGCGCAAGTTCGTATTCATGCGCGCCATGGCCGGCAAGGTGCAGGATGCGCCAGGCGTCGCGGTGCAGGTTCTCGATGATGGCGTCGGTGCCTTCGTCGATGCTGTCGGTCACCCGAAACTCCCCGCCGGCGAGCAGATCGGCCACGCGGCGCGCTTCCGCGCGCGCTCCCGGCAGGTCGCTGAACGTGTCCCAGCCCTGCAGATCGGGGTGGCCGATCACCAGCGCGCGCGCCTCGAAGGCATGCGCCGGGCGCGCGCGGAAGGTCTGCGACTTGAGCTGCCGCACCAGGCCGCAGGCCACCGCAGGGGGCCGCCCGTTGGCGCTCCAGCGGTCTTCCAGCAGCTCCCAGGGGTAGCGCGCCGAGCGCTCGTCGACCAGCAGCACCAGATCGCTCTGGCGTGGTGCCATCTCGCGCAGGCGCAGCGGCAGCAGCATCTCGAACAGGGTGCGCGCCGCTTCCGGGTTGGCGCGCGCAGAGCGCGAGGCGCTGCGGATGAAGGCGTCTGCCAGCGCGAGCTGGCCGGTGGACAAGGTTTCCTCGGCGCGCGCGCGGTCGGTTGCGAACACGAAGCGCAGCACGTCGGCGCGGTTCTCGTCTTCGGCGATCTCGAGGCGGTGCCACCACTCCGGCGCCTCCTCGAAGCGCACCCGCCGGTGGCCGCCAACGCCCGGCTCGACCTGGCGCGCGGGCCAGCTCGCCGTCGCCGCCAGTTCGCCGTCGCCCAGGATCTGCGCCAGCCCGGCGGCGGCATTGATTGCCACGTCCTCGTACAGTTCGAGAAACTCGACCTCGGCGATCGTCACCTGGCCGTCCAATTCCGCCTCGACCAGCCGCGCGTTGGCGGCGACTGCGCCGCGCAGCATCGCCTCGATGGAGTCGCGCACCGGCATGCCGCCGGCGCCGGTCCCCACCAGCAGGCAGGTGACGGAGGCGCGGCGCGGGCTGCCGGCGGCGCCGAAGCGGTCGTCCGCCCATTGCGCGACCTGCAGCGCGTAGTCGAGCAGGGCCGAGCGTGTCGCCGCCTCCAGCAGGCCTGGCGTCAGCTCGCCGACTTGGCCCAGGCCGATGACGATGGCGCCACCGGGCTTGCCCTCCTTGCGCGGGTGGAAGAACAGCGCATGGGTGCGCAGGCGGCCGGGATAGAGGCCGAGGAAGTGGCGGCGCGACAGCGCGTTGCCCAGGCGGCGGTCGAGCATCTTTTCCGCGCTGACGATGGTGTCGCCGAGATAGTGGCCGACCACCACCGGATGGCGGGCATAGGTCAGATCGCCATGGCGGATGCTCACCGAGATCGTCGGCACCGGCAGCCGCGTATCGTCTTCTTCCGGCAATTCGCCGCCAAACCCCAGGCGGCGGACCTGGCCCTCGCCGGGGATGCCGTCGGCGGGCGGGCTCGCGGGCAGCACGAACACCGGCGCCTCGCCTTCGGCGCCGCGGGCGCGCGCCGGCGGTGCCGCAGGCAGGCGCCTCGTCGTGCCGGTCTGCAGCAGCTCCAGATAGGCGGCGAAGGCGCGCCGCTGCGTGCATAGCGCATCGTGCGCGGTGTCTTCCGCATACCAGGTGTCCACCCCGGGCAGGCGACCGGAGGCCCAGCTCACCGTGCCGTCGCCGTCGCGCGTGGCGAGGAATTCGATGCGCTTGCTGCCCTGGCGGCCAAGGGTTTCATCTTCCACCAGGCGATAGTCGATCACGGTGGCCGGCTGGCAGCCGGCGACGTAGCGCATCAGCGGGTCGGGGGCGGCGGCGCGCAGGCGTGTCCAGGTGCGTGCCGCGTCGTTCAGCCGGGTTGCGCTGGCGGTCGTCCAGGCGGCGCGGGTCTCGCTGCGGATTCGCTTCCAGACGTCCTGCTTGGCGAAGGGAAGCGCCGCGTCGGCGAAGGGCAGCAGTTCGAGCAGACCCGGGTAGTCGCGCACGATGCCGATGATGTCGTCGGTGCCCTGGGTGAAATCGAGCAGCGCGAGCTTGGTTTCGGTCGGGTTGAAGCCGGTGAGCCAGCGCACCGCCTCGTGCGAACCCAGGTTGGGTGTGCCCAGCATCAGGAAGCGGCTGTTGGGCATGCGCCGGACGCGCTCCCACAGCGCCTTGCCCGGGCCGTCGTCGGCGATCATCGCGCGCACCACCAGGCCGCCCATCGAGTGCGCGACGAGATGCACCGGCTGGCCCTGGCGCTCCGCCAGCGGCAGCCAGTCGGCGAGGCGTTGCGCGAGCTTCGCCGCAGCCTCGGTCACCGACATGCGCCAGTCGTAGGGGAAGATCTCCACCCGGTGGGTATGCGACAGGAACTCGAGCAGGGGCCCGTAGAAATCGTCGAGCAGATCGCCCGGGGCGACGTCGCGGGCGTCGCTGGAGATGCGCTTCAGGCCGCCGCGCAGCAGCGCCCAGTAGTTGAGCCAGACGCGATCACCCCGCACCGCCAGCTCGCTTCCCATCGTGCCCGGGACCACCACCGCCAGCGGCCGCGGCGTGTCGTCGGCGCGGCTGCGCTGCACCGCCTCGCGCCAGCGCGGCGGTGCGCTGGGCGCGGCCTCGATCGGCAGGAAGCCGCCGGCGTCGCCTTCCGCCCGCAGCAGCCCGGCCTGCAGCCACTGCAGGCTGCGCGCGTTGAGGAAGTAGCTGAAGTGATTGACGTCCGCGCCCTTGTCCTCGCGGAAGCGCGCACCGCCGGGCGGGCGCCGCAGCCCGCCGGACATCGAGCCGGTGTTCACCACCAGGTCGTGGTCGGCGCCGTAGAACCAGTCCGCCGCTGCCAGCTTGACCTTCTGCCACAGCGAATCGCCCTCGATGTCGCCGGCGATCACGCTGAGATCCGCCGTGGTGATGAGGTCCGGGTGCTGCAGCAGGCGGGTCAGCGCCGAGCCCGGCATCATCGCCTCGAGGCCGGGGAGGGTGCGCGGATCGGTGCGCTCCTTGACCACCGCGAGGAGAAAATCCAGCCCACCGGCGAAGAGATCGAGGCCTGCGGCGTGGCCGGCGACGAAACCGAGCACCGACAGCCAGCGGTCCAGCCGGCCGGAGGCCAGCGTGGTGCCGCGCGCCGGGCAGGCGACGCGCACGAAGCGCTGCACCGTGACGCTGCGGCTGCGCAGCGTCTTCAGCAGCTTGGCGAGCCGCGCGCAGTCCTGACGGTAGGCATCGTCGCGCGCCTTCTTCTCGCTGGCGCCGAGCGGGAACAGGCCGAGCTGCGGCGCGATCGTGCGGTCGGTGCGGAACAGCGCCTCCAGCGTGTCGGCCGTCAGCAGTTCGGCGGCCCCTGCGCTGCCGGCCAGGCACAGCAGTTCGCCGACCAGCCCGCCGCGCGAATGGCTGACGAGGTGCAGTTGCGCGCCTTTCGGCAGCGATTCGGCCAGCGCCAGCGCGTTCTGGATCGGGCTTTCGGTGAGCGTGCGGTGTTCCAGCGCGTAGACGTGGTCGCCGTAGGCCTGCCGCAGCCGCGTCCGCACCTCGCCGCCGGCCGTGTTGGTCGCATCCCACAGCTTGCCGAAGCTGCCTTCGGTGCTCGACGCCGTGCCGTGCAGGAACAGCAGCACCGGTGTGCCGGCCGGCACGGACTCGTCCGCGCCGAGCTTGTGCAGCGCGAAGCCGTCGTCGAGCGGGCAGCGGTACAGGCCGGGGCCGTCGCGATGGAGCTGCTTGTCCTCGAACCAGGTCGACAGCTCGGTGGCGCCATGCTTGGCCAGGTCGATGCCGAAGAAGTCCAGCACCCGGATGCCCAGGCCGACCAGGCCGCGCTCGTCGCGCGCTGCGGCGCCGGAGCGGCGTGTGCCGGGGGCGCCGACCACGCTGTCGAACTCCCAGGCCTCGCCGCCGTCGCGCGACAGCGACAGGCGGCCATGGTCGCGCACCAGACTGTCGGCGCGCGACCACAGCACGAAGCCGTTGTCGAGCTCGATGCGCACCACCTCGTCGGCGCCAACCTGCAGTTCGCCACCGACGCCGTCGCGCGCCCGTCCGGGGATCAGGCGCCGGGCGCTGGAAACGACGACGCCGGTCGTCACCGGCGGGGTCGTGGTCTGGGCTGTCGTGCCGCGTAGGGTGAAGCTGCGCTGCGCCATGGGGGGCTCCGGTGCGGGGCATTGCGGCCGGGCGGCCGCGGGATTGGGAAAGCGGGGCGCCGCGGCGCGCGCCGCCGGGCCGCAGCCGCGCAGCCCCGGCGGACACGGCCCGCGGACTTACTCGAAGACGCGCATGCGGCGCGCGCTGCGCGTGCCGAAGAGCTGCGGCTCCTGCGGCAGCCGGGTGGACGGCAGGTAGCGGCGGATGGCGGCATGCCAGGCGTCGTAGGTCTCGGGATTGTCCTGCTTCAGCGCCTTCAGCGCGTAGTAGGTGAAGGCGCCGTTGGGACGGCCGCCGAAGCCCGTGTCCCAGCTGTATTCGTCGTCGCGGCAGCCGGCCAGCAGCAGGTCGCCGCCGGTGCGGCGCATGCCGCCGATCAGGTTCATCGCGCTGGCGCGCGGCGCGGCGGGTTCCGCGCCCGGTTTCATCCATGCCGCGGGCGGCAGGTAGCGCGGGCGCGGCCCGCCCGGATCGAGGTCGCTCTCGTCGCCACGGGTGACCGAGCCGGAATGGCAACTGTCGGAGATCAGCAGCAGGCGCACGCCAGCCCCGCGCTGGTCGAACAGGATACGGATATCATCGTCCAGCAGCGCGCCGGCGGTGGCGATGTCGTGCGGGCACAAGGCTTCGTCGCGGCCGTCGGGCTCGTCGCCGTTCTTGTCTTCCACCCAGGTGCCATGCCCCGAATAGGTGAATATGATGGTGTCACCGGGGGCGGCATCGTGGATCAGCCCGCCGATCGCATTTACCATCGCGCTCCGGGTGGCTTGTGCGTCGAGCAGCGTCGTTACCGTGAAGCCTCGTGACTGCAAGGCCGCGCTCCAGTCCAGGGCGTCGTTGACGCAGCCGGACAGGTCGCTGTCGGTGCCGGGGTAGTTGTTGATGCCGATGCAAAGGGCGCGCTTGGCCATGGCTCCACTCCTGCGTTGATGGGGTTTTCACCCCGATGGACAGCGGGGCTCCCCGGGGAGCACGAATCATTCTAAAAATAGCGCATGGCCATGACGATGAACAGCCGCGGTGCAGGCGCCTGGCATCGTCCGCGCGCGATGACTGCGAGACGGGATCGGGTATTGCGGCGATGCTGCCATGCGCGATGAGTGGCAGATGATCGAATCCGGAACGGGGAGCAGCACGAGGAACATGACGTCTGTGTCAACACGGGATCTCAGAGTGGGGATGTTCGTCTCCGGGCTCGATCGACCCTGGCTGGAGACGCCCTTCCTGCTGCAGGGCTTCCTGATCGAGGAACAGTCGCAGATCGATCATCTGCGGGCGCTGTGTCGCACGGTGGAGGTGGATCCGGCGCGATCGGTCGGGGCCTTCTTCGCCGCCAGGGTGCTCGAGAGCGAGGCCCCGTCCGCCGGCATGCTGTCTTCCTCCCGGTCCGCCGCGCCCGATTTCGTCCGCATCGCCCGCGCCGTGCGCCATGGCGGCACCGGCCGCCGCGTAGAGACGCCGCGGGTGCGCGCGAGCGACTCGCTCAGCCTGCTCGAGGAGGAGCTGCTCTATTCCGCTCCGGTCATCGAGGACGTTCAGGCCAGCCTGCGGTCGCTGATCGCCAGCGTGCAGGCGGACATCCCGCTCGATCTGGAGGACGTGTCGAAGAACATCGCCGAGGTTGCGGCCGGCGTGGCGCGCAACCCCGAGGCGCTGCTGTGGCTCACCCGGCTCAAGAACTCCGACGAATACAGCTACGATCATGCGCTCGACGTCTCCGTGCACCTCATGGTGTTCGCGCGCTTCCTGGGCCTGCCCAGGGAGCAGATCGAATGCGTGGGCGTCGCCGGCCTCGTGCAGGATCTCGGCAAGACCCAGCTCCCCAAGGAAATCCTCGTCAAGCCGGGTCGGCTGACGCCGGAGGAAATCAAGCAGGCGCGCTACCATGTGGTGAGCACGCTGCGCATCGTCGCCAACAAGCCGGGCGTGCCCGCGCGCACGCTGGAAGTCATCGGCCGGCATCACGAACGCATCGACGGCAGCGGCTACCCGCTCAAGCTCAAGGGCCAGGAGCTCGGACTGCTCGCCGAGATGTCGGGGCTGATGGATACCTACTGCGCGATGATCCGCGAACGCTCCTACAGCCCGGCCTTGTCCAGCCAGGAGGCGATCGGCGAACTGGTCCGGTTGCGCGGCAGCACGTTTCGCGACACTCTGGTCGACCAGTTCGTCCAGTGCATGGGCCTGTACCCGATCGGTACCCTGGTCGAACTCAACTCGGGCGAGGTGGCGGTGGTGCTGCAACAGAATCAGGTGCGTCGCCTGCAGCCCAAGGTCATGATGCTGCTGGCGCCGGACAAGTCGGTGGAGCGCTACCCGCGCACGCTGGATCTGATGCTCAATCCGGCCGGGCCGACCGGCGAGCCCTACCGCATCCTCCGCGCCCTGCCCGACAACGCCTACGGCATCGATCCGGTGGAGTTCTATCTTGGCTAAGTCCCCCGCCGGCGTAGTCGATCTGCCGGGCTCGGTTCCCCGCCTTCGCCAGGCGCTGGCCGACCTCGCTCGCCTCGCCGGCGAAGCCGATGCGTCGCGTTGCCAGGGCCTGGTCGTGTTCAATGTGGTGCGCGAGCCCGCGCTGCTGCGGCTCGCGCCGGAGGCGGTCGCGCGCCTGAGCATGCACATCGCGGACCGCCTGCGCGCGGCGTTGCGGCCCGTCGATCGTCTCTACGCGCTGGGCGAGTGGGAATGGCTGCTGCTCCTGCCCAACCTGCCCAGCAGTGCCCCCGTTCATCTCGCGATGCTGAAGTTCCGACGCATGTTCTACCAGCCGCCGCTGACGATCGGCGGCGTCGAGGTGGGGCTCAATGCGGTGTGTGGCGCCGCGCTCAGCCCCGAGCACGGCAACGATCCGCTGCATCTGGTGCAGTCGGCGCGCATCGCGGCGCTCGCCGCGTCGGAGAGTGGAGACTGGGTTGCGCTGTACGACGCCGGGATGGAGCAGGAGAGCACGGTGCAGCAGAACCTGGTCACCGAGCTGCAGCAGGACCTCGCCGACAACGCGCTGGCGCTGCATCTCCAGCCGCAAGTGGAGGTCGGGAGCGGTCGCTGCGTGCACACTGAGGCCCTGTTGCGCTGGCGGCGGCGCAATGGCGAGTGGGTGCAGCCGCCGCTCGTCATGGCGACCATCGAGCGCGCCGGCCTGCGCCATACCTTCAACCGCTGGCTGTTCCAGAGCGCGGCGCTGACGCTGGCGCAACTGCGCGATGCGCGCGTTCAGGTTGACTTGTCGATCAACATCACCGCCCACGACCTGCTCGATCCCGAGATGCCGGACCTGGTCGCCCAGGCGCTCACCCTGTGGCATCTGCCGCCGCAGCGGTTGTGCTTCGAGATCACCGAGACGGTCGCGGTGGAGGAATCGCAGGAAGTCACCCAGGTGCTGCATCGCCTGCGCGGCCTCGGCGTGCGGCTTGCCATCGACGATTTCGGCACGGGCTATTCCGGCATGGCCTACCTGCAGCGGCTGCCGGTGCACGAGGTCAAGATCGACCGCCGCTTCGTGGCGCCGATCACGGCTTCGCCGCGCGACCGCGAGATCATCCGTTCGATCTCCAGCCTGGCGCGCTCGCTGGACCTGCGCATCGTCGCCGAGGGGGTGGAGACGGACGAGGTGATGGATCTGCTCGGCGAACTGGGCTGCACCGCCGCGCAAGGCTATCTGCATGGGCGCGCGATGCCCCTCGCCGAGTTCATCGCCTGGTGGCGCCAGCGCGAGGGCAGCGCGGCCTGAAGCGAAGAACTGCATGCGGCGTCGGCTTGGTAACATCACGCCCCATGTCAGCCTTCATTCCCGCGCCGCCCTTCGTTCCAGCCACGTTCCGCCGGCCCTCGCCGCCGCGGTCGCGCTCGGGGCGCACGTCATGACCGCGCAGCTCGCGCTGGGTTTGCGCGACATCGCGGTGCTCGGCCAGATCTTCACTCCCGAGCCTGTCGTGCGGGCCATGCTCGGGCTGCGGCGCAATCATGGTCGCGTGCTCGAGCCCTCGTGCGGCGATGGCGCCTTCCTGCGCCACCTGCCGGGCGCGGTGGGCCTGGAGCTGGATGCCGACCACTGTCCGCCGGGTGCGCTGGCGATGGATTTCTTCGCCTATCCCGAGCGCGAGCGCTTCGACACCATCATCGGCAATCCCCCCTACGTGCGCTTCCAGGACATCGGAGGCGCCACGCGCAGCCTGATCGAGCGCGCACCGCAACGCTTTCGCCTCGACGGCCGCGCCAACCTCTATCTGTTCTTCATCGAGAAGTGCGTGCGCCACCTGCAGCCCGGCGGCGAACTGATCTTCATCACGCCGCGCGACTTCCTGAAGGCGACTTCGGCGGTGAAGCTCAACCGCCTGCTGTTCGAGGCCGGCACCATCACCGATGCCATCGAGCTCGGCGATGCGCGCGTCTTCGCCGACGCCGTGCCCAACTGCCTGATCTGGCGCTTCGAGAAAGGCTGCTTCGAGCGTGCGATGCGCTACGCCGAGATCGGCGCCGGCGATGACGTCGCCGCCAGCCTTGCCGCGCCGCGCTGGCAGGCACGGCACTTTCTGGAGTGCGCCGGACACCTGATGTTCACCCGCGGCGACTACCCGCTGCGCCTGTCCGACGTGGCCTTCGTGAAAGTCGGAGCGGTGTCCGGCGCGGATGACATCTACGCCGATGCGCTGCAGGGCAATCGCGAGTTCGTGTGCTCCTCCACCGTCAGCACCGGCTGCACGCGGCGCATGATCTGGAGCGAACCCGGCAGCCTCCCGCCGCCCGCGCTGCTGCCGCACAAGGCGCGGCTGTTGCAGCGCAAGGTCACCCGCTTCGACGAATCCAACTGGTGGATGTGGGGGCGCATGCATTTCCGCAGCGAGCGGCCGCGCGTCTATGTGAACGGCAAGACGCGCGTCGCCCGGCCTTTCTTCATCCACGAGTGCAGGGACTATGACGGCGCGGTGATGGCCATCTTCCCGCATCGCGACGACCTCGACCTCGGCGCCTTCCGCGACGCGCTCAACGCGGTGGACTGGGGCGATCTCGGCTTCGTCTGTGACGGCCGCTTCCTGTTCTCCCAGCGCAGCCTGGAGAACGCGCCGCTGCCGGCGGAATTCGCCGCGTTCGCGCCACCCTGAGGTCGCACCGGCCTCCCCGTTGCGCGCGCTCCCGTAATCGCTGACGGAATCGGCAAATGGCATGGAAGTCCTGATCGGCACGTCGGGCTGGACCTACCCGCACTGGCGCGGCCGCTGCTCGACGCCGTGGCCTGCCGCGGTTCTCTGCCTGCGGTGCCCGGAATCGTCGGGAATTCTTCCCTTGCACGAATTGTTCATCCTCGGGAAACATGGGGGGATCTTTTGGTGGTGGCGGGGGGCCACTGCACCGCAGCCTGGCGTGCGTGACATCAAGAACAAGGAATGGGGGAGACATGAACATGAGGAACGCGGCACGTCCGCAGCACGCAGGGGGCGAGCGGACTGTGCGCCTGACCGCCGTTGCAGCAGGCGTGGCCGTGCTGTGCCAGGCCGCGCCGGCCATGGCGGCAGACAGCCCGAAAACGGCATCGACGCTGACGGCCGTCGAGGTGATCGCCACCACGCCGCTGCCCGACGTCGGCCTGTCGCGGGAGCAGATCCCGAACAATGTCCAGACGCTCGGCAAAGAGGCGATCGACGATGCGGGCAGCGTCAACCTGCCGGACTTGATGAATCGCCGCCTGGGCAGCGTCTTCGTCAACGAAATCCAGGGCAACCCTTTCCAGCCTGACGTCAGTTACCGCGGCTTCGGCGCATCGCCCTTGCTCGGCGCGCCGCAGGGCATGTCGGTGTACATGGATGGCGTACGCCTCAATCAGCCGTTTGGCGACGTCGTGAGCTGGGACATGATTCCGCGTTCGGCGGTGCGTTCACTGGCCCTCATGCCGGGCTCCAACCCGCTCTTCGGCCTCAATACGCTCGGTGGCGCGCTGTCCTTGCAGACCAAGGACGGCTACAGCGACCCGGGAACTGCCGTGCAGCTCGTCTACGGCAGGCACAGCCGTCGCACGGCCGAGTTCGAGCATGGCGGCCATAACGACCTGGGCCTGCACTGGTTCATCACCGGCGAGGGATTCAAGGAAGACGGCTGGCGGGAGGACTCGCCGAGCAACGTCGTGCAGTGGTTCGGCAAGCTCGGCTGGCGCGACGCCCGCACCGACCTGGCGCTGAGCGTGGCGCTGCCCAACGCGAAACTGACCGGCAACGGCCTGCAGGAGAAGCGCCTGCTCGAGCGCGACTACGGCAGCATCTACACCAAGCCCGACGAGACGAAGAACCGCTCGATCTTCGTCAACCTGACAGCCAGGCACGATGTCAGCGACAGCCTGCAGTTTTCCGGCAATGCCTATTACCGCAAGATCAGGACATCGACGTTCAATGGCGACATCAACGACGATGCACTCGATCAGGCGGTCTATCTGACCGGAACCGGAAACACCGGCGCCGATCGCCGGTGGCTCGCTGGCAACGGCTATGCGGGGCAGTTCCCGGCATATACCGAAACCTCGGCAAACACGCCATTTCCCTTCTGGCGTTGCATCGCTCAGGTCGGCATGGCGGGCGAGCCGGCCGAGAAGTGCAACGGCCTGATCAATCGCACGGAAACGTCACAGGAGAACTATGGCCTGACGGGCCAGTTCAGCCATTTCGGCACGATCGCCGACAACAGCAACCAGTTCACCGCTGGCCTCGGCTACGACGCGAGCCGCGTCGGTTTCGCGCAGACGTCCCAGTTCGGCTACCTGAATCCCGATCGCAGCATCACGCCGGTCAATTTCTTTGCCGACGGCACTTCAATCGGCGATGACGGCAAGCCGCTCGATTCCCGCGTCGATCTCACCGGCCGCACGTACACCTGGAGCGTCTTCGCAACAGACACGATCAGCTTCCGGGACGTCGTGCACCTGACGCTGTCGGGACGCTATAACCACACGATCGTGCACAACCGGGACCAGATCAATCCGGGTGGTGCGAGCGGATCACTGGATGGCGATCACCGCTTCAGCCGCTTCAATCCGGCGATCGGCATCGCCTACGCGCCGAGTCCGGCGCTGAGTGTCTACGCCGGCTACAACGAGGGCAGCCGCGCGCCCAACACGACCGAACTGGGCTGCGCCGACCCGGAAAACCCGTGCAAGCTGCCGAACGCCATGGCCGGCGACCCGCCGCTCAAGCAGGTGGTCACGAAGACCTGGGAAGCGGGACTGCGCGGCGCCATCGGCCAGCGCACTCACTGGAATGCCGGAGTTTTCCGCGCGGAGAACGTCGACGACATCCTCTTCGTGGCCGACAACGCAGCGGGCTTCGGTTACTTCAGGAATTTCGGCAAGACCCGCCGGCAGGGCATCGAACTCGGGCTGGACAGCCAGATCGACAGCGTCACGCTGTCGGCCAGCTACACCTACCTGGACGCGACCTTCCAGACGCGTGAAATGTTCAACGGCGGGTCAAACAGCAGCAGCGATGACGCGGGCAGGATCGAGGTCAGGCCGGGCGACCGTCTGCCGCTGATCCCGCGTCACATGTTCAAGGCCCGTGCTGACTGGCAGGTGACGCCGGCGTGGTCGGTGGGCCTCGGCATGCTGGCGGTGTCGGGCGCGAATGCGCTCGGCAACGAGAACGGGGAGCACCGGGCGGATGGCACGTACTTCCTCGGCGCGGGTAAATCGGGTGGCTACACGATCTTCGATCTCGGCGCCCGCTACCGCGCATCCCGGCAGTTGAGCTTCTTCGCCCAGATCAACAACCTGTTCGACCGCGAATACGCGACTGCTGCACAACTCGGCGCAACCGCATTCACCGCAGACGGCCGGTTCATCGCGCGACCTTTCTCGTCGGCCGGGGACAACACGACGCTCGTCCATTCGACCTTCTACGCGCCGGGTGCCCCGAGAACCTTGTGGGCGGGCCTGCGCTACGAGTTCGACAAGTAAGCCATCCACGCGGGGACCGGGCGTTCAGGCCGGGTGCGGCGGGATACCTTTCCTGCCCGCCTGGCCTGATCCACTTCCTGCATGAATCAGCCTTTTTCGCCCTTCGCGGCGAGGTAGATGCCCACCAGCAGCAGGCTGAAGCCGACGAACTGCAGCGGCGCGAAGCCTTCGCCGAAGATGATGAAAGCCATCAGCGCGCTGCCCACCGGCTCGCCCAGGGTGACCACGGCGACGAAGGTGGCCGACACGTAGCGCAGCGACCAGTTGTAGGCGGTGTGGCCGAGCAGTTGCGGGCCCAGCGCCATCGCCGCCAGCACCAGCCAGGCGGTGCCCGAATGGGCGAACAGCGGCATGCCGCCGATGCCGCTGGCCGCGAACAGGAACAGCGCCGCGGCGCCGTAAGCCAGCCAGATGTAGGCCGGCAGCCCCAGCCCGGTGCGCAGGCGGCGGCCGATCAGCAGGTAGGCGGAGAAGCACCAGCTCCCGATCAGCGCCAGCATGTTGCCGAAGAACGGGTTGGCGCCGGCCGCCGCGGTCTGGCTGTCGCTCCAGAAGATGAACAGGCTGCCGGCGAACGACAGCGCGATGCCACCAATCATCATCTTCGTTGGCGTCTCGCGGAAGATCAGGAAGGACGCCAGGCCGATCCACAGCGGGTTGGTGGTGACGAGCGCGGTGCTGGAAGCGACCGAGGTGTATTCCAGCGAGCTGATCCAGGTGGCGAAGTGCAGCGCGAGGAAGAATCCGGCGGCGAAGGCCATGCCGATCTGCCTGCGCGTGAGTCGCGCCAGTTCGTGATGCGACTGCATCATCGCC
>JAFEFM010000428.1 GCA_018240585.1 Pseudomonadota bacterium
GCGCCCTTGAGCGCGTGGCCGTAGCGGGTGGCATGCAGGTAGCCGACTTCGAGCGGGAAAGGCAGGCGCGGCAGGATGCGGCCTGCAAGGATCAGGCCGCCGTTCATCACTGTGTAGACGATGGGGTTGGTGTCGGCGAGGCGCGCAGTGATCTCGCCCGCCATGCGATCCAGCGCGGTTTCGACGCTCGCGGCGTCGGCCAGGCAGTCGGCCTCGGCGAGCGCGCGTTCGATTTCTTCGAGATTGATGGGCATGTCAGCCTTGTTTCCGTGTCCTGGTCGGTTCAGCCCAGCATGGCACGCAGGCGCCCAAGCAGGCGCAGCAGCACCGAGGCGATGGCGGGATTGAGCGCGGCGCCACGGGCGCCACGCAGGCGACGCCACAACAGCCAACCCACCCAGCCGCGCTGGACCAGCCGGAAAGCGCGGCGCGGCCGTGTGGCGAGCAGCACCAGGGCGGCGATCGACAGCAGCGGCGCCTTTTCGCGCGCCCATTGCAGGCCGCTGTGGAATTGGTCGCGAAGGCGGTCGGCCGTGTCCAGGACGGAATCGACCGTCGCCAGGTGGCGCTGCAGTTCGCTGCGCTCGGCATCGGCCCGCATCTGCAGCCGCTGCTTGCGCAACGCGAGTTCGAGGATGCGCGGGTTCATTCCCTGTGCTGTGCTGCGTCGCGATCCCGGGCGAGTTCGGCCAGGCTGGCGGCGAACAGGCGGCTGCCGCGTCGCAGTTCGCGCGCGGCATGGGTCGCCGTCAGCAGGCCGCCGCCGAGAAACACCGCGCAGGCCAGCCCGAGCGCGAGCAGGCGGTGCTCTTCCCAGAACAGCACGGTGAGGAACACCGCCACGAAGACAAGGCCGAAGCCCAGCATCACCGCCGACAACAGGGTGTTGAACAGCAGGCTGACGATGCGCAGCTTTTCTTCCTGCACCTCGACGGAAAGCAACTCGAGCCGGGTCTGCACGGCGTGCAGCCCGGTGTCGAGGATGCCGTGCAGGCTCTCGCTCAGGCGAGGTCGCGGCGCGTCACTCATGCTGGAGTCGGCTCGTGCAGCCGGCAGGGATGCCGCTGGCGGAAATCGAGCAGATCAACGACGGCCGGCCAGCAGGCCAAGCAGGAAGGCGACGCCGGCGGCGACGCCGACCGACTGCCAGGGGTGATCGTGCACATAGTCGTCGGTGGCGCGCGCCGCCTTCTTGCTGCGGTCGATCAGCGCGGCCTCGGCGTCGGCGATGCGTTCCTTGGCCACGGCAAGGCGATCGCCGAGGCGGCTGCGCACGTCGGTGAGCTTTTCGCCTGCCTGACCGGCCGTGAGCTTGAGCAGCTCTTCAGCGTCGGCGACGACCACTTTCAGGTCGCTGACGAGCTTGTCCCTGGACGGATTGTTGGTTTCACTCATGACATTCTCCATAACCGGGTTTTATGACGTTTGAGCTGCGCGGGCGTTTCAGATCAAGGCTAAACCGATTGGCCCGCGAAGGCAATTCCCGCTCGCCGTGAAGCAGTGGGGGCGGTGGCATGGACAGGCTAAGGGAAATCCCGGGTGGCGGCGTGAATAAGTTGCGATAATTTAGTGATTAAATCCTATAATCTCGAAATTCCGGTCCTGCAACATCGCTCCCTGGAAGCGCGTCAGCGGCGACAGGGTTTCGAATACGCATATCAACACCATCGTTCAACAAGACGAGGAGACAATCCCATGAAGCCCACTCAGCACATCATCGGCGCCACCGCTCTTGCCCTCGCGCTGGGCGCCGCGTTCGGCAGCGCGCAGGCGGACGACAAGGTCAAGGTCGGCCTGATGTTGCCGTCGACCGGAACCTACGCGGCGCTCGGCGCGGCAATCACCAACGGTTTCAAGCAGTTCGTCGCCGAGAACGGCGGCAAGCTGGGCGGCCGCGAGGTGGAGTACTACGCGGTGGACGACGAGTCCGATCCGGCCAAGGCGACGGAGAACGCCAACAAGCTGGTCAAGCGCGACAAGGTCGATGTGCTCGTCGGCACGGTGCATTCCGGCGTTGCGCTGGCCATGGCCAAGGTGGCCCGCGACAACAAGACGCTGATGATCGTGCCCAACGCCGGCGCCGACGAACTCACCGGCCCGCTGTGCGCGCCGACCCTGTTCCGTTCCTCGTTCACCAACTGGCAGCCGGCCTACGCGATGGGCAAGGTGGCCGCGGAGAAGGGGCACAAGAAGGTGGTGACGCTGACCTGGAAGTACGCCGCAGGACAGCAGTCGACCGAGGGTTTCAAGGAGGCGTTCGAGAAGGCCGGCGGCAAGGTCGTCAAGGAAATGACGCTGCCCTTCCCGAACGTGGAGTTCCAGCCTTTCCTGACCGAGATCGCCGCGCTCAAGCCGGACGCCGTCTACGTGTTCTTCGCCGGTGCCGGTGCGGCGAAGTTCGTGCGCGACTACCAGGCGGCGGGCCTGAAGGCGTCCATTCCCCTCTACGGCGCAGGCTTCCTGACCGATGGCACGCTGGAGGCGATGGGCGATGCGGGCAAGGGGCTGCTGACCACGCTGCACTATGCCGACGGTCTGGACAACAAGAAGGACGCGGCCTTCCGCCTGAACTACGCCAAGACCTACAAGATGCAGCCCGACGTCTATGCAGTGCAGGGCTACGACGCCGCGCAGCTCTACCAGGCCGGCCTCGCGGCGGCGGGCGGCGACCCCTCGAAGCAGGAGGCCGTCATCAAGGGCATGGAGGCCGCCAAGATCGACAGCCCGCGCGGCGCCTTCACCCTGTCGAAGGCGCACAACCCGGTGCAGGACATCTATCTGCGCCAGGCCGAAGGCACGCAGAACAAGGTCGTGTCCACCGCGATCAAGGGCCTCGCCGACCCGGCACGCGGCTGCAAGATGTAAACGCGCCAGCGGCGCCCGCGGGCGCCGCGTTCCCTGATCCTGTCCCCCGGCGGCATGAACCATGCCCGCCGCGCCGGAGTTCGTGATGGATTTCGCCACTTTCCTGATCCAGACGCTGAATGCGCTGCAGTACGGCCTGCTGCTGTTTCTCGTCGCCAGCGGCCTGACGCTCGTGTTCGGCATCATGGGCATCATCAACCTGGCGCACGGCAGCTTCTACATGATCGGCGCCTACCTCGCCTTCGTGCTGACCAGCGCCACCGGCAGCCTGGTGCTGGCGATCGTGCTCGGCATCCCGCTGGCGCTGCTCTTCGGCGCCTTTCTCGAATGGCTGCTGTTTTCGCACCTCTACAAACGCGACCACCTCGAGCAGGTGCTGCTCACCTACGGGCTGATCCTGGTGTTCGAGGAACTGCGCAGCCTGCTCGTGGACAACGACGTCCATGGCGTGAGCATTCCCGCTTTCCTCGATGCGTCGATCCGGCTCACCGAAGTGATGACCTATCCGGTGTATCGCGTGGTCGTCTCGGTGGTGTGCATCGTGCTGGCGGTGGCGCTCTACTTCGTCATCCAGCGCACCAGGCTGGGCATGATGATCCGCGCCGGCAACGACGACCGCACCATGGTGGAGGCGCTGGGCATCAACATCAACATGATCTACCGCGTCGTCTTCGCGCTCGGCGTGGCGCTCGCCGCGCTCGCCGGCATGCTGGCCGCGCCGATGTCGTCGGTGTTCCCGAACATGGGCAGCCAGGTGCTGATCATCTCCTTCGTGATCGTGGTCATCGGCGGCATCGGCTCGGTGTGGGGCGCGCTGGTGGCGGCGCTCATCGTCGGCTTCGCGGACACCTTCGGCAAGGTGCTGCTGCCGGAGATCTCGGGAATGATCGTTTATCTGGTGATGGCGGTGGTGCTGCTGTGGCGCCCCGAAGGCATCCTGAAGAAGGGCTGAGACGATGAACGCGCATGCTTCCCTGATCTTCAAGCTGGTGGCGCTGGCAGCCCTGGCCTGCGTGCCGCTGAGCGGCGAATCGTTCTACGTCGAGCTGATCTCCAAGATGCTGGTGATGGCGATCTTCGCCATGAGCCTCGACCTGCTGGTGGGTTTCACCGGTCTGGTGAGTTTCGGCCATGCGGCGTATTTCGGCATCGCCGCCTACGCGGCTGCGCTGTTGAGTCCGAAGTACGACGCCGGCAACCTGTGGCTGCTGTTGCCGGGGGCGGTCGGCCTGTCGGCGCTGGCGGCCTTCGTGATCGGGCTCTTCGTGCTGCGGACGAAAGGCATCTACTTCATCATGGTGACGCTCGCCTTCGCCCAGATGGCCTACTTCGTGTTCCACGACACGCCGGTGGGCGGCGGCTCCGACGGCATCTACCTGAACGTGAAGCCGTCGGCGGCCATCGGCGGCTGGGAACCGTTCGACCTCGGCAATGGCACCCACCAGTACTACTTCATCCTGGCACTCATGGTGCTGGTGTATCTGTTCCTGGCCAGGGTGCTGCAGTCGCCTTTCGGCCGCGTGCTGGTCGGCATCAAGAGCAACGAGCACCGCATGCAGTCGATGGGCTACCTGACCTATCGCTACAAGCTGGGGGCGTTCACGCTGGCCGGCGCACTCGGCGGCGTGGCGGGCTTCCTGTACGCGGTGCTGTTCGGCTTCGTGACGCCCGAGCTGCTGTCCTGGCATGAGTCGGGCAACGTGCTGCTGATGGTGATCCTGGGCGGCATGGGCAATCTGGTCGGAGCGGTCGTCGGCGCCTTCGCCTTCGAAGGCATGCGCGGGGTGTTCGAGAGCTGGACGGAACACTGGCAGTTGCTGATGGGCGGCGTGATCGTGGCGCTGGTGCTGTTCCTGCCGGGCGGCCTGTCGAGCCTGCCGGCGCGCATCCGCCGGGCGCTGCAGGGAGGAGAGGCAAAATGAGCGCAGGGAACACGAACGAAGTGCTGCTCGAGGCGAAGAAGCTCACCCGCCGCTTCGGCGGCCTGGTCGCCAACCAGGACATCAGCGTCACCGTCGCGCGCGGCATGATCCATGTGCTGCTTGGGCCCAACGGTGCCGGCAAGTCGACCTGCATCAACATGCTGTCGGGCGACCTGCCGCCGAGCGAAGGCGCGATCACCTTCATGGGCCGCGACATCACCGGCCTGTCAGCGGCACAGCGGTCGCGGGTGGGCATCGGCCGGAGCTACCAGCGCACCAACATCTTTCCGCAATTCACCGTGCTGGAGAACGTGCGTCTCGCGGCGCAGTCGCGCAACCAGCAGCCCTGGCGCATCTTCAGCAAGGCCATGGGGCAGAAGTGGGCGCTGGACAAGGCGCGCGCCTGCATCGACGAGGCGGGCCTGGGCCGGCGCGTGGACTGGGTATCGGGCGTGCTGAGCCACGGCGAACAGCGCCAGCTCGAGATCGCCATGGTGCTTGCGACCGATGCGCAGGTGCTGCTGCTCGACGAGCCGCTCGCCGGCATGGGGTCGGACGAGTCGGCGAAGATGGTGGAACTGCTCAAGAAGCTGCGCGCCACGCGCGGCATCCTGCTCGTCGAGCACGACATGGATGCGGTGTTCGCGGTGGCCGACGTGATCACGGTGATGGTCAATGGCCAGATGCTGGAATCCGGGCCGCCCGAGCAGATCCGGGCGAGCGTGGCGGTGCAGCAGGCCTACCTGGGAACGGAGGAGAGCTTCCATGTCTAACATGCTGCTGGAAGCCAAGGAGCTGCATACCTACTACGGCGCCAGCCACATCCTGCACGGCATCGACTTCCACATCCGCCAGGGTGAAGGGATCGCCCTGATGGGTCGCAACGGCATGGGCAAGTCCACGCTGATCAAGAGCATGCTCGGCATCGTGAGGCCCAGGCACGGGCGCGTGCTGGTGCGCGGTGACGATTTCACCAAGGCGACGACCTACCGCACCGCGCAGCAGGGCATCGCCTACGTGCCCGAGGGCCGCGGCATCTTCAAGAGCCTGACGGTGCGCGAGAACCTGCTGATGTCGGCACGGGCCGGCGTCGATGGGCAGCGCAACTGGACTTTCGACCGCGTGATGGAGACCTTCCCGCGGTTGGGTGAGCGCATCAACAATGGCGGCTGGCAGCTCTCCGGCGGCGAGCAGCAGATGCTCACCATCGGTCGCGCGCTGATGACCAACCCCGACCTGCTGATCCTGGACGAGGCCACCGAAGGCCTGGCGCCGCTGATCGCGATGGAGATCTGGCGCATCGTCAAGGAGATCCGCAGGACGGGCATCGCCACGATGATCGTGGACAAGAACCATGCGGCCGTCACCAGCATCTGCGACCGGGCGATGATCCTGGTGAAGGGCGAGGTGGTGTTCGACGGCACCAGCGACGAGATCCGCGCCAACCCCGACCTCATCCAGAAACATCTCGGCGTGGGGCACTGAGGAGAATCGGCATGAAGAAATCACTGTCCATCATCCATGACGAACACCGCGCGATCGCGGCGATGATGCACGCCCTGCGCCAGATCGTCGCCGGCATCGAGGCGGGCCGGCTCAAGCCGGACTTTGCGCTGTTCCGCGACATGGTCGAGTACATCGACAAGGTGCCGGAGCGGGTGCATCACCCCAAGGAAGACCAGTACCTGTTCGCGCGCCTGCGCACCCGCTGCGTCGAGGCGGTGCCGGCGATCGAGGCGCTGGAGGCGGAGCATCGCATCGGCGATGCGCGCATCCGTGCCATGGAGGCAGCCATGCAGCAGTACGAGCAGGCTGGCCAGGCAGGTTTTGCGGGCTTCAAGGCGGCGGTGAACGAATACGTCGAGGCCGAATGGAAGCACATGAATCGTGAGGAGCACGAGGTCTTCCCGCTCGCCGAAAAGCACCTCACCGACGAGGACTGGGCGGCGATCGACGCTGCCTTCCTGTCCAACGAGAACCCGTGGCAGGGCGAGGCAGGGCAATACCAGAAGCTGTTCTCGAAGATCGTCAACATCGCCCCGGCACCGGTCGGGCTGGGCCCGAGCTGAACGCCCGACGGCCGGGCCCCGCGTACAGGGCCGGCCGTCAGCCCAGCGACCAGTCGTAATCGACGGTGAGCGGCGCGTGGTCGCTGAAGCGCTGTTCCTTGTAGACGCTGGCCGTCTTCGCGGTGTTGCCGATGCCGGGTGTCGCCAGGTGGTAGTCGATGCGCCAGCCGACGTTCTTCGCCCAGGCCTGGCCGCGGTTCGACCACCAGGTGTAGCCGTCGCCGGTCGCTTCCGGGTACAGGCGGCGATAGACATCCACCCAGCCCTGGTCGTCGAACAGCCCCGACAGCCAGGCGCGTTCTTCGGGCAGGAAGCCCGAGTTCTTTTGGTTGCTTTTCCAGTTCTTGAGGTCGATCTCGCGATGGGCGATGTTCCAGTCGCCGCAGATCACCACTTCGCGCCCGCTGGCGCGCAGCTTCTCGAGATGCGGCGCGAAGCGTTCCATGAAGGCGAACTTGATCTGCTGGCGCTCCTCCGAGCTGGAGCCCGACGGCAGGTAGAGCGACACCACCGACAGCGGTCCGAAGTCGAGCTGCAGGTAGCGGCCCTCGGCGTCGATGTCGGCAATGCCGAGCCCTTCCACCACCCGGTCGGGCGCGTGCCGGCTGTAGATGCCGACGCCGCTGTAGCCTTTCTTCTCGGCGTGGTGAAACCAGGCCGAGTACCCGGCCGGCGCGCGCATCGCCTCGCTCATGTCGCCAGCCTGGGCCTTGAGTTCCTGCACGCAGACGAGATCCGCGTCCTGCGCCGGCAACCAGTCGAGGAATCCCTTGGTGGTGGCGGAGCGGATGCCGTTGAGGTTGAGGGAGATGATGCGTAACATGGGCGGGTTTCCAATTCCTTGCTGCACCGCAGCCTGAATCGTGGATTTTAGCCGGGATTTCATCGCACTCGCCTGTCGCAAGGGCGTCCTCCGCTTCGGCGCCTTCGTCACCAAGGCCGGGCGCAATTCGCCGTATTTCTTCAATGCGGGCCTGTTCGACGACGGAGAGTCGTTCCGCGAGCTGTGCGGTTACTACGCGCGGACCATCCGTGCGTCGGGCGTGGCCTGCGACATGTTGTTCGGGCCGGCATACAAGGGCATTCCGCTGGTGGCGGGGACCGCCATCCGCCTGGCGGAGGACGGCGTCAACCTGCCGTTCGCCTTCAACCGCAAGGAAGCCAAGGACCACGGCGAGGGCGGGACACTGATCGGCGCACCGCTGAGCGGGCGCGTGCTGATCCTCGACGACGTCATCTCGGCCGGCACCTCGGTGCGCGAATCGGTCGAGATCATCCGCGCTGCGGGCGCCACTCCGGCTGGCGTGGTGATCGCGCTGGATCGCATGGAGCGCGGCAAGGGAACGCTTTCGGCCGTGCAGGAAGTGGCGGAGACCTTCGGCATGCCAGTCATCGCTGTCGCCACGCTCGAGGATCTGATCTCCTTCCTGGCCGACAGCCCGGAACTCGCTGCCAACCTCGACGCAGTGAAGGCCTATCGGGAAACCTATGGGATCGCGTCGACTCGCTGACTTCGCGCTTGGCGCGGGTCTCTGTCTGGTGATCGGCTGGCCTGCGACGGTCGCCGCGCAGGTGACGGCGAAGAGCATCTATTGCTGTGACGTCGGCGGCCAGCCGATCTGCGGCGACGTGCTGCCGCCGGCCTGCTACGGCCGCACGTACCGTGAGCTCAGCCCGCAGGGCACGCTGCGGCGCGAAGTGCAGGCGCCGCTTTCCGCGGACGAAGTCGCGCGGCGCGAGGAGGAGTTGCGCCGCCGCCGCCTTGCCGAAGCCGAGGCGCTCAAGCAGCAGCGCATCGACCGCGCCCTGCTCGAGACTTACCGCAGCCTGGACGATCTGGACGCCCGGCGCGACCGGGCACTGGCCGAACTCGACCGTTCCATCGAAGCCCTGCGTCAGCGCGAAGCCGATCTCGTTCAACGCCAGCGCGACCTGATCCGCGATGCTGCGACGAACGACTCGCGCCAGGGGCGGCAGGACGTTGCCGACGACGTTCGCAGCCTCGACGGCGAGATCGTCGCCCAGCGCACGGTGATCGACGTCAAGCAGCGCGAACGCGAGGCGGTACGAAGCCGGTTCGAGGAGGACCGGCGCCGCTACGTGGAACTGACCCGGCCTTTGCCGCGGTCGTCGACGTCGCCGCCGTTGCGGCGCTGACTGCCTGCGGTCGTGCGTCGCGACGCTCGCGGCAGGCACGGTGGCATCCATCCAAAGCGCCATTTACGGAATCGACCGATGAGCATCGCATCGCAGGGCGGGGTCCGTGCCGCCTGCCCACACGACTGTCCCGACACCTGCGCAATGGAAGTCACCGTGGCCGACGGCCGCGCGGTGAAGATCCGTGGCGCGGCCGACATGCCCTTCACCAACGGTGCGCTGTGCACCAAGGTCGCGCACTATCTCGACCGCGTGTATTCCGACCAGCGCCTGCTGCATCCGATGAAACGTGTCGGGCGCAAGGGCGAGGGCCGCTTCGAGCGCATCTCGTGGGACGAGGCGCTCGACACCATCGCCGCCAGGTTCCGCGACATCGCCGCCGACGATCCGCGCGCCATCCTGCCCTACAGCTACGCCGGCACGATGGGCCTGGTGCAGGGCGAGAGCCTGGACCGACGCTTCTTCCATCGCTTGGGTGCGTCGCTGCTCGACCGCACGATCTGCGCGTCGGCCGGCGCGCTGGGCTGGAAAGCGACGATGGGCGCATCCATCGGCACCGACCCCGAAGCGGTGGTCGATGCGAAGCTGATCCTGATCTGGGGCGGCAACCCGGTGGTGTCGAACCTGCACGGCTGGCGCTACCTGCAGGAAGCGAAGCGGCGCGGTGCCAAGCTCGTGTGCATCGATCCGCGCCGCTCGGAAACGGCGGCGAAGTGCGACGTGCATCTGGCGCCGTGGCCCGGCACCGACGGTGCGCTGGCGCTGGCGATGATGCAGGTGCTGATCGCCGACGACCTGCTCGATCACGACTACATTGCCCGCCATACCACCGGCTTCTCCCGGCTCGCCGAGCGTGTGCGCGGCTGCACGCCGGAATGGGCGGCGCCGCTGACCGGCTTGCCGGCCGACGCCATCCGCAGCCTGGCGCGTGAATATGGTGAATGCCGCGGCGCGGCCGGGCCGTCGCTGATCCGGCTCAACTACGGCCTCAACCGCTGTGCTGGCGGTGGCATGGCGGTGCGCAACATCGCCTGCCTGCCGGCGCTGACCGGTGCCTGGCGCCACCCGGCGGGCGGCGCGCTGTTGTCGACATCGGGCAATTTCCCGATCGACCACCAGGCGCTGCAGCGTCCGGACCTGTATCCGCGCCAGGAAGGCCGTCCGCCGCGCAGCATCAACATGGCTTTCATCGGCGACGCACTGCTCGAGGCGAAGGAGCCCCCGATCCGCGCGATCTACGTCTACAACTCCAATCCGGTGGCGGTCGCGCCCGACAGCAACCGGGTGAAGGCAGGCTTCGCGCGCGAGGATCTGTTCTGCGTGGTGCACGAGCTGTTCCAGACCGACACCGCGGATTACGCCGATATCCTGCTGCCCGCCACCAGCCAGCTCGAGCATCGCGACGTGCATGGCACCTACGGTCACCTGTATGCGGTGGCCAACTTTCCGGCGATCGCACCGCTCGGCGAGGCGAAGCCGAACACCGAAGTCTTCCGCCTGCTCGCCGCGCGCATGGGCTTCACCGAGCCGGCCTTGTTCGAGCCGGACGAGCAGATCGCCGCAGCGGCCTTCCGCCTGGGGGATCGCCGCGCCCTCGGCGTGACGCCGGCGGCGCTGGCGCGGCGCGGCTGGGGGCGGCTGAACCTGCCGCAGCCTTTCGCGCCCTTCGCCGAAGGCAACTTCCCGACGCCGTCCGGAAAGTGCGAGTTCCATTCCAGCCTGCTCGCCGCGATGGGGCAGGACCCGCTGCCGGCCTGGCATCCGCCCGCCGAATCGCCGGTCAGCAGCCCGGCCCTGGCGGCACGCTACCCACTGGCGCTGATCACGCCGCCGGCGCGCAACTTCCTCAACACCAGCTTCGCCAACCTGCCGCGCTTTCGCGATGCGGAAGGCGGGCCGAGGCTGCAGATCCATCCCGACGATGCGGCGGCGCGTGGCATCGCCGACGGCGCGCGGCTGCGCATCCACAACGACCGCGGCGAGTTCCACGCGCAGGCGGAAATCACCACCGACGTGCGGCGCGGCGTGGTGGTGAGCCCGTCGGTGTGGTGGCAGAAGTTCTCCGGCGACGGCAACAACGCCAATGCGGTGACGTCGTCCGCGCCGACCGACATGGGCGGCGGGCCGATCTTCTACGACTGCCTGGTCGAGGTGGCGCGCGCATGAGGGACGAGGCGCAACTGCGCGCCGCGGCGGCGCTGCTCGCCGACGCGCGGCGCATCCTGTTCATCACCGGCGCCGGCATCTCGGCGGACTCCGGCCTGCCCACGTACCGCGGCATCGGCGGCCTCTACCATGAGCGGCTCACCGACGAAGGACTGACGATCGAGCAGGCGCTGTCCGGCCAGATGATGGCCGCGCATCCGGAAATCACCTGGAAATACCTGGCCGAGATCGAGGCGAACTGCCGCGGCGCGCGGCCCAACATCGCACACGACATCATCGCCGCGCTGGAGCGCGAAAAGCCCGGCACCTGGGTGCTGACGCAGAACGTGGACAGCCTTCACCATCTCGCGGGCTCGCGCAACCTGATCGAGATCCACGGCAGCCTGCACCGCCTGCGCTGTACCGAATGCCCGCATTCGCGCAGCATCCCGGACTTCGCCGGCATGCAGATTCCGCCGCTGTGCCCGGTCTGCGGCGGCATCATGCGCCCCAACGTGGTGCTGTTCGGCGAGGAGCTGCCCGCGCGCGGCATCGAACGCCTGGAAGGCATCCTCGCCAACGGCCTGGACGTGGTCGTGTCCATCGGCACCACCAGCGTCTTCCCCTACATCGCCGGCCCGGTGGTGTGGGCGCGCCGCACCGGCGTCCCCACCATCGAGATCAACCCGGGGGTGACCGACGTCAGCCACATCGTCGCCCACCACCTGCGCATGCGCGCCGCCGACGCGATGGCTGAGCTGTGGCGGCGCATGCATCCGCCGGAGCTCGCGGAGGATTGAGGCGGGATCGCCTGGCGCGCTCCTGCACGAAGCGCGTTACAGCAGCACGCGCTCAATGCCTCCGCTGTTCGCCTTGTTGACGTATTCCGGCAGCCAGTTCTCGCCCAGCAGATTGCGGGCGAGCTCGATGACGATGTAGTCGGGCTCGACGCCGCCGGCATCGTTGGCGTAACGGTGCATGCCCTGCAGGCAGCTCGGGCAGGAGGTGAGCAGCTTGATGCGGGCGTTGGGATCGTCCTCGCGCAGCCTGGCAGCACCTTTCTCGATCTCCTCCTGTTTGCGGAAGCGCACCTGGGTCGAGATGTCCGGGCGCGCGACCGCCAGGGTGCCGGATTCGCCGCAGCAGCGGTCGGACAGGTCGACGCGCGTGCCCATCAGCTCGTTGGCCACCTTGATGCCCTGGTACTGCTTCATCGGCGTGTGGCAGGGCTCGTGGTACATGTACTTCACGCCCTGTACGCCGTCGAGCTTGACGCCCTTTTCCATCAGGTACTCGTGGATGTCGAGCAGGCGACAGCCGGGGAAGATCTTCTCGAATTCGTACTTTTGCAACTGGTCCATGCAGGTGCCGCAGGAGACGATCACCGTCTTGATGTCGAGATAGTTCAGCGTGTTGGCGACGCGGTGGAACAGCACTCGGTTGTCGGTGGTGATCTTCTGGCCCTTGTCCTCCTCGCCGGCGGCGGTCTGCGGATAGCCGCAGCACAGGTAGCCGGGCGGCAGGACGGTCTGCGTGCCGACGTGGTAGAGCATCGCCTGGGTCGCCAGGCCGACCTGGCTGAACAGGCGCTCGGAGCCGCAGCCGGGGAAGTAGAACACCGCCTCGGATTCGCCACTCGCTTTCTGCGGGTCGCGGATCACCGGGATGACCTTGTCGTCCTCGATGTCGAGCAGTGCGCGGCTGGTCTTCTTCGGCAGGTTGCCGGGCATCGGCTTGTTGATGAAGTGGATCACCTGCGCCTTGATCGGCGCCTTGCCGAGTGTGGCCGGCGGTGCCTTCACCTGTTGCTGAATGAGGCCGAGCTTCTTGCCGATGTCGTGGGCGAAGCGTTGTGCCTTGTAACCCCATTCGATCATGCCGGTGCGGATCAGCTTGATCGTGGCCGGATCCTTGATCGTCAGGAAGGCCATCGCCGCCGCCTTGCCGGGGTTGAACGACTTCTTGCCCTGCTTGCGCAGCAGGTTGCGCATCTTGATCGATACGTCGCCGAAGTCGATGTCCACCGGGCAGGGCTTCTCGCACTTGTGGCAGATCGTGCAGTGGTCGGCGACGTCCTCGAACTCGGCCCAGTGCGCCAGCGACACGCCGCGGCGGGTCTGCTCCTCGTAGAGGAAGGCCTCGATCAGCAGCGACGTGCTGAGGATCTTGTTGCGCGGGCTGTACAGCAGGTTGGCGCGCGGCACGTGGGTGGAGCACACCGGCTTGCACTTGCCGCAGCGCAGGCAGTCCTTGATGTCGTGCGCGATGTCGCCGACGTCGGTCTGCTCCATGATGAGCGACTCGTGGCCCATCAGGTTGAAGCTGGGGGTGTAGGCGTTGGCGAGATTGCCGCCCTTCATCAGCTTGCCGCGGTTGAAGCGGCCTTCCGGGTCCACCTTCTCCTTGTAGGCCCAGAAGTTGGCCATCTCGTCGTCGCTGAGATAGTCGAGCTTGGTGATGCCGATGCCGTGCTCGCCGGAAATCACGCCATCCAGGCTGCGCGCCAGCGCCATGATGCGGTCGACCGCGCGGTTGGCGGTCTGCAGCATCTCGTAGTGATCGGAGTTCACCGGGAGGTTGGTGTGTACGTTGCCGTCGCCGGCATGCATGTGCAGCGCGACGAAGACGCGGCCGCGCAGCAGTTCGCGGTGGATGTCCTGGATGCGCGCCAGCACCGGCGCGAACACCGCGCCGTCGAAGCTGTTCTTCAGAAGCGGGCGCAGCTCCTTCTTCCACGACACGCGGATCGAGTAATCCTGCAGGCGGTGGAACAGGCGCGGGTTGTCGGCACGGTTGGTGAGCGGGCCAGCCTCGATGCCGAAGTCGGCGAACTGCGGCTCGGCTTCGGCCAGCGGCAGGTCGAGGTTGTCGAGCAGCCACTGCCAGCGCCGGCGCACCGTGGCGATCTGATCCAGCGCCGCTTGGCGGTGGTCGCCGATCAGCTCTTCCTTGGCGACGTCGGCATCGCCGGCGTCGAGCGGCAGTTCGCCCTGCAGGAAATCGGTGAGCGCGTCGCACAGGTCGATCTTGTTCTTCGTCGACAGCTCGATGTTGATGCGCTCGATGCCGTCGCAGTATTCGCCCATGCGCGGCAGCGGGATGACAACGTCCTCGTTGATCTTGAACGCGTTGGTGTGGCGCGAGATCGCCGCCGTCTTGCTGCGCTCGAGCCAGAAGCGCTTGCGCTGCTCGGGGCTGACGGCGATGAAGCCTTCGGCGCCGCGTGCGTTGGTCATGCGCACGACTTCGGAGGCGGCGGCCATCACCGCGTTCTCGTCGTGGCCGACGATGTCGCCGATCAGCACCATCTTCGGGCGGCCGTGGCGCTTGGCCTTGGTGGCGTAGCCCACCGCCTTCACGTAGCGCTCGTCGAGGTGTTCCAGGCCGGCAAGCAGCACGCCGGCGGTGTTGCCGGCGCCGCCCGGCTTGAACCAGTCGGTGATCTCGACGATGGCCGGCACCGCTTCACGCACTTGGCCGAAGAACTCGAGGCACACGGTGCGGGTGTGCGGTGGCATCTTGTGCAGCACCCAGCGCGCCGCGACGATGAGGCCGTCGGTGCCTTCCTTCTGAACCCCGGGCACGCCACCGAGGAACTTGTCGGTGACGTCCTTGCCCAGGCCGATCTTGCGGCAGCTCGCGCCGGGCATGGACAGGATTTCCTCGCCCAGCGGCTTGTAGCTCAGGCCGTCGAAGCGGCGCAGGCGGAAGCGGACGGTTTCCTGCTCGTGGATCTTGCCGAAGTTGTGGTCGAGGCGTTCGACTTCGAGCCAGTTGCCATCCGGCGTGACCATCTTCCACCACGCCAGGTTGTCCAGCGCGGTGCCCCACAGCACCGCCTTCTTGCCACCGGCGTTCATCGCGATGTTGCCGCCGATGCAGGACGCGCTGGCCGAGGTCGGGTCCACCGCGAACACGCGGCCGGCAGCGGCAGCCGCTTCGGCCACGCGCTCGGTGACGACGCCGGCGCCGGTGCGGATGGTGGAATAGGGCTGGGCCATCGGACCGTCCGCGCCCGGCAGCACGATATCTTCGACGGCGCTCATCGCCAGCAGCTTCTCGGTGTTGATCACCACCGAGCTGGCATCCAGCGGAATGGCGCCGCCGGTGTAGCCGGTGCCGCCGCCACGCGGAATGATGGTGAGCCCGAGCGCGATGCATTCGCGCACCAGCGGCGCCATTTCCTCTTCGGTGTCGGGGTAGAGCACGACGAAGGGGTATTCCACGCGCCAGTCGGTGGCATCGGTGACGTGCGACACGCGCGCATGGCCGTCGAAGCAGATGTTGTCGCGCCGCGTGTGGCGTGCCAGCGCCTTCAACGCTGCCTTGCGCCGCCGCGCGGTGGTATCGAACCAGCGCTCGAACTCGCCGATGGCCTCGCGCGCACGGCCGATCAGCAGCGCCACGCGGTCGTTGCCCTGGCGGCGCGACTCGACGGCGTTCAGGCGGTGGTTCAGCGCGCCGATCAGCGCTTCGCGCCGTTCGCGGCTGTCGAGCAGGTCGTCTTCAAGGTAGGGGTTGCGGCGCACCACCCAGATGTCGCCCAGCACTTCGTACAGCATGCGCGCCGACCGCCCGGTGATGCGCTCGCCACGCAGCTCGTCCAGAACCGACCAGGCTTCGGCACCGAGCAGGCGGATCACGATCTCGCGGTCGGAGAACGAAGTGTAGTTGTAGGGGATTTCTCGCAGGCGTTGCGTCATGAGGGTAGCTGAAACGACGGCTTGGGGACTCTCGATTCTAGCAAACGCAGTGCACCATGCGGGGAAATCAAGACCTTGCGTGCAGTAGGGGAGATCCGCGCCAGCGCGCGTTCCGCCGAGGGTCGGGACGGGGCGTACGGTGACGGTCGGGCAGGCGCGCCGAAATATTTCTTTGACATGAAAATATGACGAATGCAGAATCGCTGTGTCCCTCTGGGGGACATCCACATCAATGGAGACCGAGATGATGAAGAAGGTTCTGTCCGCGGTTGCCGCATCCTGCGCCCTGATGGCACTCGCACCGGCCGATGCCCTTGCCGGCGCACAGCAGGAAAGGATGAAGCGTTGCAGCCAGGAAGCGCGCGAGCAGACGCTCAAGGGCGACGCACGCAAGGCGTTCATGAGCACTTGCCTGAAAGGCAAGCACACACAGGAGGCCGGTGCGGAACAGGCGCCGGCGGCGGCCGAACCCAAGGCAGCGGGGCCCGCCGTCGAGGCGCAGGCCTCGGCTCAAGCTCCGGCCAAGCGCGCCGACACCGCCAAGCGCAAGGCCTGCAACCAGGCGGCCACCGAGCAGACGCTGCGCGGGGCAAAGCGCAAGACCTTCATGGCCGAATGCATGAGCGCGTGAGGTGGCGTCACGGGGGCGGCGCAGGCCGCCCCTGAAGGAGCCGCGCCCGACCGGGATGTTGGGGGTGGATCGCCTTGTCAGGCGGATCTTCCCCCGGCGGAGCGCGCCTCAGACGATGTCGAAGAACACCAGGTCGCGCTCGATCTCGCCCGCCGAGAAGCCGCAGCCGATGCGGCCAGGGCCAAGCAGTGGAATCTCGCCATGCTTGACGCAGGTCTCGCGCGCACCGTCGACCGAAACGTAGGTGCCGTTGGAGCTTTCATCGACAAGGATGAAGCCGTCGCGACGGCGTTCGATGCGGGCGTGCTGGCGCGAGGCGCGCGGATCCATGATCACCACGTCGTTTCCCAGTTCGCGTCCGATCAGCAGGACGGGGCGCTGCTCCTCGACGAAGATCACGTCCTGCTGGTGGCGCAGGCGCAGCCGTTGCGACAGGCGCACGGTCGGCGGTAGCGAGGTGACCATGCCCACCCGCTGTCCCACCGCGTAGATGGGCACGCCGAGTGCATCGATCTCGGCGCTGCGGATCTCCTGCGGATTCGCCGCGTGGCGTGCGGCCGGCGTCAGCAGCAGCACCGCGGGCCCGCTGACGAGGGCCTGTTCGTGCCGTGCGAGCCCCGCCAGACGCTGCGCCAGCGCGGGGCCGTCGCCCTGGGTGGATTCGGATTCCACCGTGCCGTAGTGCAGGCCGATGCAGACCGTCTGCCGCATGCCGCTCACGGGCGGCAGGCTGCGCACCCGGTCCAGGATCTCGCAGGCGGCGAGGATGCCGGCGTCGCAGCGCTCGAAGCTGGCGAGGACGGCGTCGGCCCGCATCTCCAGGACGCTGCCGCCATGGCTGTCGATGGACCGCTCCATGCGGCGCATGCAGCGATCCAGCGCGTGCGCGGCTTCGTCGGCACCCATGCGCACGGCGAGGCGCGCGTCGCGGGGAAGCGTCGCGGCGAGAAGGCACAGATTCTTGCGCTCGGGCATCGGATGGGGTCGGTTGGCGGCAATAGCCTCGGGAAACCGGGGAATGATGATGAAACGCCCCGGCCGATGCAAGGCCTCGCCGCGCGCTTCAGTCGTCGCCCGAATGCAGGCCGAAGAAGCGGACCGCTTCGCCCGCCGGACGAGGGAACTCGGGCGGATCGAACGCGGTGTCCCCTTCCTCCACCCGGGTCTGCTGCGTCAGGCCGGCAAAATCGAACAGTTTGCCGTCGGCCAGGTGGGACGGCACGACGTTCTTCAGCGAGGTCGCGAGCGACTCGATGCGCCCCGGATAGTCGCGCGCCCAGCCCTGCAGCATCGCCTTGATCTGCTTGCGCTGGGCATTCTCCTGCGAGCCGCACAGGTTGCACGGGATGATGGGGTAGTCCATTGCGCGCGCGAAACGGGCGATGTCGTTCTCGGCGCAGTAGGCCAGCGGCCGGATCACGACGTTCTCGCCGTCGTCGCTCACCAGCTTCGGCGGCATGGCCTTGATCTTGCCGCCGAAGAACATGTTCAGGAACAGGGTCTCGAGGATGTCGTCGCGATGGTGGCCGAGCGCGATGCGGGTGGCGCCGATCTCCTTCGCCGTGCGGTAGATGATGCCGCGGCGCAGGCGCGAGCACAGCGAGCAGGTCGTCTTTCCCTCGGGGATCTTGTCCTTGACGATGGAGTAGGTGTCCTCGGTGACGATGCGATACTCGACACCGAGCGACTCGAAGTACTGCGGCAGGATGTGGTCAGGGAAGCCGGGCTGCTTCTGGTCGAGGTTCATCGCCACGATGCGGAAATCCACCGGGGCGCGCTCGCGCAGCGCCAGCAGGATGGACAGCAGCGAGTAGGAGTCCTTGCCGCCCGACACACACACCAGCACGGTATCGCCGTCGCCGATCATGTTGTAGTCGGCGATCGCCTCGCCCACGTTGCGCTCGAGCTTCTTCTTCAGGCGCAGGAAGGTGTTGGAATGGCGGTTGCCGGCGGAAATCTCGGCGGGCTGGGCGGAGGCGAGGGCGGCGGTCACGTGCAGGCTCGGACAGGAAAGTGGCGCGGAATTATACACTTACCGTGCCCGATCGCCTCACAGATGGATGCTGCGCCCGCCGTCCACTGCCAGGATCTGACCGGTGATGTAGGGGGCATCGAGCATCAGGAAACGCACCGTGAGGGCGATGTCGGCCGGGCTGCCGATGCGCTGCAGCAGGGTGTGGGCGACGATGCGCTCGCGTTCGGCGGGCGGGAACTGGCCGTCCTCGGGCCAGTCGATCGGCCCCGGCGACACGCCGTTCACGCGCACCTCGGGCGCCAGTTCCAGCGCCAGCGCGCGCGTCAGACCGGCCAGCCCCGACTTGGCAACCGAATACAGCAGGTAGTGCCGCAGCGGCTGCTCGGCATGGATGTCGACGATGTTGACGATCGCGCCCCGCGTTTCGCGCAGCGCCGGCGCCAGGGCCTGACTGAGGAACAGCGGCCCCTTCAGGTTGGAGCCGATGAGATCGTCCCAGGCGGCGCGGTCGATGCGGCCCACTTCCGTGGGAAAGAAGCTGGAGGCGTTGTTGACGAGGCCATCGATGCGGCCGTAGCGCGCCAGCACCGCCTGCGCGATTCGCTCCGGCACGCCGTCGACGCCGAGGTCGCCGCCGACGCTGACGGCCGAGCCGGGGCGTGCGGTGTCGAGTTCGGCGGCCAGCCGCTCGGCTTCTGCAGCGCTGTGCCGGTAATGCAGCGCGATGCTGGCGCCGGCGCCATGCAGCGTGCGCACGATCTCGGCGCCAACGCGCCGCGCGCCGCCGGTGACGAGGATGACGGGAGCTTGGACCGGATCTTTCATGGCGGGATGCGAGGCAGGGAATTCGATGGAGGTCGGGGTTGCAGCGTACAGGCTCGGCGTTGGGGCCGTGCATGAGAGCCGGATTATAGGTGCGGGTTCCATCGCGCCTGCGATCGCTGCGGCCGGCCAGTTCTGGATCGTCGCATCCGCGCGTGGGCGCGGCTGGCACCGCTACAATGCTGCCTCGCCCCGATCCGCCGTCCCGCTCACATGTCCTCGCTGCCCACGCCGTCGCCCGATGCGCTCGAACAGAGTGCCCGCCTGCTCGAACACATCTCGGCCGAGATCGACCGGGCGGGCGGCTGGATTCCGTTCGCGCGCTACATGGAGCTTGCGCTGTACGCCCCCGGCCTCGGCTACTACAGCGGCGGGGCGCGCAAGTTCGGCCCCGGCGGCGACTTCATCACGGCGCCGGAACTCACGCCGCTGTTCGGCCAGGCGCTGGCGAACCAGGTGGAGCAGGTCATGCGCGCCAGCGCGCCGCAGATCATCGAGGTGGGCGCCGGCACCGGTCTGCTCGCCGCCGACCTGCTGCACGAACTGGAGCGGCGCGGCGCGCTGCCGGAACGCTACGACATCCTCGAGCTGTCGGGGGAACTGCGCGAGCGCCAGTTCGACACCCTGGCGCAGAAGGTGCCGCAGCTTGCGTCGCGCGTGCGCTGGCTCGACGCCTTGCCCGACACCTTCTCCGGCGTGGTGGTGGCCAACGAGGTGCTGGACGTGATGCCGGTGCATCTGGTGGTGTCGCGCTCCGACGGGTTGTTCGAGCGCGGGGTGGTGTTCGCCGCCGATGCGGCCGGCAAAAAGGCCTTGCGCTGGGCCGACACGCCAGCCTTCGGAGCGGTGGCCGACGCGGCGCGCGCGCTCGACTTGCCGCAAGCGCAGCGGGGCGAATACGTCACGGAGGTCAACCTGGCCGGGCGCGCCTGGGTCGCGGCGTGGGCAGAACGGCTGCAGCAGGGCGCGCTGCTGTTGATCGACTACGGCTATCCGCGTGCCGAGTACTACCTGCCGTCGCGCTCGAGCGGCACGCTGCTGTGCTACTACCGCCACCACGCCCACGGCGACCCCTTTCTGTGGCCGGGGCTCAACGACATCACCGCCTTCGTCGATTTCACCGCGGTGGCCGAAGCGGCCTTCGATGCCGGCCTGGACGTGCAGGGCTACACCAGCCAGGCGCAGTTCCTGTTCAATTGCGGGGTGCTCGAATGCCTGGAGCGGCGGGGTCCGCGCGAGAGTGCCGACTACATCCGTGCCGCGCGCGCGGTGCAGCGACTGACCACGCCGCAGGAGATGGGTGAGCTGTTCAAGGTGCTCGCGGTGAGCCGCGGCCTATCCGGTCCGCTGCTCGGCTTCCGGCGCGGCGACCGCCTGCACGCACTGTAGCGCGCGCTCATTCCTGGTTGCGATAGATCGCCTGCAGGAAGGCGTCCACGTCGTCCGGCGGCGGCTTGCGCGGCGGATGCGATGGCGCGACGAGCTCCTCGAGGTGCGGAATCAGCCCTGGCGGCAGCCAGCCGGCGTTGAGGACCTCGTCGTCATAGCGCTCGTGGTCGTGGCCGGCGATTTCAGTTTCGGGGCTCGTGTTCATGGCGATCACCCTGGGGAACTTCGCGACAATCGCCGGCATCCCCGGCGCCCTTCGATCTCGCCGCTGCAATGCACCTGCAGTGGTGGATCGGGGCGCAGGCTCAAGCGTCCGCCGGTATTGCCGGCACCATTCCGGTGCGCCCTTTTTTCATAATGGAGAACGCGGTCGCCACTGGCCAGGGGAAAACGCACGAATTCGGGTTTTCCCCGAGGCTGAAGGAGCAGTCGCGTCTCTCAGAGATCGCGCTCGTCGAGCCAGTGTGCGATGCGCTCGGCCGCCGTCTCCCAGCTCTGCTCCAGCATCATGCCGTGGCCCATGCCGTCGAGGATTTCGGCCTGCCGGCCGTAGGTCGCCGCGGTCATGTGAACCTGGTCGGGCGGGATGAGGTGGTCGTGCTGCGCACCCAGGATCAGCATCGGCGGGCGGTGCATGCGTGCCGGCTGGGGCAGGTTGAACAGCGTCATGTCCCACAGCGCACGGTGCGATTCGGGCTGACACAGGCGATAGTAGCGGCGCAGCGCGACAGGAGCGACGGGCTGATGGAATAGCGCGTCCTGCAGGCTGCGGATGTCCACGTCGGTGCCGTTCATGATGTTGTTGAGGTCAGCCAGCAGCCCCGGCTTCTTGAACATCAGGCCGACCGCCGACCCCATCAGCCCCTGCGGCGGCACCGAGGACATCAGCACGGTGGCCGGCGCGTCGTGGTGTTCCAGGTATTTCTGCGCCACGATCCCGCCCATCGAATGGCCGACGAGGATGGGCGGGGCCGAGAGGCGCGCCGCGACTTCGGCGACGTCGCGCACGTAATCGTCCAGCGAGTAGGAATCGAGATGGTCGCGGCGCCGGCTACCACCGTGGCCCGACAGCGACAGCGCATACGCTTCCCAGCCGCGTGCGGCGAACCAGGGCAGGAAATGCTCCGCCCAGCACCAGGCCGACACGTAGGCGCCGTGGATGAACAGGATGGGGTGGTCATGCGTGCGTGACGCCGGCGCGTGGCACAGCACTTCGAGCTCGCCGAAGCGGTTGCGGTTCATCGGCGAATCTCCTGCCCGTGCCGTGCGTCATGCTCGAGACCGGGCTCTGTCGGTGCGGCGAACCTTCCGCGCGCGTTCTCGTTGCCCCGGGTGTGGAGGGTCGTCATCTTGATGCGTTTTCCTTGGGGTTGGAGGCCGTGCTTGCCGTTGCTCCGCATTGCGTCTCTAATCTGTGCTTTGCAAGGGGGCGGAACATGCTCAAGTGGCTGCTCGTCATTGTCCTGATGGTGCTGGTGAGCGGCCTCATGCGGCCCGGTTTGGCGCAGCGCCTGGGATTGGGGCGCCTGCCGGGCGACGTCGCTTTCAGCTTCCGCGGGCGAGCATATCATTTCCCCTTCACCACCACCGTGTTGCTGTCCCTGATCGCCTGGCTCATTCTGCGGTCGATCTGAGTCACGCGTCAGTCGCTTTCATCACGTTTCCCCGTGGCATCCATCGCAGCCTCCGGCTGCGGGCGCGCCAGAGCACGCACCGCGGCGACGCGCGCTGCATGCACTGCTGCGGGGATCTGCGCCTTGTCGGCACAGGCGCGTGCGATTGCGCCCGCATCCACCGCGCGGATCGCGCCCACCGCGGCGCGCCAGCGCAGCGCCGGATGCCAGTCGCGCCGGCTGCCATCCTGGCCGCCGCGGCCGAGATGGTCGGCGGTGGCCGCCTCCAGCATCAGCACGAAGCGTTCCGGCCGGCGCAGTGCGTCGCAGCGCTCGAGCACCTTCACCATCGTCTCGGGGCGCAGGATGTCGGCCTGTCCCAGGATGCCGTGCTCGCGCGCGAGCATCACCGCGAGATCGCGGCAATCGGTGGGCGCGCGCAAGCGCTCGGACACCTCGCGCGCGCGTTCGGCGCTCTTCGCCTCGTGGCCGTAGTGGTGAGGCAGGACGTCGGCCGGCGTGTCGGCCTTGCCCAGGTCGTGCAGCAGGCAGGCCCAGCGCGCGGCCAGCGGCAGGCCCATGACCGCGGCCTGGTCGATGACCATCAGCACGTGCTCGCCGCTGTCGATCTCGGGGTGATGCCGCGCCGGCTGCGGCACCCCGAACAGCCTCTCGACTTCGGGCAGGATGTGGGCCAGTGCGCCGCATTCGCGCAGCACGCGGATCATGCGCGACGGATGCGATTCCATCAGACCGCGCGCGAACTCCTGCCATACCCGCTCGGCGACGAGGTGATCGACTTCGCCCAGCGCCACCATGTGGCGCATCAGCGCCAGCGTTTCGGGCGCGATGTGGAAGTCGGTGAAGCGTGCGGCGAAGCGTGCCACGCGCAGGATGCGCAGGGGATCCTCGGCAAAGGCCGGCGACACGTGGCGAAACACCCGCGCCTGCAGGTCGGCGACGCCACCGTACGGGTCGATCAGCGTGCCGTCCTCGTCACGCGCGATGGCGTTGATCGTCAGGTCGCGGCGCGCGAGGTCTTCCTCCAGCGTGACCTCAGGCGCCGTGTAGCAGACGAAGCCCGTGTAGCCGTTGCCGCTCTTGCGCTCAGTGCGCGCCAGCGCGTATTCCTCCCCGGTGGCCGGGTGCAGGAACACCGGGAAATCCTTGCCCACCGGGCGGAAACCCTGCGCCAGCATGTCCTCCGGCGAGCTGCCGACCACGACCCAGTCGCGGTCCTTGACCGGCAGCCCGAGCAGGGCGTCGCGGACGGCGCCGCCGACGATGTAAGCCCGCATCAGCCGTAGAGGTCCTCGGACGGAATGGATTCGGCCTCCGCCAGCGCAGCCGCCTCCCATTCCTTCATCCACGGATTGGCCAGCATCGTCGCCAGGTATTCACCGGCCACGCCATCGGGCTTCACGCCATAGGTCTTGAAGCGGAAGCACACCGGCGCGAACGCGGCGTCGGCCAGCGTGAAGCTGCCGAAGAGATGGGGGCCCCCAGCGCCGAAGCGCTTGCGGCAGTCGTTCCAGATCGCGACCACGCGCGCGATGTCGGCATCCACTTCGGGGGTGTGGCCGTGGCCGGCGTAGTCCTTGCGGATGTTCATCGTCATGCGGCTGCGCAGGTTCTGGAAGCCGGAGTGCATCTCCGCCGTCACCGCCCGCGCCGTCGCCCGCGCCGCCACATCTGTGGGCAGCAGTTGCGGCGCCTTCTCCGCGAGGTATTCGCCGATCGCCAGCGAGTCCCACACCGCCAGGCCATGGTCGATGAGGCAGGGCACCTTGCCCGAGGGCGAGTGCGACAGGATGCGCTCGCGGCTGCCGGGAATGAACAGCGGGATGCGGATCTCCTCGAAGGTGAAGCCGCCGGCGCGCGCGGCGATCCACGCGCGCAGCGACCAGGAAGAGTAGTTCTTGTTGCCGATGATCAGCTTCATCGCGGGCTCCGTGTCGATTGGGGCGGTAGCGGCATGCGCTCAGCGGCGCGCATGCCGCCTGAAAGGATAGTAGCGCGCGCGGCTCGACTTCGTCCCCAGCCAGGTGGGCACCACGGCTTCGAGCGGCGTGGGATGCAGGCCAAAGGGCAGCGGCAGGCCGCTGGCGACATTGTCCGTACGCATCGAGCGCACGTTGTCGCGACTCATCAGCGGCTGCGGCGCGAACTCCATCAGCGTGGCTTGAATCATCGCCAGCGCTTCGGGCAAGGGGATGACCGGCCGCGGGCAACCGACCTGCGCCGACACGTATTCCACCAACTGGCGCAGCGTGTAGACGGTGGGCCCGGCGAGCTCGAAGATCTGGCCGGCGGCACCGGGGTCCTGCAGGCAGCGCCACACCACCTCGGCGACATCCTCCACGTAAACCGGCTGGAAGCGGGCACCGGCGCCCGCCAGCGGCAGCACCGGGACGCTGCGCGCGAGATCGGCGAAGAGGTTGAGGAAGCTGTCTCCGCGCCCGAAGATCACCGACGGCCGCAGGATGGTCCACGCCAGGTCGGCGCCGGTCGAGCGGATCGCTGCCTCGCCCGCCGCCTTGGAGCGCTGGTATTCCGACGGCCCGTTGACGTCGGCGCCCAGTGCGCTGATATGCACCAGCCGGCTGACGCCGGCGGTACGGCAGGCGGCGACGATCTTCTTCGGCAGCTCGACGTGCGCGCGCGCAAAATCCGCGCCGTAGGGAGTGCCCGAACGCGAATGCAGGATGCCCACCAGGCTCACCACCGCGTCGGCGCCGGCGAACAGACGCTCGAGGGCGGCCGGATCGTGCACGTCGGCTTCCACCACCTGGGCGTTGGGCAGCAGCAGCATGTGGCCGGCGCGGCTGCGCCGCCGAGTGGGAACGAGGACATTGACCCCTTCTTCGCACAGCCGGTTGGCGATGGCGCTGCCGACGAAGCCGGAGCCGCCGATGAGTACGACACGCTTGGGTTTCATTGCAGGTCCCTGTCGTTGGTTGTGACCGCGCCCTCGAGGGTGCGCGGCGCGATGGTGCCGAGGCGCGCCTTCAGCGACTGCGGCCGCTTTTCGAGCATGGCCGCGTAGATGACGGTGTTGGTCATGACCTTGCGCACGTAGTCACGGGTCTCGTCGAAGGGAATCGTCTCGGCGTAGATGGCGCCTTCCAGCGGCTTGTCGTCACGCCAGCGGCGCGCGCGGCCGGGGCCGGCGTTGTACCCGGCGCTGGCGAGCACCGGGTGGTTGTCGAGGCCTTCCAGGATCAGGCGCATGTAGCTGGTGCCCAGCAGCACGTTGGTTTCGGGGTCGCCCAGGCGTCCCGGGTGGTAGTCGCGCAGGCCGATCTTGTTGGCGACCCACTTGCCGGTGGCCGGCATCACCTGCATCAGGCCCTGCGCCCCGACGCTGGAGCGCGCGGGGACCACGAAGCGGCTTTCCTGCCGCATCAGCCCGTACACCCAGCTCATGTCCAGGCCCTGATTGCGCACCTGCGGCTCGATGATGTTGCGATAGGGCGTGAGGTAGCGCAGGTCGAAATTGGCGTTGGGGCTGGAGCGCTCGGCGGTGTTGATGGCGCGGTCGTAGATGTCGTATTTCAGCGCGAGGCGCGCCGCCGCGGCGGCGAAACCGTCGTCGCGCCCGCGCAGCGCCCAGTTCCATTCGCGCACGCCCTCGGTGCGCATGTCGAGCCGGAACAGGGCGAGCGCGCGCGCGAGACCCGGATCGCTTTCCGCCTGGCGCAGATGCTCCGCGCTTGCTGCATCACCGGCCGGCGGGGGCGCGAATGGCCGGCCGAGCTCCTCCGCGGCGAGGATGCCGTAGAAGCTCGGCTCGCCGGCAACGCGCGCATACAGGGCCTCGGCTTCGGTCCGCTTGCGGGTGGCGGCCAGCGCGCGTCCCAGCCAGTAGGTCCATTCCGGCAGATCGCGCTCGGCGGCCGGCATCGCCTCGATGGCGATGCGCACCGTGGGCCAGTCGAGCGCGCGCAGTGCGCTGCGCACGCGCCAGGCGCGTTGTTGCGTGCTCATCGGTACGTTGCCGGCGGCGCGGAACCAGGCGTTCGCTTCCGGAAGGAGGTCCAGCGCAGCCTGCCAGCCGAGCACGGTGAAGGCGTAGGCGCGGTCGCCGGGCTCCAGGCGGTCCTGGATGCGCAGCAGGCGGACGTACGCGCCGCGCGCATCGTCGCGCGCCATGCGCGCCAGCGCCGCAAGGGCGAGTTCGCGTCCTGCCCGTGTCACGGCGAAGTTGGCCGGGAGGCGGTCGAGGTACTGGGCGGGCGAACGCACCGCCTGATCGAATTCACCC
>JAFEFM010000429.1 GCA_018240585.1 Pseudomonadota bacterium
CACCGCAGTTCGCCGGCTATGGGGCCACGCTGCGGGCCCTGGCGGATTACCTCGTCAGCGAACCCCACCGCCGGCTGTCAGCCTCCACCACGCTGGCCGACTGGTTCCGGTCGAATCGTGCGGACCTCGAGGCCAGCCCCTATCTGCGCGACAAGAACGAAGTAGTGGCCAACCGCATGCTGGCGCTGTTCGAGCAGAACGGTGACGCGATCGGCGCGATCGGCTACCTGAACCATCGCCCGGAAGACGCCGAGCGCCCCTTCGGCGACTATCTGCGCGCCTGGGAAGATGCCTGCCCACCGGCGCAGCGGCCGCTGGTGGCGCAGATCATCGGCCTGTTCGAAGACCGCGAGACTGCGCAGCAGGATGCGACAAAGCCCGCGGGCACGGCCGGCCTGATGATCGCGCAGTCGACACGCTGAGGACACCCCGAGCGGGCGGCAAATGCGTCGGGGGCGGCTCCGAAGAGTCGCCCCCTGTCAGATGCATCATCAGTTGCAGTTGCGCCCTTGCCGTGGATGCGGCGGACGCCTGACCGCGCTCGCGCTCACCACTCGCTGCGCCCCTTGTCGTCGTAGATGCTGAAGCGCGTGTCGCGCGTGTCGAGCAACTCGACGCGCCCCGTGGGCACCGTCTCGGGTCCGGCACGGCCGGCCTGTCCGCTCATCGATGCAGCCTTCTTCTCGGCATCGCGCTCGGCGGCGATGTGATAGACGCTGTAGCGGGTGTCCGACGGCCAGGCGGTGATGTCGGAATCGGTCTTGCCCATGGGCAACGACTCAGGGCCGGCACGCCCGGCCTGGCCGGACGCCATGGCGCCTTCCTTGAGCGCCGCGTCATTTTCCGCGGCGATGTGATAGACGCTATAGCGGAGATCACCGCTCCAGCGGTCGGCGTCGTTCATGCCACCGCCCAGCGCGCTGGTGGACAAGCCGCACAGTGCAACGGCCGCCAGCGCGGGCAGCACGGAATGGCTCAGGTGTTTCATCATGGCTCTCCCGGAAGAGGATCCCCTGCAATGACGGGCTCGAGCCCGCAGTACGATCTCCGATACGGACACGCCGCATAGCCGGCCGCAGCTGCAAGCCGGACTGATCGGACCTCCCTCGAGTGTTCTCGGCACCTCGGCATGGCCCGGAAAAACGGGGCACGCATTCAGGCAGTACCCTTCGCAGGCGCGGCCCGGAATGCGTTCGAGGATGCCTTCAATATAGTCCGCCCGCCCTGCAATGCAAAAAGTAACGCGAATCGCTAGCATTCACCTCGCGCGGCACGCATTCAGGCGACGCGGAGCGGCGGCGGCACAACCGCCCCGTGTGATGCCGTACCGCCGGCCGCTATGGTGCCGGAGCCGGCGCGGCATCCGCGGTGACCCTGAAGCGCAGCGTGCCTATCATCTGGCCGGCGTCGGTGAGCACCTTCACCTGCCACCTGCCGACGGACTCGGCCGGAAAGTTCTGCTTGTGGGTCCACGCCCGGTAGCCTTCCTTGCGCCCGCCGCGGATGTCGATGGCAATGCGGTCCACCTCGGCTCCGTCATGCATCCACACATGCCAGATGCGCTCCTGCAGGCCGAGCGGCGCATTGATCGCGGTGTAGGCGTAGAGCCCCTGGGCCCTGAGTTCGCCCGCGCCGAGCACGCGCAGGCTCTCGCCGGGGGCCTTGCTCGCATCGTCGACCCGCGTGGTGACGGCCACCTCGTTCAGCCACAGCGTCGCCGGCGGCACCCACAAGCGCAGCCACCAGCCGGCGCCGGCGAGCGCCGCCATCAGCGCCACCAGCAGCACACCTCGCCACCAGCGCTGCATCGGCAGCGAGCCGGCGATCGACGGAAAGGACAGCAACACCGCGACGCCCAGCGCCAGCTCGTAGCTCAGCGGCGTCGGCGTGTGCAGGATCACCGGCAGGGCGGCCAGCAGCACGGCGAACAGCGTCAGCGTGTGATAGCTCAGGTACAGCCAGCGGCGCTCGGCGAGGCGCCCGTAGTAGAGCGGATCGGTGATCGACACCAGCGCAGCGACTCCCAGCAGGCCGGTGAATGCCGCCTGGCCGCTGTTCCACGAAGTGGTCGTGGCAAAGAAAGGCAGCGCGAAGAAGAGGCTTTCCTGGTGGATCAGTTGGGTGGCGTAGCGCAACAGCGGCGGCGGCAGCGTGAAGCCGAACCAGCGCTCGACCGTGCTGCGCAGCGCCTTCTCCAGCATCAGCCATACCCAGCTCACCAGCATCAGCACCGCCACGCTGCGGGCGAACCCCTCGTGGCGGTCGACGAGGAAGAAGCTGGCGAGCCCGGAGACGAAACCGAACGCAGCGATCGTGCCCGGATAGCGGCGCGCGAGCGCGAAGAGACGTTCTGACAGGGCGAGCAGGCGGGTCGTCCAGAGGGGCATCGATCTAAGGCGCAGAACCGGATCCGGCGCACCGTGCGGAAAACCCGTTACTTCAATCGAAGACGCCGCCGATGTCCACCGATGAGCGCCGGCCGATTTCCCAGAAGTGCGCCGACAGCCATTCGCGCGCATGCGCTCGGCCGCGGTCGCGCAGCATCTGCAGGAAGGCGAGGCTGGTGGTGAGCTTCGTTTCGGCGGTGAGCTGGCTCATCAGCTCGTCGTCCGCGATGAGATGGAAATTGAGCCGCTTCAGGCGGCGCTCCAGTCGCCCCACCGGCAGCACCGAGCGGCTGGCGTACTCGCGCGCATGAGCGAGCGAACGCATCTCGCGCAGGAAGGTGGCGTTGAAGGCCAGGTCCATCTGCCTGCCGCGAATCTCCTCCGCGGTGCGCGGCGTCTGCCCATGCAGCAGCGGGCTCAGCAGCACCAGCAGGATGTCGTTCGCGGCGCAGTCGTAGACCAGCGGGAAGACCGCCGGGTTGGCCGAATAGCCCCCGTCCCAGTATGGCTCGCCGTCGATCTCGATGGTGTGATGGATCGATGGCAGGCAGGCGGACGCAAGCAGCGCCGAGGCACTCAGCTCACGCGTGCGGAACAGCCGCAGGCGGCCGGTGTTGGCGTGGGTGGCGGCGATGAAGAGCTTGAGCGGGCTCGTGGCGCGCAGGCGGTCAAAGTCGATCTGCGCACTGACGATGTCGCGCAGCGGATTGATGTCGAACGGGTTGAGCTGCGACGGCGAGAACTGCCGCGCCCAGTAGAGCAGCATCTTGACGCCCGGCGCCATGGTGCCGTTTTCCGCGTCCGTGCCAGCGCTCAGGTCGAAAGGTACGCTGCTCGCCACCGCCTCCCAGAAGCCCGCCAAGGCCTCGCGTGCGCCGTCGCGACCGCCTCTGGCCAGGCCGTCGGCCAGCACCACCGCGTTCATCGCCCCGGCGCTGGTGCCGCTGACGCCCTCGAAGTCAAGCCGGCCGTCCTCGAGCAGCGCGTCGAGTACGCCCCAGGTGAAGGCACCATGGGCGCCACCGCCCTGCAGCGCGAGGCTGACGCGGTTCGTGCTGCGGGAACCGAAGAACATGAGGAACTCCGTTGTGCAGGAAACGCTGTAATGTTGCACTGCAGCATGAAAACTGCAAGTGCATCGCGTTACCGGAGATTGCAGCCTCCCCTGGCCTCAGCCGTCCCGGGCCCGCCCCCAGCTGCTGCTCGCGGAAAAAGCCTCCGCCAGAAAATCCACCAGCACGCGCACCTTCACCGAAAGATGCTTGCGCGACGGATACACGGCGAAGATGCCGATCTCGGGGCCGCGGCAGTCGGGCAGCAACTCCTCCAGCCGGCCGGCGGCGATGTCGTCGGCGACCAGGAAGTCGGGTTGCAGCACGACGCCCTGATGCGCCAGCGCCACCGCGCGGCAGGTGTCACCACTGTTGGTGCGCATGCGCGGACGCGTGAGCACTTCGCGCTCGCCGTCCGGCGTGCTGAAGTGCCACTGGTCGCCCTGCGCCGCGTACGTGTAGGCGATGACCGGATGGCGGGCAAGGTCCTCGACGCTGGACGGGCGGCCGTGGCGTGCAAGGTATTCCGGGCTGGCGCAGGCGAGGATACGGGTGGACGCCAGCCGCCGGTGCACCAGGCTGGAATCCTCCAGCCGACTGATGCGCACCACGACGTCGAAGCCCTCGTCGACCACGTCGACCATGCGGTCCGCCAGCGTCACCTCCAGCTCGACGTCCGGATAACGCTCCATGAACGGCCCCCACAGCGGCGCCAGATGCAGGATGCCGAACGAGAACGGGGCGTTGATGCGCAGCCGCCCCACCGGGTGGCCGGTGACCACGCCGACCGCGCTGTCGGCCTCTTCCACTTCGGCGAGGATCTGCTTGCAGCGGCCATAGTAGGCGCGGCCGGCCTCGGTCAGCGACAGGCGGCGCGTCGTGCGCTGCAACAGGCGCGCGCCGAGGCGGGTCTCCAGTTCCATCACGCCGCGCGACACCGCCGCCTTGGTGACGCGCAGCAGGTCCGCGGCGCCGACGAAGCTGCCGGCCTCCACCACGGCGATGAAGCTTTCCATTTCGCGAAAACGGTCCATGGCCCATTGTCAAACAGTCATTGACAGTCAATCAAGCAAGGGATCATTTATCGATCCACTTGTGAGCAATAGACTTCAAGCATCGGCACGGCACCGGCATCCCGGTGCGCCACTTCACGGGACAATCCGACCATGAAACTGCCCACCCTCTTCATTTCGCACGGCGCCCCCACGTTCGCCGTGGAGCCCGGCCGCCTCGGCCCCCTGCTCGGCAAGCTGGGTCGCGCCCTGCCGCGACCGCGCGCCATCGTCGTGCTGTCGCCGCACTGGATGAGCCGCCGGCTGGAAGTGACCGCCAGCCCGCGGCCCGACACCGTGCATGACTTCGGCGGTTTTCCGCGCGTGCTGTACACGCTGCAGTATCCTGCGCCCGGCGCGCTCGACGTGGCCTCGGAGGTCATCGCACAGCTCGCCCACAGCGGCCTGAGCGCAACGCCGAACGAGCACCAGGGTCTCGACCATGGCGCCTGGGTGCCGATGATGCACCTCTATCCCGAGGCCGACATCCCGGTGATCCAGTTGTCGCAGCCCGCGAGCCCGTCGCCGCTGGCACTGCTCGAACTCGGCCGCGCGCTGGCACCGCTGCGCGAGCGGGGTATCCTGATCGTCGGCTCGGGCAGCATGACGCACAACCTGTACGAATTCCGCCTCGCAGGCGCCGACGAACCCTATGCCCAGGCCTTTGCGGACTGGGTGTGGCAACGCATCGGGGACGGCGAGCTCGGCGAACTGCTGGACTACCGCAGCAAGGCACCGGCAGCGGCGCGGGCGCATCCCACCGACGAACACTTCCTGCCGCTGTACTTCGCCATCGGCGCCGCCGGCGAGGACTGGACCCACGCGACGCGGCTCGAAGGCGGCGTGACCTACGGCGTGCTGAGCATGGACAGCTTCGTGCTGGGCGCCCGCCTCGACGTCGATGCGGCGGCCCCGCAGGGCGTGCTCGCCTGAGCCGGCCGCCTGCGATATCCAACCTTCACCAAGGAAAAGACATGAAAGCGCGCTACACCCGCACCGCCATCTCGCTGCACTGGCTGATGGCGCTGGGCATCATCGGCACCTTCGCCCTCGGCACATACATGCAAGATCTGCCGCTGTCGCCCACCAAGCTGCAGCTCTATTCCTGGCACAAATGGGCCGGCGTGACCCTGTTCATGCTGCTGATCCTGCGCCTGGCGTGGCGCCTCACCCATCCCGCGCCGCCGCTGCCGGCGACGATGCCCGCCGCAATGCGGTTCGCTGCCCATGCGGCACACTGGGTGCTGTACGCGCTGATGATCATGATCCCGCTCAGCGGCTGGCTGATGAGTTCCGCCAAGGGTTTCCAGACGGTGTGGTTCGGCGTGCTGCCCCTGCCCGACCTCGTCGGCAAGGACAAGGCGCTCGGCGACCTGCTGCAGGAAGTCCATGAAACGCTCAACTACACCCTGCTGTTCATCCTCATCGCCCACGCCGGCGCCGCGCTGAAGCACCACTTCATCGATCGCGACGACGTGCTGACCAGCATGCTGCCCGCCACAGACAAGCCCTGACCGCAGGAGACCCACCATGGACGACCGCCTCCAGCTTCCCCCTCTCGCCACCGACCTGAGCCTGCCCTACCGCCTGCGGACGGCACGCGGCAACGCCGCCGGGCTCGTGCTGCTGATGCATGGCGTGGGCAGCAACGAAAGCTCGCTCGCCGGCTTCCTCGGCCTGATCCCTGACGACATCGCCGTCGCCCTGGTGCGCTTCCCGATCGAGATGGCACCGGGGGCATACAGCGCCTTCAGTGTCAATTTCACCGCCAGCGGCCCGGTCATCGACGCCGGAGCGGCGGAGAGCAGCCGCCAGACGCTGGCCCGCTTCGTCGGCGAGCTACAGGCGCGCACCAGCATCGCGCCGGCTCGCACGCTGGTGGCGGGCTTCAGCCAGGGCGGCATCATGTCGGCGGGCCTCGCCCTGACGCGCCCCGACACCGTCGCCGGGTTCGCCATCCTCTCCGGCCGCATCCTGCCCGAGATCGCCCCGCTGATCGCTCCGCCGGCGCAGCTCGGCGGGCTCGACGCGCTGATCCTGCACGGCGACCAGGACGATCGTCTGCCGGTGGAGTGGGCCGAGCGCAGCGCGTCCCTGCTGCAGCAACTGGGGGTGCGTTTCGAGCAGAAGCGCTACCCGGCGCGGCACGAAATCACCCTCGGCATGGCGCAGGATTTCGTCGCCTGGGTGCAGCGTCGGCTCGAGCCGGCGCAAGGCTGAAGCGCAGCGCGCCGCTCAGCGTCCGTCGAGCGCGTCGATGATGCCGGCGCCGATCTCGCGCTGGCGGCCGATCGCACGCGTGATCTGGCCGACGACCTCGACGCGGCGCCGCGCGCCGGACTGGATCTCGGCCATCGCACCGCGCGCGCCTTCGGTGAGCTCGCGACCGCTGTCCACGATGCGGCTGGTCTCGCGCACCGCCTCCGAGGCGTCGCGCGAAGTCAGGTTGAGGTCCGCCGCGATGCGGCCGATGCGCTCGCTCGCGTTGCGCGCCTGCTCGGCGAGCTTGCGCACCTCGTCGGCAACGACCGCGAAGCCGCGTCCCGCCTCGCCCGCGCGCGCCGCCTCGATCGCCGCGTTGAGCGCCAGCAGGTTGGTCTGCTCGGAGATCTGCGTGATCGAGGCGACGATGCCGCCGATCTCGCCCGATTGTGCCGCCAGCGCGACGAGATCGTCCTGCGCGCGCTGCAGCCCCGCACCGAGCTGCTCGATGGCGTCGCCCGCGCGCGAGATCAGGTCGCTGCCGCTGACCACTTTCTCGCCACTCGCCTTCGCCAGCGTATTGGCTTCAGCCATGTCCGCCAGCGCCTGATCGACCATGGCGAGCAGTTCCTGCGCGAGGTTCCCGGCACGATCGCATGCGCGCTGAAGGCCTTGCAGTTGCTCGACCTCGCCTGCGGCCGCCGCCTGCACACCCTGCGCAGCCGCCTCCGCGTCGCGCAATCGCGCCTGCAATGCGGCGCTCTGCGCACGCTCGCGCTCGATCTCTTCCTCCAGCGCGGCCAGCGCCTGGCCCTGCTGCGACTTTGCCGCACCATTCCAGGCGAGCCACGCCGCAGCCGCGCCGAGGACGGCGGCGGCAGACGCGCAATAGCGCGCGACATCGCTGGCCAAGGCGGCAGCCACCGCGGCGAGGACGGCAGCAAACAGGGCGGAGAGCAGAGCGGCGAAGTTGGGTTCGCTGTTTTTCATGGCGAAGGATCCGTCCAGGGTAATGAAGTCAATCGATTACATCGGCAACATGAGGCGGAAACTGAAGGGGCGAGTTGCCGCGACGGCGCCGGCGGGTGTGGCGGCGCCCCTTTCCCACCGGGACTTCGCACTCTATCCTGAAGCAGGACGCCGGCAGCGACGCAGGTGCCGGCCAGACCAGCCCCCCCGGAGACGCAGACATGGAAAAGGCAATCCACGACCTCGGCGACCTGTTCCGGCAGCTCGGCCTGCCCGACACGCCGGCCGACATCGAGCGCTTCGTCGCGACCCACCGTCCGCTGCCGCGCGGCACACTTCTTGCCGACGCCGCCTTCTGGTCGCCCAGCCAGGCGCAGTTCCTGCGGGAGGAAATGCACGACGACGCGGACTGGGTCGAACTGGTCGACACGCTGGCGGCGATGCTGGGCGACTGATGCCGGGGCGGCACGCCCGGCCGTCACAGCATGCTGTCGAGGAAGGCGCGCGTGCGCGGGTGCTGCGGGTTGGCGAAGAATTCCGCTGCCGGGCGCGATTCGATCAGCTCGCCGCCGTCCATGAACACCACGCGGCTGGCCACTTCGCGCGCGAAACCCATCTCGTGCGTCACCACCAGCATGGTCATGTGCTCGTCGGCCAACTGGCGCATGGTGCGCAGCACTTCGCCCGTCAACTCGGGATCGAGTGCCGAGGTGGGCTCGTCGAACAGCATGATGTCGGGCTCCATCGCCAGCGCGCGCGCGATCGCCACGCGCTGCTTCTGGCCACCGGACAGGCGCGCCGGATAGGCGTCGCGCTTGTCGTGCAGGCCGACCTTCTTCAGCAGCGCCTCGGCCCTGGGCAGGATCGCTTCGCGCTTCATGCCCTTCACCGTGATCGGCGCCTCGATCACGTTCTGCAGCACGGTGAGATGGGGGAACAGGTTGAAGTGCTGGAACACCATGCCCATGCGCCGGCAGATGCGGCGCACCTCCGCCTCGGGCGCGTAGCGCGCCACCCCGCGCTCGTCGTTCTCCGCGAGCACGTCGCCCTCGATGACGATGCGGCCGGCATCGATCGTCTCGAGGTGGTTCAGGCAACGCAGGAAAGTGCTCTTGCCCGAGCCGGACGGGCCGATCACCGCCACCACCTCGCCCTTGGCCAGCGTCAACGACACGCCCTTCAGCACCTCGTGGCTGCCGAAGCGCTTGCGGATGCCGTCGGCGAGAATCATTGGACTCGTCGTCGGCGCTGCCAGCGGGTTGGCCTCAGTCATAGACGGCATGGCGTTTCTCCAGGCGCTGGAAGAGCCAGGTCAGCACCAGCGTCATCAGCAGGTAGAAACCGGCCGCGACGACGAAGGGCGTGATCGTGAAATCACGCTGCACGATGCCGCGCGCCGCGCGCAGCAGGTCGTTGAGCGCTAGCACGTAGATCAGCGAGGTGTCCTTCACCAGGGTGATGGTCTCGTTGCTCATCGGCGGCAGGATGCGCTTGACCACCTGCGGCAGCACGATGCGGCGCATGGTCTGGCCATAGGTGAAGCCGAGCACCTTCGCGCCCTCGTACTGGCCGCGGTCGATGGACTGGATGCCGGCACGGAAGATCTCGGCGAAGTAGGCCGCGTAATTGAGCGCGAAGGCGACGATCGCCGCCGGGAAGTCGGGCAGGCGGACGCCCACCACCGGCACGAAGGGCAGCGCGTAGTAGATGAACAGCAACTGCAGCATCAGCGGCGTGCCCCGCATCAGCCAGATGTAGCCGTTGACCGCCTGGCTGGCGGCGGTGAAGCGCGAGATGCGGATCAGCGCCAGCGCGAGGCCGAGCGGCACCGCCAGCACCAGCGTGATGGCGAAGAGCCTGAGGGTGACCAGCGAGCCTTCGGCAAGCGGCGCGATGATGCTGAGGATGTAGTCCATTGCGGAGAGCCGGAAGACGTGCTGCGGGCAAGGTGTTGCGGCGCGGCGGCCCTGGCCGGGTGAGCGGCCAGCGGCGAAGGTGGATCGCGGCGGTCACCGCTCCCGGTGGGCGATTTCGTCGCGGCCGATTTCGTCCGGATGGGAGCGGCACCGGCCGCGATGGCGGAGCCCGACCGGGCTACGGCCTTACTTGATGATGTCCTTGCCGAACCACTCGTTGGAGATGCGCGCGGCGCTGCCGTCGGCCTTCATGTCGTCCATCGCCTTCTGCAGCCTGCCGAGCAGCGCAGTGTCGTCCTTGCGCGTGCCGACGCCGTATTCCTCGGTGCCGAAGTTGTCGTCGAGCACGGTGTACGCCCCCGGCTTCTTGGACGTGTAGTAGCGGCCGACGACTTCATCCAGTACCACCGCGTCGAGACGGCCGGTGGTGAGGTCCATCAGCGCGGTGACGTTGTCGCCGAACTTCTTCAGCTCCTTGAACGACCCCGCGACCGCGTCCTTCTGCACCGCATCCACCGCGCTGCTGCCGTCCTGGATGCCGACCACCTTGCCGGCGAGATCGGCCTTGGCCTTGATCGCCGAACCGGCCGGCACCACGATGATCTGGTGGTTTTCCATGTAGGGCGCGGTGAAGCCGATGTTCTGCTTGCGCTCCTCGGTGATGGTCAGGCCGTTCCACAGCGCATCCACGCGCTTGCCGTTGAGTTCGGCCTCCTTCGCGCTCCAGTCGATGGGCTTGAACTCGACCTCGAGTCCCAGGCGCTTGGCCGCTTCCTTCGCCAGGTCGATGTCGAAGCCGACGAGTTCGTTCTTTTCGTTGCGGAAACCCATCGGCGGAAAGTTGTCGTCGAGGCCGATGACGATCTTGCTCGCGACGGGCGCCGGAGCAGGCGCCGCACCGGACTGCGCCGCCGGCGCCGGTTCGTTCTTGCCACAGCCCGCCAACAGCGCGCCAGCAGTGAGGGACATCATCAGCAGGGAGGTCAACTTCTTCATGATCTTCTGGCCAGGAATGGGGAAAATTCGGGGTCTGGCAGGCAAGTGCGGCACTTCCACCGCATCCGCTGCAACGCGGGCGAGATTGTCCGCCCGAAGCGGCGGCCGATCAACCCGCGCGCCGCGGAAGCCGCGCCGCGAACCGGCGCGCGGTGCTACATTCGCGCCCCATGCGTATCGAAGACCTCCGCCAGCGCCTGCGCGCCCTCGGCGCCAAATCCGCCCATGAGCAGCGCCTGCTGCGCGCCTGGATACAGGCGCGCCCGCTCGACACCCGCCGCGGCCGTGCCGAGGACTTTCTGCCGCTGGCGCTGCGCGACGGCATGCCCGGCCTGCTCGCCGAGCTCGACCGCCTCGCGCACGTGCGCTCCGAGCACCCCGGCGAGGACGGCGCACGCCTGCTGGTGGAACTGGCCGACGGCCAGACGGTGGAATCGGTGCTGCTGCCGCGCGGCGGCGTGTGCGTCTCCACCCAGGTCGGCTGCGCGGTGGGCTGCGTTTTCTGCATGACCGGCCGCGACGGCCTCGTGCGCCAGCTCGACAGCGCTGAAATCGTCGCCCAGGTGGCGCTGGCGCGCGCCCGGCAGGCGGTGAAGAAGGTCGTCTTCATGGGCATGGGCGAACCGGCGCACAACCTCGACAGCGTGCTGGAGGCGATCGATGCGCTCGGCACGCTGGGCGACATCGGCCACAAGAACCTGGTGTTCTCCACCGTCGGCGACCGCCGCGTGTTCGAGCGCCTGCCGCAGCAGCAGGTGAAGCCGGCGCTGGCGCTGTCGCTGCACACCACCCGCGCCGAGCTGCGCGCCGCGCTGCTGCCGCGCGCCCCGCAGATCGCCCCGGAGGAACTGGTCGAGCTGGGCGAGACCTACGCGCGCGCCACCACCTACCCCATCCAGTATCAATGGACGCTGCTCGAAGACATCAACGACAGCGACGAGGAAGTGGAAGGCATCGCCCGCCTGCTCGCCGGCAAATACGCGGTGATGAACCTGATCCCCTACAACGCGGTGCCGGAGCTGGCCTACCGCCGCCCGTCCTGGGAGCGCGCCGCCGCGATGGCGCGCGCGCTGCACCAGCGCGGCGTGCTGACCAAGCTGCGGCATTCCGCGGGCCAGGATGTGGACGGTGGCTGCGGCCAGTTGCGCGCCCGCGCCGCGGCGGCCGGCATGGCGCCGCAGCCGCGGCACATCCGGCTGCGGCCGGCTGGACCCGCAGCCGCCACGCCACCCGCCACGTGAGGCGCGGCTACACGCTCGCGGCGTACCGCCGCCGTCAGGACAGCAGGGTGAAGTCGGCGTGCCCCAGATCGGCTGTCGCCCCCTTGATGGCGACGAGCTCCACCGGAGCGAAGGCGCTTCCGCTGCCGTCGGCATCGTAGTAGAGCTTGCCGCCGGCGGGATCGAAGATCAGGTAGTCGTTGGCGTCCATCGCCACCTTGCCGTGCACGAAGTTGTCGGCAGTGATGCCGGCGGCGAGGCTGGTGAACACGTTCGGGTCGAAGGCGATGCGGTCGCCGACTTCGAAGTCCACGATGGTGTCGGCGCCACCGGTCGCGAGGTTGTCGAAGACGAAAGTGTCGCTGCCCGCACCGCCGACCAGATGATCCTTTCCGGCGCCGCCGGCGAGCACGTCGTCCCCCGCGCCGCCAAACACCCAGTCGTTGCCGGCACCACCCGCCAGGCGATCGGCGCCGGCGGTGCCGAAGATGAAATCGTTGGCCCCGTTCAGGCCGGTAGCCAGCGCATCGAAACCTTCGGTCTGAATCGCCGCGAACAGCGCCCCGGCATCCGCCTTCAGGCCATCGACACTGCCCGCAACCGCATAGTGCAGATCCGCGTCGTGCGCAGCGGCACTCGTCGCCGTCCCCCATTCGAGGCTGCGCACCTGTCCCGTGAACTCGCCCGCGGTGCTCAACGTCGCATTGCCGATCAGCGTGAAGTAATCCCATTCGTGGGCCGGCGTGGCGGGATCGTCCGCGCTCCACGCCAGGGTCATCGTCTGGATCTTGCCGCTCAGTGCGCCGGTCGCCATGTCCAGCGTCAGCTTGCCGGTCCACACCTCGGCCGTCTGGTCATCGCCGAAACCCAGCCGATCCGCACTCAGCGTCGACGTGCTGCCGCTCGCCAGATCGATCTGGAGCTTGCCGTAGCCTTCGAGCCACGCACCGGCGGACTCCAGCAGGATGTGGTCCAGGACGAGCGATGAGCCGCGCTGGCCCGCCACATCGCCGTGCAGCAGGACGCCGTCCGCCCAGCTTGCGTCGAGCGCGGACGCCGACCAGGAAAGGCTCGTCGGCAGTGTGCCCGACACCGTCTGCGCCATCCGCGGCAATCCGGCGAAGATCACCTCGTTCATGTGCACGGCGTACTCGGCGTAAGAAAATCCGGGATCGATCCGGGCGGTATCGTTGATATTCTTGAACCGGGTCATGTGGCCCTCCTTGAAGCGCTTTACGGCATAAGAGACGCGAAGTTTAGCCGGTGAATGAAAGCAGCGGCTCCAGCGTCATCCTGCGTCGCGCACTCCCGCGCCGCCCTCTCCCGCGCCACCGTCCCAGTACCCCGGTGTCCCGTAGATCGCCTTCAGGTAATCGATGAAGCGCCGCACCTTGGCCGGCAGGAAGCGCTGCTGCGGATACACCGCCTGAATGTCGTAGCTGGGCACGGCGAATTCGTCGAGCACGGTGACCAGTTCGCCGCGCTTGAGTTCGGCCTGGATCTCCCAGGTCGAACGCCAGCCGATGCCCAGCCCCTGCTTGACCCAGCCGTACAGCAGCTCGCCGTCGTTGCAGTCGAGGTCGCCATCCACCCGCACCGCGAACAGGCGGCCGTCGCGCACGAAGCTCCAGCCGCGCTGCTGCCCGCCCTGCAGGTTGAAGGCGAGGCAGTTGTGGCGCACCAGATCTTCCGGCACGCGCGGCACGCCGTGGCGCTCGAAGTAGTCCGGCGTGCCGCACACCACGCGCCGGTTCGGATACAGGCGCACCGCAACGTAGTTGGGGTCGGTCACCTCGCCGATGCGGATCGCCATGTCGTAGCCTTCGCGCACCAGGTCGACGACGCTGTCGGTGAAGTTGAAGGACATCTTCAGTTCCGGATGCATCGCCTTGAACGCCGGCGCGTGCGGCGCGATGTGGCGGCGGCCGAAGGCCGCCGGCGCCGATACCACCAGATGCCCGCGCACCACGTTGCGGCCGGCGCTCACCGCGCTCTCCACCGCATCGAACTCGCGCAGCAACTGGCGGCACTGGTCGAGGAACTGCTCGCCAAGCTCGGTCAGCGTGAGTCCGCGCGTGGAACGATGCATCAGCTTGACGCCCAGGCGTTGCTCGAGCGCATCGAGGCGGCGTCCCATCACGACGGGCGTCACACCCTCCACCAGCGCGGCGGCGGCGAAGCTGCCCTTCTCGGCGACGAGGGTGAAGCTGCGGATCTCGGTGTAGCGGTCCATTCCCTGCTCCGGCGTAGTCGCGATGTTAACCGCGTTGGACGCCGCGCGACGCGCGCCTCAGGCGGACACGCGCTTCGGGATGAAGGCGAGGATGATCAGCAGCGTAAGCGCCTCGACCACCGCGACCGCGAGCAGTCCGCCGGTGAAGGACCCGCTGCTGGTCTTCACCACGCCGAGCATCCACGGCGCACCGAAGCCGGCGAGGTTGGCGACCGAGTTGATCAGCGCGATGCCGGCCGCCGCGGCCGTCCCCGACAGGAAATAGCCGGGCAACTGCCAGAACACCGGGATGGCGCTCATCGTGCCGACCACCGCAATCGCCAGGGCGGCCAGGGCAACGGCGGTGTTGTCGCTGACCAGCGCCACCACCGTCAGTCCGATCGCGCCGACGACGGCCGCGACGCCGCAATGCAGCCGGGCTTCCTTCGAGCGGTCCGAGTGGCGGCCGTTGAGGATCATGCCCGCGGCGCCCAGCAGGTAGATCGCCGACATGATCCAGCCGATCTGCATGGTGCTGGTGAAGCCGAGCTGCTTCACCAGCGTGGGGCCGAAGAAAGTCAGCGAGGAGTTGGCCGCGATCACGCAGAAGAAGATCAGCACCATCAGCCAGATCTTCGGATTGCGCAGCGCCGCCAGGAAGCTGTGCTCGCGCTCGCCCAACTGGCCGTGGTCCTCCTCGATGTCGGCCAGCACCAGGCGCTTCTCCTCGTCGGTCAGCCACTTGGCCTGCTGCGGCTTGTTCGTCAGGTAGACCATCGTCACCAGACCGGCGAGCACCGACGGAATGCCCTCGATCAGGAACAGCCATTGCCAACCCGACCAGCCGTTCACCCCGTGCAGGCCGGTCATGATCGAGCCCGCCAGCGGACCGCCGATGACGCCGGCCAGCGCCGAGGCCGACATGAACAGGCCGAAGGCGCGGGCGCGGCGCGTCGTCGGATACCAGTAGGTCAGGTACAGGATGATGCCGGGGTAGAAGCCGGCCTCGAACACGCCCAGCAGGAAGCGCAGGAAGTAGAACATCCCGGGCGTCTTGACGAACATCTGCGCGATGCACACCAGCCCCCAGCCGATGGTGATGCGCATGATGGTCTTCTTGGCGCCGATCTTCTCCAGCAACAGGTTGCTGGGCACCTCGAAGAAGAAATAACCGAGGAAGAAGATGCCGGCACCCAGGCCGTACACCGCCTCGCTGAAGGCGAGGTCGTCGAGCATCTGCAGCTTGGCGTAGCCGATGTTGACGCGATCGATCCACGCCAGGACCCACAGCGCGGCAAGGAAGGGAATCAGGCGCCAGGTGATCTTCGAATAGGCGCGATCGAGCATCGACTGCTCGTCGCCGCCGGCCGTCATGGGCAGGGAAGCAGCGTGGCTCATTGTGGTATCCCCCTCCAGTCGATGCGCATCTCGTAGTGGTTCATCTCGGTCTCCTATATTTGTTTTGGGGAAGGGTGCGGTCCCTCCCGTGCTTCACGCCCACCGCGTCGCCGCCCTCTGGCGGCGGCTCAGCTACCGCGGTAGGTCGCGCAGCTCCACGGTGTGGCGAGCATGGGTACGTGGTAGTGCTGCTTCGGGTCGAACACCGCGAAGCGCACCGGTACCTGGCCGATGAAGGGCGGCTCGGGCAGGCTCATGCCCAGCTTGCGGAAGTAGTCGTCGACGTGGAACAGCAGCTCGTATTCGCCGACTACGGTGTCCTCGGGCTTGAGGATCATCTGGTCGGTACGGCCATCGACGTTGGTGTGGACGGTCTTGACCAGCTTGTAGCTGCCATCGACCAGCATCGAGAAGTCGATGCGCATGCCGGCGCCGGGGCGGCCGCTCGTCGTGTCGAGCACGTGGGTGGTGATGCCTGCCATGGGGGTTCTCCTGGAAATCGAATTGGAATCTGAGGGGCGGCAAGGAAGCGCGGCGGGCGCCGCGCCGAGCGCTCCGCCTCAACTACCGCGGTAGTAGGAGTAGCTCCAGGGGTTGAAAAGCACGGCGAGGTGGTAGCGCTGCGAAGCGTCATGCACGCCGAAGCGCAGCGGCACCTTGGACAGGAAGGTCGGCGACGGCAGCTTCGTGCCCAGGGTCGCGAAGTAGTCGTCGACATGCATCACCGCTTCGTAGA
>JAFEFM010000042.1 GCA_018240585.1 Pseudomonadota bacterium
GCGCGCCGATCCTCCCACCGGGCCCGCTCCGGCGGCAGCCGAGGACGGCGAGCGCATCACGCTGGAAGAGGCCGTGCTGCGGGCGCAGCAGGCTCATCGCCATGGCCAGCTCGACCTTGCCGAGCGCATCTACCGCGCGGTGCTCGAGCTCGACCCGCAGGACGTCAATGCATTGCATTTTCTGGGGGTGCTGCTGCATCAGCGTGGCGACAGCGGCGGTGGCGCGGCGCTCATCCGGCAGGCGCTGGCGCTGGTGCCGGACGCGCCCGGCGTGTGGAACAACCTGGGCAACGTGCTGCTGGAAATGGGGCAGGTCGATGAGGCCATCGAGGCCTATCGTCGCTGCTTGGCGCTCGACCCCGAATTCGCCGATGCCCACAACAACCTCGGCACCATCCACCGCAGCCGCGGCGAATGGGCGCTGGCCGAGGCCGCCTACCTGCGCGCGATCGCCGCCCAGCCCGATCTGGCCGATGCCTACGACAACATGGCAGCGCTCAACCGCGCCGCGCTCGCGGCCAATCCGGCGCTCGCCGATGCCTACAACAACCTCGCCAACCTGATGATGGCGCAGCGCCGCATCGGCGAAGCGGTTGCCTACGCGTGCAAGGCGATCACCGTGAGCCCCGGTCATGGCTCGGCGCGCAAGCTGCTGGGCATCGCCTACTACACGCTGGGCGAACTCGACAAGGCCGCCGCGGTGTATCGCGAATGGCTCGCGGAGGAGCCGGACAACCCGGTGGCACTTCACCACCTCGCCGCCTGCACTGGCCAGGCCATCCCCGACCGCGCCGCGGATCGCTACGTGGAGAAGACCTTCGACGACTTCGCCGCCAGCTTCGACGCCAAGCTCGAACACCTGCAGTATCGTGCGCCGCACCTGCTGGCGAACGCACTGGAGACCGCCTGCGGCGCACCGCGGGGCGCGCTGGACGTGCTCGATGCCGGCTGCGGCACCGGGTTGTGCGGCCCGCTGGTGCGTGCGCATGCGCGCGTGCTGAGCGGCGTGGATCTGTCCGGGCGCATGCTCGAGAGGGCGCGCCAGCGCGGCATCTACGACGACTTGCACAAGGCCGAACTGACGCACCACCTGTCGCAGCATCGCGAGCGCTGGGACGTCGTGCTGTCGGCCGACACCCTGTGCTACTTCGGCGATCTCGATGCGATGCTGGCCGCCAGCCACGCCGCGCTGCGGCACGGCGGGCGGCTGCTGTTCACCGTGGAGGCACTGGCGGGCGAGGGCGACGAGCCCTTCCACCTGCAGCCCAACGGCCGCTATGCGCATCGCCACCGTTACGTTGCCGCGGCAATGGCGCGGGCGGGGTTCGACGACATCGCCATCGACGGCCAGGTGCTGCGCAACGAGGGCGGCGAGCCCGTGCGCGGCTGGCTCGTCAGCGGGCAGCGACCGCAGCCGCGATAACCCGGAGGAACGAGCCATGCCGCGAATTCGACTCCCCGACCCGAAGGACATCGACGAGATGATCCAGGGCGTCAGCAAACGCTCTGAAATGGCCGAGCGCAAGCTCAAGACCGCGATCGGCAACGCGCTGGCGACGATGGACCCGGCCGACAAGCGGACGCTCACCGGCGATCTCAGACTGACCGATCTCGACATCCAGAACCTGCTGCGGCGCGACCGCCTGGACGATCCGGCGCGCGACAGGCTCAAGGAAATCATCGCCAAGATGCGGGAGCTGGACGAAAGCGGGCTCACCGTCTACCCCGGTGCGGTGCAGAGCCACCGCGAGTTGAGCAAGACCGAGCGCACTGCTATGGCGGCGCTCGCAGCGGATGTTTCCGCCTTGATGCGCGACATCGCCAGCGGCCACCACGATCCCTATGTGAAGAACGTGTTCGGCGACGGGTTCGAGGACGAGGCGAAGAAAGTCTTCAAGGGCGCAGCCAAGGCACTCGACCGGCTGATGAAGGCCTCCGGCGGGCTGGTGGTGGACGTGATGCGCAAGAGCGACGTGTGGAGTTGCGGCGGGCTCACCAACAGCACCCGCATGGCGCTGCCGGAAAGCCTGGTGGCGGCGGCCGGCGATCGCAGCCGGAGCGGGTATGCGTTCCTGACGCTGGTGCACGAGAGCACCCACGCGTTGCCCAAGGGAGGCACCACCGACGTGCTGTACGAGCATCACGAGCGCTTCCTCAACGCCAATCCGCAGGCGAAGCTGGCCACCGCCGACTACTACAAGGAAGTCGTGCGGCAGATCGCCACCGCCGCGGGGCGCGTCTTCACACCGCAGGACGTCGATGCCCACCTGTCTACCACGCGCTCCAAGGATCTGATGCTGGCGGCCGAGGCCGCGGACAAGGTGCTGAACGGCGCCTGGGTGAGCGCGATACGGATCCACGACACCATCCACAGCATGGCGCGGGCGCCGGGCAACTTCGTGGGCTGGGAGACCTGGTTGCGCAACGCCTCGCGGCTGATGGGCACCTCCGTCCATCGCGAGCCGGACATCGCCTTCACCAAGGCCGGTCTCATGCGCGGCAGGAACAGCGGGCCGCCGATCCACAGCGGCGACCTCGCGGTGATGGACAACAAGATCGCGATGCTGGCGGCGTGCAACGGCAAGGCGAAGTACGTGATCAAGGAGCCCACTGTCGCGCTGGGGCCCGAGGACTACGTCGGATACGTGCTGACCGAGGTGTTGCGGATGTTCGGCGGCGGGCTGAAGTTCAGCAAGTCGCTGGACAAGGACGTGATCGTGGTCCGGTCGCTCGGCGCGCTGCATGAATCGGTCAATAGCGGAAGAAAGAACCTGCTGGTCGACGTCGGAAACGCGAAAAAGCCGGGATTGGCGCAACTGCCCGAACCCATGCGCAGCTACGATGCGCTCAAGCGCATCTAGCACGCACGTCGTCATGCTCGCTGCGCTGGCGTTTCACGAACCGATCGCCTAACAATTACGTATGAGGCGTATGAGGCACACAAGGGAGGCCGCATGCCGCGGGTAATGGAGATCACCACGCCGCTTGACCCGGATGTGTTGCTGTTCCATTCCATCGTCGTGCGTGAGGAGATGGGGCGGCTGTTCGAGTTCGACATCACCGTGCTGAGCCCGCGCAACGACATCGACCCCAACAAGCTGCTCGGCAAGAACGTCACCGTGAAGGTGGAGCTCGCCGACGGCGCGATTCGCCATTTCGACGCCTATGTGACGCGCTTCGCCTTCGCCGGCGTCCATGGCCGCTATCTGCGCTACCAGATCGTCGGCCGCCCCTGGCTGTGGTTCCTGACGCGCACGGCCGATTGCCGCATCTTCCAGAACAAGAAGGTGCCGGACATCATCAAGGACATCTTCGCCAAGTACGCGATCGCTTCCTACGAGCTGGACAAGCTCACCGGCAGCTACGAGCCGTGGGAATACTGCGTGCAGTACCGCGAGACCGACTTCAACTTCGTCAGCCGCCTGATGGAGCAGGAGGGCATCTCGTACTTCTTCACCCATGCCGACGGCAAGCACACGCTGACGTTGACCGATTCGCCGAGCGCCCACGAAGCCTATCCGGGCTATGCGGAGATCCCCTTCGTCACCGGCGAGCGCGCCACCCGCATCGAGCAGGAACGCATCTCGGAATGGGGCTTCAACTGGGAGATACAGCCCGGCGCCTACGCCATCGACGACTTCGACTTCAAGAAGCCCAGCGTCGAATTGCTGAAGCAGACCAAGCAGAAGCGCGGCTACGCCGAGGCCACGCATGAGATCTACGACTACCCCGGCGAGTACGACACCCCGGCCGAGGGCGAGACCTATGTCCGCATCCGCCTGGAGGAACTGCAGTCGCAGGTGCAGGTAATGCAGGGCGCGGGCAATGCACGCGGCATTGCCGCCGGCACCATCTTCAAGCTCACCGGCCAGCCGCGCGAAGACCAGAACCGCAAGTACCTGATCACTGCCGCCACGCTCAGCTTCGCCTACAACGACTACGAGTCCTCGGAGTCGGAAGGCGCCACCTACCACTCCAGCTTCAGTTGCATCAACAACGATGCGCCGTTCCGCACGCCGCGCACCACGCCCAAGCCCATCGTGCAGGGCCTGCAGACCGCCATCGTCGTCGGTCCCGCCGGCGACGAGATCTACACCGACCAGTACGGCCGCGTGAAGGTGCATTTCCACTGGGACCGCCACGGCGACCCGGACGAGAACGCATCGTGCTGGATGCGCGTGTCACACCCCTGGGCCGGGAAGAACTTCGGCATGGTCGCGCTGCCGCGCATCGGCCAGGAAGTGGTGGTCGAGTTCCTCGAAGGCGACCCCGACCGCCCGCTCATCACCGGCCGCGTCTACAACGCCGAGCAGATGCCCCCC
>JAFEFM010000430.1 GCA_018240585.1 Pseudomonadota bacterium
ACAATCCGGAGACAGAGAATTGGATCTACGTGAAGCCATCCTGACGCAGCCCATGCGCCGGTTCCAGTTCGGGATCATCGCGCTGTGCATCGTCCTGTGCATGATCGACGGCTACGAAGTGCTGGTCATGGCCTTCGTCGCCCCCCACGTTGCACGCGCCTGGAGCCTCGGCCCGGTGGAAGTGGGCTACCTGCTGAGCGCCGGCATCTTCGGCATGGCCATCGGCGCGACCTTCCTCTCGCCCCTGGCCGACCGCATCGGCCGGCGGCGCCACATCGTCCTGTGCCTGTCGCTGATCGTCATCGGCATGGTGCTGTCCGCCGTCGCCACCAGCCTGTGGCAACTGGTCGGCTTCCGCGCCTTCGCCGGCCTGTTCATCGGCGCCATCGTCTCCAGCCTCAACATCGTCGTCTCCGAATACAGCTCGGACAAGCGGCGTGGCACGGTGATGGGCGTCTACGGCATGGGCCTGCCCGCCGGCGTGGCCCTGGGCGGCGCCATCACCACCCCGCTGATCGCCGAATTCGGCTGGCGCGCGCCCTTCGTGTTCGGCGCGGTGCTCACCTTCCTGAGCCTGCTGTGGGTGCTGGTGGCCCTGCCGGAGTCCATCGAGTACCTGATCGAGGAGCGTCCCGAGGGAGCTCTCGACCAGTACAACAGGATCGCCGCAAAGCTGGGCTATCCCGGCGCCACGACGCTGCCCCAGCCGGTCGAGAGCGCCGACATGCATGTCGCCAGCAAGGCCCTGTTCCACGGCATCATGCTGCCGCGCACCTTGCTGCTGTGGCTGGGCTACGCCAGCCTGACCGCCGCCTTCTACTTCGCCAACACGTGGACCGCCAAGCTCATCGCCGATGCCACCGGCAACGCCGCCCTCGGCGGCCGTACCGGGGTGCTGATCGCCATCGGCGGCGTGCTCGGCTCGCTGCTGTTCGCCGGCCTGAGCATGGCCATCCGGCCGCGCATCGTCACTGCCCTGATCATGTTCTGCGGCTCGCTGGCCTACATGCTGTTCGCCGGCAACTTCAACGATGCGGGCCTGGCGGTGGTTCTCGCGCTGGCCGTCGGTGCCTGCGCCAACGGCGGTCTGGCGGCCTTCTATGCGATCAGCCCGTTCATCTACCCCACCTCGGTGCGCGGCACCGGCGTGGGCCTGATGATCGGCTTCGGGCGCGGCGTGGCCATCGTCGCGCCGATCTTCACCGGCTATCTGCTCAAGTCCGACTGGACGCCGCAGGACCTCTATCAGTTCTTCGCCGCCGTGCTGGTGGTCGCAGGCATCGCGGTGTTGCTGCTCGATCGCACCTACCGCGGCCTCACCGAGAACCCGGACCTGCCGCCCGAGACGCCGGACGCACCCGACGCCGCGGTGCTGCAGGCCGCTCACTGAGCGCCCCGCAATGGCACGCGGCGAGGGCAAGGCCTCGAACACTCACGACCGGATCGGCGGCGGGCGCTTCCTGCTGCTGCTCGGCATGCTGGTGGCCTTCGGGCCGCTGGCCACCGACCTCTACCTGCCGGCGCTGCCGGCCATCCGTGCGGGCCTCGGCACCACGCCGGAGGCCGTGCAGTTGTCGATCACCGTGTTCCTCGGCGGGTTTTCGATCGGCATGCTGGGCTACGGCCCCGTCTCCGACCGCTACGGGCGGCGGCGGGTGATGCTCGGCGGCATCGGCATGTTCGTGGTGGCCAGCCTGGCCTGCCTGCTGGCCACGTCGGTCGAGCAACTGATCGTCGCCCGTTTCGTCCAGGCCCTGGGCGGCGGCGCGGCCTCGGTGCTGGCGCGCGCCGTGGTGCGGGACGTCTTCTCCCAGACCGAAGCCCTGCGCAAGCTGTCGCTGCTGGCCATGATCACCGCGATCGCGCCGCTGCTGTCGCCGCTGCTGGGCAGCGTGATCCTCGACCTCGGCGGCTGGCGGGCCACTTTCGGCGCCGTGCTGGCGTGGGGCATCCTCAGCCTGGCGACGGTGTTCTTCCTGCTCCCCGAGACGTTGCCGGCCGAGCGTCGCGGCCAGTTGTCGCTGGGGAAGGCCTTCTCTGCCTACCTGCGGCTGCTCGGCGATCCGGTCGCGGTGGGCCTGCTGCTGGCGGGCGGCATGTCCTTCGCCGGCATGTTCGCCTACATCACCGCCAGCCCCTACTACTTCATCGAACTGCAGCGCTTCTCGCCGCGCGCCTACAGCGTGCTCTTCGCCGCCAACGCGCTCGGCATTTTCGCCGCCAACTATGCCAACAGCCGCCTGCTGCGCCGCTGCGGCGCGGTCAACATGATCGGCGGTGGCTGCGTCGTCGGCTTCGCAGGCGCGCTGACCCTGCTGCTGGGGGTCTCGCTGCACGACTTCGCGCCCGCGGTCGTTCTCGGCCTGTTCCTGATGGTCGGCGTGACCGGCCTGCTCGGCGCCAACTGCGTCGGCCTGCTGATGGAGCGCTACCCGCTCAACACCGGCGCCGCCGCCGCGCTGTTCGTCTCCGGACAGTTCGGACTCGGCATGCTGGCCAGCGCGGGTGTCAGCGCCCTGCACGATGGCAGCGGCCGGCCCATGGCGGGGGTCATCATCGCCACCGCCAGCCTGTCGATGCTCGGCCTCGCGCTGTTCCGCCGTTCCAGCCGCTGATCGCCTGTCCGCAACCTGCCGCCCCCCTTGTCGGAATTGTCCGACGCGGGTTTCGGATGCGGCCGATGGGGCGACGTCGGCGCGGCGCCTAAAGTGGAGTCGAGCGCCGGGCGGACTTCCCGCCTGAGCGGCCAGCGACAAGCCGGTCCCGCGGCGCCCTTCCTCAAGGAGACGATCATGCTGCATTACGCCGTGGTGTTCTTCATCATCGCCATCGTCGCCGCCGTGCTCGGCTTCGGCGGCATTGCCGCCGGCGCGGCGGGCATCGCCAAGATCCTGTTCTTCGTGTTCCTGGTGTTGGCGGTGCTAAGCTTCCTCGCCAACATCGCCCGCGGCCGATGAGCGGCCGTCGCCGCTGCAGACTCGCCCGCACGCCCTTGCGGCGTGGCGGGCGGGCCGCGGGCTCGCCATGCCGGGCGTCCGGCTGCGCCGGAACGGAGTTCCCATGTTGCGTATCGCCATCGTCGATGACCACCAGATCGTGCGTGCCGGGTTTCGCGAGCTGCTCGCCGAGGAGCTCGATTTCCGCGTGTCCTTCGAGGCCGCGACCGGCGAGGAGGCGATGGAGCGGCTGCGCGAGGACGACACGGACGTGCTGCTGCTCGACCTCTCCCTGCCGGGGCTGAGCGGCGTGGATGTGCTGCGCGCCGCGCGCCAGCGCTTCGAGGCGCTGCGCATCGTGGTGCTGAGCGGCTTCCCCGAAGACCGCTACGCGCTGGCGATGATCCGCAACGGCGCCGACGGCTACCTGTGCAAGGACTGCGACCGCGAACAACTGGTGCAGGCCATCCGCACGGTGGCGCAGGGGCGCCGTTACCTGTCGCCGCGCACCGCCGAACTGCTGGCCGAGGAGCTGGCCGGCGGCGCGGCGGGCGCGCCGCACGAGCGCCTGTCCGACCGCGAGCTGCAGGTCTTCCTGCGCCTGGCGCGCGGCGAGTCGGTGTCCGACATCGGTGAATCGCTGCACCTGAGCGTGAAGACGGTGAGCACCTACCGCACCCGCCTGCTGGAAAAGCTGGGCGTGGCGAGCAACGCCGAACTGGCCGCGTACGCGCTGCGCCACGGCCTCATCGTCGATTGATGCGGGGGATGAAGAGCATGAACGACGCCGCGCCCTGCGTCTTCCGCGTCGTGCTGATCGAGGATTCGCCCAAGCTGCGCGCGATGCTGCGCGACATGCTGGGCGAACTGCCCGGCGTCGAGGTCGTGGCCGACGCCGACGGCGAGCGCAGCGCCCTCTCCGAACTGGAACGGCACCGGGCCGATCTGGCCATCGTCGACCTCGAACTGCGCGAAGGAAGCGGCCTGGGCGTGCTGCGCACGCTGCAGGCCGAGCCGCAGCGCTTCGGTGCGCCGCGCGCGGTGGTGCTGTCCAACCACGGCCACAAGGCGGTACGCGCACGCTGCGAACAGCTCGGCGTGGAGCGCTTCTTCGACAAGTCCTTCCAGATGGACGAGCTGCTGGACTACATCGAGGCGGCGGTCGCCCGCCACTGAGCCTCGCCCGGTCCGCGTCACCTCATGGTGGGAGCGGCGGCCGTGGCCGTGATCACATCCGCGTGCAGGGGATGCGCGCCTCGATCACCGTTCCCTTGCCCGGTGCGCTCGTCACCTGCAGCCGACCCGCCAGCATCTGCACGCGGTGGGCGATGCCCGCCAGCCCGTGGCGCGCGCGCCCGAGGCGCGCCGGATCGAAGCCGATGCCGTTGTCGGCGATGCGCAGCACGAGCGCGTCCGGCTCCCGCCGCAGCGCCAGCGTCGCGTGTGTCGCCCGCGCGTGGCGGCGCACGTTGGTGAGCGCTTCCTGGGCGATGCGGAACAGTGCCAGCGCGGTGTCCGCCGGCAGCTCGGGCGCCTGCTCCGGCAGCTCGAGTTCGATGCGGCCTTCACGGTCGCCGATCGCCGCCGAGTCGGCCAGCGAGCGCAGCGCCTCGACCAGGCCGAGGTCGGCCAGCAGCGGCGGCCGCAGGTCGTTCACCACCTTGCGCTTGATCGCGATGCCCTGGTTCAGCGTGTCGAGCAGGCGGTCGAAACGTTCGCGCAGCGGCGCCATCACGTCGGCCGGCAGCTTGCGCGCGATCCAGCCGGCATCGAGCTTGGCGGCGGTCATCAGCGCGCCCAGTTCGTCGTGCAGCTCGCGCGCGAGCCGTGCCTGTTCCTGCTCGCGGGCGTTGGTCAGATAGGTGGCGAGGCTGCTCAGTTCGGTGGTGCGCTGCTCCACCTCGGCCTGCAGGCGCTCGTTCTCCGAGTGCAGCATCGCCGCCAGCTTCTCGCGCAGCAGGGCCTGCCGGTACAGGGCGACGACCAGCGCCAGCAGCAACACCAGGATGCCGGCGCCCAGCAGCAGGTTGAGCTCGCGCGCGTTGCCAAAGCGCGCGAAGGAGGCGACCAAGGACTGGTCGATCTCGGCCAGCGTGTCGCCGCGCAGTTCGCCGATGACGCGGCGGATGTCGTCCATCGTCTGCTTGCCCGGGCCGCCTTCCGGCGCGTCGGTGCCGGGGCTCGCTCCCGTTTGCACGGCGCTCGCCAGCATGGCCAGCTTCCTGTCGACCATCTGCGCCAGCTCGGCCAGCTTCGCGCGCTGTGCCTCGTCGCGCCAGTCGTCGGCGCGCAGCGTGGCCAGCGTCTCCGCCACGCGCAGGCCGCCGTCCTGATACGGCCCCAGATACACCGCATTGCCGCTCAGCAGATAGCCGCGCACGCTGCTTTCGGCATCGAGCAGTTGCAGCAGCAGCGCGTCGACATGGTGCAGCCGGTTGGCGTCGGCGCGCAGGCGCTCCAGCGCCGAACGGCTCGAGCTCGATTGCCATTGGCTGGAAGCGAGCCAGGCCAGGCCGAGGACCAGGCTGACCGCCAGCAAGGCCAGCAGCGCGCGTGCTGGCCGGGGTCCCAGCGGGAGGGCGGGTTTGGCTGACATGAGGGGCATCCTCCAGGCGCCGGGCCGGCGCCGACGCGTCGGCCCCGGATGTTATCAGCACCACGGCCGCGGGCTCACCGGCGTCCGTCCCGGACGCACGCACGAGAAAGGGGGATGGCGAACCATCCCCCTTTCCCGGTGCAGCGGGTCCGATTACGGGCGAACCACGATGTCGTTCTTCACCCCTTTCACGCCCGAGGTGCTGCGCGCGATCTTCTCGGCGTGGCTCTTCTCCGTTGCGCTCTTGGCGAAGCCCGAGAGCTGCACCGTGCCGCGCAGCGTCTCGACGCTGATCGCCATCGCGCTGACGGTCGGGTCTTCGGCGAACTTGGCTTTCACCCGCGTGGTGATGGTGGCGTCATCGACGTATTCGCCCACGGTCGATTGGTCACGGGTGACGGCGCAGCCGAAGGCGGTGAAGGCGAGCAGGCCGGACAGGGCGAGGGTGGCGGCAGTGTGTTTCATGTCGAGCTCCTTCCTGGTTGTGGATGTCGTTGCGCGGCATGTGCTCTTGTCGCGTTACGCCACTTCAATATAGACGAGGGATTGGCGGCGTCATGTCCGACGGCGCGGATGTCGCTGTAGGATTCGTCCTGCAGCGCGCTCCGCCGTTGCCCATCTCAGCTCCGAGACTCTTTCCCCGATGCGTTTCCTCCACACCGCCGACTGGCACCTCGGCCGTGTCTACCACGGCGTTTCCCTGCTCGAAGACCAGGCCCACGTGCTGCAGGGCTTCATCCGCCTCGCCGCCGACACGCGGCCCGATGCCATCCTGATCGCCGGCGACATCTACGACCGCTCGGTGCCGCCGGCCGACGCGGTGCGCCTGCTCGACCTGGTGCTGACCGAGCTGGTTCTGGCGCTGAAGATCCCGGTGGTGATGATCGCCGGCAACCACGACGGCCCCGACCGCCTCGGCTTCGGCTCGGAACTGCTGACGCGCGCCGGCCTCACCGTGCGTGGACCGGTGGATGTCGACGCGCCGCCGCTCGTCCTGCACGACGCTCACGGCGGCGTCGCCATTCATGCGCTGCCCTACGGCGAGCC
>JAFEFM010000431.1 GCA_018240585.1 Pseudomonadota bacterium
GCACCGATTTACCCACGTTGGGGTGGCCGACGAGGGCGAGGGTGCGCAGGGCGCGATCGCCGGCGAGTGATGCAGCGTGATTCATGAACGGTCCGGGTGCGGGCGTACGGAATTTCTCGAGTCTGAAAATGATAATCGATCCTATTCGTCGTTTTTCTGATCCAGGTCAAATTCTTGTCTGTCCCCGTCGCAAGTGTTCTGCCAGCGTGGTACATGCCAAATTCATCCCTGCCGACGCTTTTCATGTTCGTTTAAGGCTCAGGCAATAGAATCGTGGTCTATCGTCTTTCAGGGGGTCGTATGCCGCGCTTCATCACATCGCAAGTCCTGCCACGGCGCCACCACGGCTCCCCCTCCGCGCGCCGGGATTGGCCGATGACGACACGTGCCGGCTGCCTGCTGGCGCTGTTCGCCGCCCTTGGCGTCGTCGCCCCGGGGATTGCGGCCGCCGCGAGCGCGGAAATCCGTGTCGATGAAGTGCAGATGAAGCAGTTGGCCCTGCGACTGGAACAGGCGCAGCCGACCGAAGTGAGCAGCCTGCGCGGCCTGCAGGCACGCGTCATGTCGCGTGCTGCCGACGTGTGGCTGGTGTCGGCGCCGGCGGCCGGGGTGGTGCAGGGCGTGCACGTCGTCTCCGGCGAGCGGGTGAATCCGGGTCAGCCGCTGATGCGGTTTGCCAGCCCCTGGCTGGCCGAGTTGCAGCGCGATACCGAGCAGGCCAATGCACAACTCGCGCAGGCGCAGGCGCAGCGAGCGCGCGACGAGAACCTGTTCCGCGAAGGCATCGTGCCGCAGTCGCGCCTCGAGCAGAGCCGGGCCGCCGAGTCGGTGGCGCGTGCCGCGCGCGACGAGAAACTGCGCCAGGCGAAGATCGCCGGCGTGGGCAAGGGCGGCATGTTCGCCGACCTGTCGGCACCCTTCGCCGGGCGCGTCGGCGAGGTGAACGTGAGCCCGGGGCAGCGCGTGGAGGCGGGCGCGACGCTGGCGCGGGTGACGCGCGAGGGGCCGCTCGCGGTGGAGGTGCTGGTGCCGCGCGCGAGCGTCGGCAGCATCGCGCCGGGAGCCCGTCTGCGCGTCGGCGCGGCCGACGGCAAGGTGGTCGGTGTCGATCCGCAGATGATGGAGGGCACGCAGATGGCCATGGTGCGCGGCACGCTGGCTGCGGCGCCGGGGCTGCTGCCCGGCCAGGCGGTGGAGGCCGAGATCGACACCACGCTGCGGGGCGTGCGCCTGCCTGCGCGCGCGCTGGTGCGCAGCCAGGGACGCACGGTGTGCTTCGTGGCGACCGGCACGCCCGGGAGCTTCGTCGCCCAGCCAGTGCAGGTGCTGTCCGAGGATGCGCGTGAGGCGGTGGTTTCCGGTCTCGCCGCAGATGCGCGCGTGGTGGTCGAGGGTACGGCGGCGCTGAAGTCGATGATGAACGCCGGGGACTGACGATGCTCACGCGCCTGGTTTCCTTTTCGCTGACGCAGCGTCTTTTCGTGCTCGTGCTCACCCTGGGCCTGGTCGGCATGGGTGTGGTCGCCTTCCGTGGCCTCCCTATCGACGCCTTCCCCGATGTATCCACCACCCAGGTGAAGATCATCATGAAGGCGCCGGGCATGACGCCGGAGGAAGTGGAGACGCGCATCACCACTCCGATCGAGCAGGAGCTGCTGGGCATTCCCAGCCAGCGCATGCTGCGCTCGACCTCCAAGTACGCGCTGGCCGACATCACCATCGATTTCGAGGACAGCACCGACATCTACTGGGCGCGCCAGCAGGTGTCGGAGCGGCTCAACAACGTGTTGAAGGATCTGCCGGCGGGTGTTTCCGGCGGGTTGGCGCCGATCACCACGCCGCTGGGCGAGATGTTCATGTTCACCGTGGAAGGGCCGCTGTCGCTGGAGGAGAAGCGCACGCTGCTCGACTGGACGATACGCCCGGCGCTGCGGACGATTCCTGGCGTCGCCGACGTCAACAGCCTGGGCGGACATGCGCGCACCATCGAGGTCGTTCCGGATGCCACCGCGATGCTGGCGCAGGGTCTGTCGCTCGCCGAACTGGAAGCGGCGCTCGCTGCGAACAACCGCAACGACGGCGCCGGCCGCCTGACCGAGGGCGAGGAGGCGCTGGTGGTGCGCGCCGAAGGCGCGGTGCGCACGCCGCAGGACGTGGCAGCGATCGCGGTGAAGCGTGTCGGCGACGCGGTGCTGCGCGTTGGCGACATTGCCCAGGTGCGCATCGGCAGTCTCACGCGTTATGGCGCGGTGACCCGCAGCGGCCAGGGCGAGGCCGTCGAGGGCCTGGTGCTGGGCCTGCGCGGCGCCAATGCGCGCGAGGTGGTCGCCGGCGTCAAGCTGCGGCTGGCCGAACTCGCGCCCAGCCTGCCGCCGGGCGTGGAGATCGTGCCCTTCTACGATCGCAGCAACCTGGTCGACCGCGCGGTGCACACCGTGTCGAAGGCGCTGGTCGAGGCGGTGGTGCTGGTGCTGGTGCTGCTCTTCCTGTTCCTCGGCAACCTGCGCGCGGCGGTGGTGGTGTCGATGATGCTGCCGCTGGCGGCGATGGCGACCTTCCTGCTGATGCGCCAGTTCGGCCTCAGTGCCAACCTGATGAGCCTGGGCGGCCTGGCCATCGCCATCGGCATGCTGGTCGACGCCGCGGTGGTGGTGGTGGAGAACGTCGAGACTGAACTCGCCAAGGGCGGGGCGAGCAGCCGCCTGCCGATCCTGCACCGCATCTTCCGCGCCACGCGCGAGGTGGCGGTGCCGGTGGCCTCCGGCATCCTGGTCATCGTCATCGTCTTCGTGCCGCTGCTCACGCTCGAAGGGCTGGAGGGCAAGCTGTTCCGTCCGGTGGCGCTGACCATCGTGTTCGCCCTGTCGGCGTCGCTGCTGCTTTCGCTGACGGTGATCCCGGTGCTGTGCTCCTATCTGCTCAGCGCCGCGCATGCCGGCGAGCCCTGGCTGGTGCGTTTCCTGGTGCGTCATTACCGCAGGCTGCTCGACCTGGCCTTCGCGCGGCAGAAGACGGTCTTCGTCGCTGCGGGTGTGGGCCTGGCGGCAGCGGTGGTGGCCTTCCCCTTCATCGGCAAGAGCTTCATGCCGACGATGGACGAGGGCGACCTCATCATGCAACTGGAGAAGCTGCCGTCGATCTCGCTCAACCAGACGATCGCGCTCGACACCCGGGTGCAGCAGGCAGTGCTGGCGCGGGTGCCGCAGGTGGCGGCCATCGTCGCGCGCTCGGGCTCGGACGAGCTCGGCCTCGATCCGATGGGGCTGAACCAGACCGATACCTTCCTCGTGCTCAAGCCGCGCGACACCTGGCCGGTGTCCGATCCGGAATGGCTGAGGGATCAACTGCGCGAGGTCATGAAGGAGTTTCCCGGCGTGTCGTACAGCTTCACCCAGCCGATCGACATGCGCGTGTCGGAGATGCTGACCGGCGTGCGTGGCGCGCTGGCGATCAAGATCTACGGCACCGACCTCGCCGCGCTCAACGGCCTGGCGAAGCAGGTCGAGACGGTGGTGCGGCAGGTGCCCGGCGCGCAGGACACCTTCACCCTGCAGAACGACGGCGTGCAGTACTTCCGCGTCGTCATCGACCGGCTGGCGGCCGGCCGTGCCGGGCTGACGGTGGAGGCGGTGCAGGATGACCTGCGGCGCATGCTCGAGGGCCGCAGCGTGGGCACCGTGATCGAGAGCGGCCGGCGCACGCCGCTCGTCATTCGCGGCGGCGGCGGGGTCACCACGCCGCAGGCCTTTGCCGCGCTGCAGCTCACCACGCCCGACGGCAGCCGCATGCCGCTGGCGCAGGTGGCGCACCTGGAGCGCATCGAGGGGCCGGTGAAGATCGACCGCGAGTCGGCGCAGCGCTTCGTCGTCGTGCAGTCCAACGTCAGCGGCCGCGACCTGGTCGGCTTCGTCGCCGAGGCGCAGCGGGCAGTGGGCGAGCAGGTGAAGCTGCCCGCCGGCTATCGCATCGCCTGGGGCGGCCAGTTCGAGAACCAGCAGCGCGCGGCAGCCCGCCTCGGCTTGGTGGTGCCGGTGGCGTTGGCGCTGATCTTCTTCCTGCTGTTCTCCACCTTCGGCTCGGTGCGGCAGGCGGCGCTGATCCTGTCCAACATCCCGTTCGCCCTCATCGGCGGGATCCTGGCGCTGGCGGTGACGGGCGAATACCTGTCGGTGCCGGCCTCGGTGGGCTTCATCGCGCTGCTCGGCATCGCGGTGCTCAACGGCATCGTCATGGTGTCGACCTTCAACCAGTTGCGCAACGCCGGCATGAGCCGGGTCCAGGTGGTGCGCGAGGGCGCGCTGCGGCGCCTGCGGCCGGTGCTCATGACGGCCAACATCACCGCCTACGGCCTGATCCCGCTGCTGCTGGCGACGGGACCGGGTTCGGAGATCCAGCGCCCGCTGGCGATCGTGGTCATCGGCGGCCTGCTGAGCTCGACCGCGCTGACGCTGATCCTGCTGCCCCTCATCTACCTGCGCTTCGGCTTTCCGCCGAAGCGGGCCACGCTGGAGGCGTGAACGATGCCTGCTCCCGATACCTGCCTGAACCTCGTGATGCCGAGCGCGCTGGCCGGCGACGTGGTGGACCTGCTGCTGGATCATGCCGAGCTGCAGATCAGCTTCGCCAGCTTTCCGGTGAGCGCGCACGGCGCCGACGTTGCCCTGGTCGAGCCGAGCGAGCACGTCAGCGGCCAGGCCAGCCGCATCCAGATCCAGTTGCTGTTGCGCCGTGAGGACGCCGACACGGTGCTCGGTCACCTCAAGGAGCAGTTGCCCAACCCCAAGGTCTTCTACTGGTCCATGCCCATCATCTCTTCCGGGAGGCTGGGATGACGAACCGCCTCCTCATGCCGTCGCCTCGTCGGAACGCTCTGCGCACCATGCCGCGCCGCCTGGCATCCCTCGGCCTGCTCGTGCTCGCCTGCCAGCAGGCCTGGGCGGCGCCTGCCGAGCCGCCGGAACTGCCGCCATCCGCTGTCGTGCGCACGCTGCTGGAGAGCGCACCGGTGGTGGGGGCGGCGCGCCACGAACTGGACGCGAGCGCAGCGCAGGCGCGGCAACTGCGAGCCGGCCCGCACGAATGGACGGTGCGCGGCGACCTGCAGCAACGCACCGTGCGACCGGAGAACGACCGGCGTTATGGCGAATATGCGGCGGCGCTCGAGCGTGGCATACGCATCGGCGGCAAGGCCGACATCGACGACCGCCTCGGCGCCGCAGGGCAGGAAGTGTCGCGCTGGGCGCTGGGCGACGCGCAGCACGAGACGGCGCGCGCGGTGCTGGCGGTATGGTTCGACTGGCTGCGCGCGGAGGACGAGGTCGCTGCCCGGACTCGCCAGCATGCGCTCGCCGCCGAACTGGCGCGCATCGCCGAGATCCGCCTGCGCCAGGGCGATGCGGCGCGGCTCGACCTCAACCTGGCGCAGGGCGCCGTCGCGCAGGCTGCGGCACAGCTCGCCAGCGCGGAGGCGAAGCGCACCGAGGTCGGTGCCGCGCTCGACATCCGTTTTCCTGGCCTGCGGCCGCGCGCGGCGGTGACCCTGTCCGAGCCCGGCGATCCGTCCGCCGCGCGCTTCGATGTCGACGCCATGGTGGCGGGCAACCACGAGCTGGCGAAGGCCCGCGCGCTGTCGCGGCAGGCGATGCTGACGGCGCAGCGCGCCGATGCGAACCGCATGCCCGATCCGGTGCTCGGCGTGCGCTACGCGAGCGACAAGGGCGGCGACGAGCGCGTGCTCGGCCTCACCGTCGCGATCCCGATCGGCGGTGCGGCGCGTGCTGCGGCTTCCGATTCCAGCCTGGCGATGGCGCGCGCTGCGGCCGCGCAGGAGGCGGCCATCGAGGCGCGGGTGCGCACCGAGGCCGCGCGCGAGCTTGCCGCGGTGCGCAGCGGCTACCAGACCTGGCAGCGGCTGCAGGCGGCCGCGACTGCGCAGCAGACGGCGACCGACATGCAGGAGAAGGCCTGGAAGCTCGGCGAATCGTCGATCGCCGACCTGCTGCAGGCACGGCGCACGGCCGACGAGCTGCACCTGGCCGAGCGGCTGGCCCGTATCGACGCCCTGGCCGCGTTCCATCGCTGGCGGCTCGATACCCACGAGCTGTGGGATTTCGACAACGACGAGCATTGATGCCCGACGCGCGGCGGGCCCTGATGCGCTCGCCGCGTCGCCAGCTTCAGATGTCGGCCCAATGCCGCAGCAGGTTGTGATAGGTGCCGGTGAGGCGTACCACCGGGTCGGTGTCGCCGATGTCCTGGCGCAGCTTCAGCAACGCCATGTCCATGTCGTACAGCAGGCGGCGCTGGCCGGGGTCGCGCACCATGCTCTGCATCCACATGAAGCAGGCCACGCGCTCGCCGCGCGTGACCGGCAACACGCGGTGGATCGACGACGACGGATACACCACCATGCTGCCGGCGGCGAGCTTCACGCCGTGGTCGCCGAAGGTGTCCTCGATCATCAGCTCGCCGCCGTCGTAGCGGTCCGGGTCGGACAGGAACAGCGTCGCCGACACGTCGGTGCGCACATAGCCGCGGCCGTCGGGCAGCCGGCGCACCGAGCCATCCACGTGGTTGCCGAAGCTGTTGGCCTCGTCGCCGTAGCGGTTGAACAGCGGCGGATAGATGTGCAGCGGCAGCGCGGCAGTGAAGAACGTCGCGCTGCGCGACAGCGCGCCCAACACCAGTTGGCGCAGGGCCGGCAGGTGCTCGGCTTCTTCACCCAGTTGGCGGTTGTTCTTCACCTGCGCCGCCTGCATGCCGGCGGTGTTGCCGCCATGTGCCCATTCGGAGCGGGCGAGCAGGTTGCGCACCAGGGCGAGTTCTTCCGCGGTGAGGACGTCGGGAATGGTGATCAGCATGGCAGGTTTCCGTTTCCTGGCTTTGCGCCTTTTCGGCACAAGCTTGCAGACGTGCGGGGTGTTTGCGGAGCCTCGCGAGGACTGTCTGAGCGAGCGTAGTGAGCGAGTTCCGCAGCGTGGCGGAGCAAACACCCCGCGCCTCTGCAGTCGGACCCCGCAGCTACAAGCGCCTCAGAACCTGTACTCGCCCGTCAGGATCACCGTGCGCCGCGTGCCGGGCACGGTGAAGCCGCCGTTGTCATACACCTGGTCGTAATACACCTTGTCGAACAGGTTCTTCACGTTCAGGCGCGCCACCCATTTCGGCTGCTCGTAGGACAGCATCGCGTCCCAGCGCGCGTAGGCGGGCGCGGTGTTGGGCTTGAAATCGCCATTGACGAAGAGGTTGTCGGCGTTGGCCGTCGACGGCGAATAGGCATAGCGCTCCGTCTTCGCCTCCACACCGCCGCCCACCTTCCAGCCATGGCCCAGCGCGTAGGTGGACCACAGGTTGAAGGTGGCCGCCGGCGTGTTGCGCGGCATCTGCCCCTTCAGGCGCGGGTCCGCCCTCGTCACCACGCCGGATGCGTCGCGGTTTTCAGCCACCTGCAGGATCTCGGCATCCATCAGTGCCAGGCCGGCGAAGACCTCCCAGTTGGGCGTGATGCGGCCGGCCACTTCGAGTTCGAGGCCGTCGGTGCGGCGCTTCCTCGTCAGGATCGCGGCGCCGGATTCGAGGTCGGTGTTGCGCTCCCACTCCTTGTCGGCGCGGTAGAGGGCGGCACGCAGCGCGAGATCGCCCTCCAGCAGCAGCCATTTCGCGCCCAGCTCGGTGACGTTGCTGCGCTCGGCCGGGTAGGCGTTGCCGGACAACTGGTACAGGTCGGCCGTCGGGCTGAAGGAGTCGCTGAAACTGATGTAGTAATGGGCGTCTGCGCTCGGCTGCCACGACAGGCCGGTGCGCACGCTGGTTTCGCCATAGCGCAGCGCGGCGCTGCTGGCCGTGCGCGTGTTCAGGTTGTAGAAGTCGTAGTCGGCATCGAGTTCGTCGCGCCGCAGGCCGATGGTGAATTTCCAGTCGGGAACGAATTCGACGGTGTCCTGCGCATACACCGCGATGGTGTCGCCGCTGTATCGGCCCGCCGCCGGGCGGTTGAGGACGCCGCCGGTGTAATGGGCGGACGCAGTGCTGCCCTGGTTCAACAGCGTCCAGCGCGCGGCGTTTTCCTTCAGGTACTCGACGCCCGCCAGCAGCTCGTGCTGCATGCCGAACAGCTCGGTGCGCACGGTGAGGTCCGACTGCAGCGTAAGGTCTTCGGTCTCGCTGCGGCGCGTCTTGCTCTGCGCCGCGGTCAGGTCGACCGTCGGCGCCCGCGTGTTCGACGGCGCCGCAGCCCAGTAGGCGCGGTTGTAGGTGGCGTAGCGCAACTGGGTGCGCAGCTCGGCCCTGGACGACAGGCGGAGCTGGTGCACCAGCGAGGTGATGTTGGTCTCGGAGTCGTCGAAGGTGTCTCTCGTGCCCCAGAAGTCTTCCGGGTCGAACAGCCGCGACGGACGCTTGGTCTTGCTGTCGAAGGGCACGCCGTAGTCGGGGTTGTCGGCGGTCTTCAGATAGTAGTGGTTCAGCGTGATCTCGCTGTCGGTGTACAGGCCGGTGACCAGGCTCACGCCCAAGCCTTCGCGATGCACCTCAGCCTCGGTGCCGGTCACCGGGTTCTCGCGGATGCTGCCCTCGTCGCGCTTCATCAGGTTCAGGCGCAGCGCGGTGCTGGCGCCCAACTGCTTGTTGAAGTCGCCGGTGATCTCGCGGTAGTCGTCGGTGCCGATGCTGGCGCTGATCTTGCCGCGGTCACCCAGCAGCGGCGTCTTGCTCACCTGGTTGATCACGCCGCCGGCCTGGCCGCGGCCGAACAGCATCGCCGCCGAGCCGCGCAGCACGTCGATCTGCTCGAGGTTGAAGGTTTCGCGGTTGTACTGGGCAGTGTCGCGGATGCCGTCCAGGTACATGTCGCCGAAAGTGTAGAAGCCGCGCAGGTTCATGTTGTCACCCGAGCGGCCGCCTTCGCCGGCGTTGAAGGTCAGGCCGGAGACGTTGCGCAGCGCCTCGCGCAGCGAACCGACCTGCTGCTCCTCCATCAGCGTGTTGGTGACGGTGGTGACGGCCTGCGGGATGTCGTGGGGATCCTGCAGCGTCTTGCCGACGCGGGTGGCCGTGGCGCGATAGCCGTCCTGCACCGCTTCGCCGGCTGCCTGCACCGTGACGGCGGGCAGTTGCTGGGCTGACGGCGACGCGGTGCCGCTGCCCTGCGCCTGCACGCCGAGCGAGATGCCGGCGAGCATCAGCGCGCCGAGGGGCAGCAGGTTGGCGGTGTTGCGGGAGTCGGGCTGCGGGCGCGCAGGGGCCTGCAGTGCGTGGGAATCCATCGTGTCGGGTCTCCGGATTGTCAGGAAGTCGTTGTGGCTGGCTTCCTGACGACCGGGACGCGACGCGCCCGCATCAGGTGGCTGGCTGATGTAAGGGCTGCATTGTGATAGAAATGATAATGATTCGCAACACTAATTTAGGCGGTGAAGTCGCCTCGCCGCGGCGTTCACCACACATCTGCAAGCGGGGGCGTGTGGCGGTCCGCCTGCCAGCCTCCACCCAGCGCCTTGTAGAGCGCGACCGCGTCGGCCAGGCGTGCCTGGCGCAGTTGCGCGAGCTGGTCCTGCGCGGTGAACAGGGTCCGCTGTGCGTCGAGCACCGTGAGCAGCTCGTCGGCACCTTCGCGGTAGCGCAGCTCCGCCAGGCGCAGCGAGCGCTGTGCTTCGGCAAGGATCTCGCGCTGCGCGGCTTCCTGGCGTGTGTCGCGGGCAGTGTTGCCCAGCGCGTCCTCGACTTCCTTCAGCGCAGCGAGGATGGTGGAGCGGTAGCTCTCGACCAGCTCGCGCTGGCGCGAGCGCGCTGTCTCGACCTGTGCCCGGCGCACACCGGCATCGAAGATCGTCTGCAGCAGGCCAGCCGAGATTGACAGGCTGTGCGACGGGCTGGCCAGCGACAGCAGCAGGTCGCTCGCCACGCCGCCGGTCACCGACAGGCTGATGCGCGGCAGCAGGGCGGCGCGTGCCGCGGCGATGTCGGCCGACGCGGCGGCGAGCCGGGCTTCGGCGCTGGCGAGGTCGGGCCGGCGCAGCAGCAGGTCGCTCGGCAGTCCGGGCGCGACGGCCGGTACGGCGACATCGGCGAGACGCACGTCGGCGGCTGGCGCCTGCTGCGGCACGCGGCCCAGCAGGATGGCGAGCGCGGTGCGCGTCTGGCGTTCGCGCACCGCCAGCGGTTCGACCGCGGCGCGCTGCGTCAGTACCGTGGTGCGCTGGCGGCTCACGTCCAGCGCCGAGGCGGCCCCGTTGCGGAAGCGGGCTTCGACGATCTTGAGCACGCGTTCGGCGATGGCGAGGTTTTCCTGCGCGATGGCGAGACGCTCCTGCGCGGCGAGGCTGTCGAACCAGGTGGTGGCGACGGCAGCAGCCAGGCTCAGGCGCGCGGCGTCGCGATCGAAGCGCGTGGCGGCGAGCTCCGCGGCGGCGCTGCCGCGGCCGGCGGCGAGCCGTCCCCAAAGGTCGAGCTCGTAGTTCGCCGACAGGCTGAGGCCGGAGTTCTTCGTCTCGGTCACCAGCTTGCCACCGCGATTGCCGCTGTCGCTGCGTCGCCAGCCGGTGTCGCCACCGAGGTCGAGCGTCGGGAACAGCGACGCGCCCGCGATGCGCAGCGCGAGTTCGGCCTGGGTGACCCGCTCGGCCTGGATCCTGAGGTCGGGACTGGCAGCGAGGGCCTCCTCGATCAGCGCCTCGAGGCGCGTGGAGCCGAAGCCTTGCCACCAGGTGTCGGACGGCGTGGCGGCCTCGCCGTCTGTCGTGGCTGCTTCCATCCAGCTTGCTGGCAGCGGTAGATCGGGCCGCGCCACCGGTTCGGTGATGGCGCAGCCTGCGAGCAGCAGCGCGGCAATGCCGGGCACGAGCCGGCCGGGTAGCGGAATTCCGGGTTTCATCGGGCGGCGGACCGGGTTGGGTGAGACGGTTTGCATGGTGTCTTCCGGGGGAGCGGCAGGAGCAGACTTGAGTACGGCAGGCGCGTCATCGCGCCACGATCGAGCCCTGGTCCGCTCCAATGGGTCGTGGCTGGTTCATTCCGACGCCAGCGCGACGACCGGGTCCAGCCTGGCCGCCTTGCGCGCCGGCAGCCAGCCGAACACCAGCCCGGTGGCGAAGGCGCAGCCGAAGGCCAGCACCACCGGCATCACCGAATAGCGGATCGGCGTGCCGAAGCTGGCGATGATCGCTGCGCTGCCCAGCCCGACCGCGACTCCGATCAGGCCGCCGACTGCGGACACGACGAGGGCCTCGATGAGGAACTGCTGCAGGATGTTGCGCATGCGCGCGCCGGTGGCCATGCGGATGCCGATCTCGCGCGTGCGCTCGGTCACCGACACCAGCATGATGTTCATGACGCCGATGCCGCCCACCAGCAGCGAAATCGCCGCCACGGTGCCGAGCAGCACGGTCAGCGTGTTCTGCGTCTCGGTGACGGTGGCGATCACCGAGGCCATGTTGCGGATCTGGAAATCCTCCACGCCGTGGCGCGCCAGCAGCAACTGGCTCACCTCCGCCTGCGTCTCGTCGATGCGCGACACGTCGTCCACCGCCACCGTGACGTTGCGCAGGAAGCGCTGGCCGGTGAGGCGCAGGCTGCCGGTGGTGAAGGGCACGAAGACGATGTCGTCCTGGTCCTGCCCCCAGGGCGTTGCGCCCTTGGGCGTCATGGTGCCGATGACCTGGAACGGGATGTTATTGACCAGCACATACTGACCAATCGGATCGGCGTCGCCGAACAGCGCCCGCGCCGTCGTCTGGCCGAGCACGGCGACGGTAGCGTAGCGCGCCTCGTCGCCGGCGCTGAAGAAGGTGCCGGTGGCCACGTCCCAGTTGCGTGCCAGACTGTATTCGGACGAGGTCGCGTTGACCGTGGTGCGCTGGTCGGTGTTGCCGTAGCGCACGGTGACGCCCGCGCCCTGCTCCGGCACCGAGGCGAGCACGTTGGGCAGTTCCGCGATGGCGCGCACGTCCTCGATCACCAGCGTGGCGGTGGTGTCGCGCCCGCGCTGGTTGGGTGCTCCGGGGCGCACGGTGAGCAGGTTGGTGCCCATGGCGCTGATCTGGTCGACCACCTTCTGCTTGGCGCCGTCGCCGATCGCCAGCATCGCGATCACCGAGGCAACGCCGATGACGATGCCGAGCAGCGTCAGGATGGCGCGAAAGACGTTGGCCCGCAACGCGCGCAGTGCAGTGCGGGTCGCCTCCATGGCATCGGACAGCGTCGAGGTGCGATCGACGTGCGGCGTGAAATCAGGCTCCGGCCCCTGTGGCGGACGCGGCCCCGGATCGCTGATGATGCGGCCGTCACGGATCTCGATGATGCGCTGCGCTTGCTCGGCGACCTCGCGTTCGTGGGTGATCAGGATGATCGTGTGGCCTTCTGCGGAAAGCTGGTGCAGCAGCTTCATGACCTCTTCGCCGCTGCGGCTGTCGAGCGCACCGGTGGGCTCGTCGGCGAGGATGATGCGGCCGCCGTTCATCAGCGCGCGCGCGATCGACACCCGCTGCTGCTGGCCGCCGGAGAGCTGGTTGGGGCGGTGACGCGTGCGTTCGCCCAGGCCGAGCGCGGCGAGCAACTGCTCGGCGCGCGCATGGCGCTCGGCCGGCGGCATGCCGGAATAGACCGCCGGCACTTCGACGTTCTCGCGCGCGCTGGCGCCGCCGATCAGGTTGTAGCTCTGGAACACGAAACCGAAGGCCTCGCGCCGCATCCGCGCCAGCTCGTCACGGTCGAATGCGGCGACGTCCTTGCCCATGAAGCGGTAGGTGCCGCTGCTCGGACGGTCCAGGCAGCCGAGAATGTTCATCAGCGTAGACTTGCCCGAACCCGAGGCGCCGACGATGGCGACGAACTCGCCGGGGTAGATGCTCAGGTCGATGCCGTGCAGCACCCGGGTCTCGACCTCGCCGTTGACGAAGCTGCGGGTGATGCCCGACAGCTCGATCAGCGGGGTGCGGGCGGGTGCCTCGGCGCCGTGCGCCGCGTCCGTCGCCGGGCTGCCGAACGTGTCGCGCTTCATAGCCGCGGCGGCATGCGCGGCGTGGCGCCGCTGCCGTTGCTGCCCGGCGTGGTGAGGCCGGCGACCACGCGTTCGCCTTCCGCGAGGCCGGACAGCACCTGCGCCT
>JAFEFM010000432.1 GCA_018240585.1 Pseudomonadota bacterium
GCAGCCGCGCCGGCGCGGCGTCGGTGACGTGCGCCTTGCTGCGAAAGCGCTCGAGCAGCGCCGCCTCGCGCTTGCGGGCATGCGCCAGGTAGCGCTCGCGCACATGGCCGAAGCCGCGGATCTGCTCGGGGATGGAGGCGAGTTCCACCGCCGTCTCGTGGTTGGCGAGCTCGAGCCCGGCGAGGATCTCCTCGACCAGTTTCTCGTAGCCGGCGATCAGCTCGCGGTCGAGCTTGCGGTCGTGGCTGCGGGCGAAGGGATCGAGCAGGCTGCCGCGCAGGTGGCGGAACTTCGCCAGCACGCGCATCGCCTTCAGCATCCACGGGCCGTAGGTCTTCTTCTTCAGCTCACCGGTCTGCGGATCCTTGTCGGCGAGCGTCGGCGGCGCGAGGTGGAAGACGAGCTTGTAGTCGCCTTCGAACTGCTCCTCGACCCGCTTCAGGAAGTCGCTGTCGGTGTAGAGGCGCGCCACTTCGTATTCGTCCTTGTAGGCGAGCAGCTTGTGGTAGCCGCGCGCCACCGCCTCGGTGAGCAGGGTGATGCCCGGCGCCACCCGCGTCTCGGCGGCGCGCACGCGCTCGACGAGTTTGACGTAACGCTCGGCGTAGGCGGCGTCCTGATAATCGGCGAGCTGCGCCTTGCGCCGCGCGATCAGCTCGTCGAGGCTCTGCGACAGCTTGTGGTGCGCCGGCGTGCCGTGCTGCGGCCTGGCCGCTTCGCTCACCGCCTTCAGGTCCACCGCGGCGCGACGGCCCCACAGGAAGGCGGCCTTGTTGGCTTCGATCGCGGCGCCGTTGATCTCGATGGCGCGCAGGATGGATTCGCCGGCGAGTGGCACCAGCCCTTTCTGCCAGGCGTAGCCGAGCATGAACAGGTTGGTGGCGATCGAGTCGCCCAGCAGCGCGGTGGCGAGCCGGGTGGCGTCGATGAATTCGGCGCGGTCGGCACCAACCGCATCGACGATCTGCGCTTCCATCGAACCGGCCGGGAACTGCGGGTCCGGATTGGCCGCAACATTGCCGCTGCGGGCCTGGGCGGCAAAGCCGCGCACGAAATCGCTGGTCATCGTCTGGTCGCGGTTGATCACCACCCGGGTGTGGCCGGCGCGCATCTTGGCGAGCGACTCGTCGCCGGCCGCCACCACCAGGTCGCAGCCGATCACCGCATTGGCCTCGCCGGCGGCGACACGGGCGGCATGGAGCTGCTCGGGCCTGTCAGCGATGCGCACATGCGACCACACCGCGCCACCCTTCTGCGCCAGCCCCGCCATGTCGAGCACCGAGATGCCCTTGCCTTCCACATGCGCGGCCATGCCCAAGAGCGCTGCGATGGTCACCACGCCGGTGCCGCCGACGCCGGTGATCAGGATGCCCCACGGCGCCGACGTCGCCGGCAGTTGCGGCAGCGGCAGTTCGGCGACGGTGGCTGCGGCGGCACCGACCGCCTTGCCCTTCCTCAGCTTGCCGCCCTCGATGGTGACGAAGCTGGGGCAGAAGCCCTTCACGCAGGAGAAGTCCTTGTTGCACGACGACTGGTCGATCATGCGCTTGCGGCCGAACTCGGTCTCCACCGAGGCCACCGACATGCAGTTCGACTTTTCGCTGCAGTCGCCGCAGCCTTCGCACACGAGGTCGTTGATGACCACACGCTGCTGCGGATCGGGGAATTTGCCGCGCTTGCGGCGGCGGCGCTTCTCGGCGGCGCAGGTCTGATCGTAGATGATGGCGGTCACCGCCGGCACCTCGCGCAGCTCGCGCTGCACCGCATCCATGTCGTCGCGGTGGCGGATGGCAATGCCGTGCGGCAGGTCGGCCGGGCCGTAGGCGCGCGGCGTGCCGTCATTGACCACCACCACCGTGCCGACCCCTTCGGCCAGCAACTGGCGGGCGATGATGGGCACCGACAGTGTGCCGTCGTGTGGCTGGCCGCCGGTCATGGCGACCGCGTCGTTGTACAGGATCTTGTAGGTGATGTTCACCTTCGCCGCCACTGCGGCGCGGATGGCGAGGATGCCCGAGTGCATGTAGGTGCCGTCGCCCAGGTTGGCGAACACGTGCGGCGTCCTGGTGAATGACGCCTGCCCGACCCAGGGCACGCCTTCGCCACCCATCTGGCAGAAGGTCTGCGTGTGCTCGGGCGACAGCCAGGTGGCCATGTAATGGCAGCCAATGCCGGCGATGGCACGAGAGCCTTCCGGCACCTTGGTCGAGGTGTTGTGCGGGCAGCCCGAGCAGTAGTGCGGCACGCGCGCGATCGACAGGCGCGGCTTGGCCAGCGCTGCCTCCTTGGCCTCGAGGAACACCAGCCGCGCCTTGATGCGGTCGGACGTGTAGAAGCGCGCGATGCGGGCGGCAATGGCGCGCGCGATCATCGCCGGCGTCAGTTCGCCGGCGGCGGGCAGCAGCCAGTCGCTGTGCGGCAGGGCCCACTCGCCCTTCTCGTCGAACTTGCCGATCACGCGCGGGCGCACGTTCTCGTTCCAGTTGTAGAGCTCTTCCTTCAACTGGTACTCGAGGAACTGGCGCTTCTCCTCGATCACCAGGATCTCGTCCAGGCCGTCGGCGAACTGGCGCACGCCCTCGGCTTCCAGCGGCCAGACCATGCCCACCTTGTACAGGCGCAGGCCGATCTCGGACGCCACCTTGTCGTCGATGCCGAGGTCTTCCAGCGCCTGGCGCACGTCGAGGTAGCTCTTGCCGCTGGTGATGATGCCGAGTTTCGCGTTCGGGCTGTCAATCACCGTGCGGTTGAGCTGGTTGACGCGGCAGTAGGCGAGCGCGGCATACAGCTTGTGGTGCAGCAGGCGCTTTTCCTGTACCAGCGGCGGATCGGGCCAGCGCAGGTTGAGGCCGTCGGCGGGCAGCGGGAATTCTTCGGCGGAGGGAATCACCGTCTGTACCTTGAACGGATCGACATCCACCGACGAGGACGTTTCCACCGTGTCGGTGAGCGCCTTGAACGCCACCCAGCAGCCCGAGTAGCGCGACAGCGCGAAACCGTGCAGGCCGTATTCCAGGTATTCCTGGATGCCGGCCGGGGCGAGCACCGGCATCATCAGCGCCTTGAACACATGCTCGGTCTGGTGCGGCAGCGTCGATGATTTCGCCGCGTGATCGTCGCCGGCGATCACCAGCACGCCGCCGTGCTTCGAGGTGCCGGCGGCGTTGGCGTGGCGGAACACGTCGCCGGTACGGTCGACGCCGGGGCCCTTGCCGTACCAGATCGAGAACACGCCGTCGTACATCGCGTTGGGGTCGAGGTTGACCTGCTGCGTGCCCCACACCGAAGTGGCGGCCAGGTCCTCGTTGAGGCCGGGCTGGAAGCGGATGTTCTTCGGCTCGAGGAATTTCTTCGCCTTCCAGAATTCCTGGTCGACGTTGCCGAGCGGCGAGCCACGGTAGCCGGTGACGAAGCCGGCGGTGTTCAGGCCGGCCGCTTCGTCGCGCATCTTCTGCATCATCGGCAGGCGCACCAGGGCCTGGATACCGGTCATCCAGGCGCGCCCGGATTGCAGGGTGTACTTGTCGTCGAGAGTGACGGGGGGCTGTGTGTTCGACATGGTGGCGTGAACCGTCGCGGGCACCGACGCGGCGCGCTGTTGGCGCGGGCGTCCGGCCTGACGACGTTGTCTCCTGTATGGTTGGTCTTGGCGCTCGTCCTCGTCAGCGAACGGCGAGGTGGCATCGTACGGAGAAGCCGCGGCGGAAAATTTCCTCGATGCGGCGCGAATTCGTCGGCGGCGGAAAAAATCTTTCGCACAAACCGCTCGCGGGGGAACGTTCTGCAGCGAGGGCGTGGATGCAGTGCAACATCAACCCCGCTGGACCGGTGCTTTCACCCCTGCCCTCGTCGCATCGCGTTACAGATTCACCACCGGTCGGAGGTACATGGGCTTGAAACCAGACGCGCACGCCCCCACAATGCAGACATGGTTGTAATTCCGGCGAGCCGGAGACGTTCTGGACGGGGGTTCGATTCCCCCCAGCTCCACCAGAAGGGAATGTTCATCAGTTTGCGTTTTCTTCTGATGGGGCTGACCTGGTCTCGACAGGGCGGGCAAGGGTTAGCAGGCAACCCGAGAGGCGACGGACGTAATCCGCGCAAAACCACAAACGCCAACGATGAGCGTTTCGCACTGGCCGCTTAAGGCCTATGCCGAGGCTGCTTGAGCCTTGTTACCAAAGAAAAGCCGGCGGGGACTTCGGTCCCCGTCGTCACGTCTACAGCTCTGCACGGCCATCCGGCCGGCTGCTCCATCCGCGGAAGCCTCCCCCTCCGCGGGCACCTCTCCCGCTTGCCGCGTCATCGCCGCATCAACGACTGCACCCGGTCCACGGCGGGTGCGCGCACGGGCCCGCTCCCCCTTCCCCGGGGCGTGATGTTGCGCCGCGCCAGTCACATTCGGAACGATCTCGCGGGATTCCGCCGCGTGAAGGAAAAAATTTTCTTCTGGATCCATAAACGGAGCCTTTCAACGAAAAACAATTCCGCACGCTCCTCCGTACCATGCCTCACCTCGCAGACACCCCCACGAGTGACTGCAGGAAAAAATACAAGCAGGAGACAAACCATCGTGGATTCGCCGTCTGCCGCGCGTGCAACCGGCGTCCATCCGTCTCCACCATGCTTGTCGAGCCCGAGCGCGCACCGCCGCCCACAAGGAGGAGACACACAATGAAAGCGAACAAACTGTTCATCGCCCCCGCCGTCGCATGCCTGGCCGCCAGCCTGGCCGCCGGCACCGTCCAGGCCAAGGAAGTCGTCGTGCGCATCGGCCATGCCGGCCCGCTCAGCGGCCCGGCCGCCGCGTTCGGCAAGGACGGCGAGAACGGCGCCCGCCTCGCGATCGAGGACGCCAACGCGAAGAAGCTGCAGATCGGTGGCGACACGGTGAAGTTCGAGCTCGTCAGCGAGGACGACCAGGCCGACCCGCGCACCGCCACCACCGTCGCACAGCGCCTGACCGACGCCGGCGTGAAGGGCGTCGTCGGCCACGTCACCTCCGGCGCCTCGGTGCCGGCCGCCCGCATCTACGAGAACGCGGGCATCCCGATGATCACGCCGTCCTCGACCAGCCCGAAGCTGACCCAGCAGGGCTACAAGATGACTTTCCGCGTCATCGCCAACGACCTGCAGCAGGGCAACGCCCTGGGCAAGTACGCCGTCGAGCAATTGAAGGCAACGAGGATCGCGGTGATCGACGACCGCACCGCCTACGGCCAGGGCCTGGCCGACGCCTTTGCGAACGCGGTGAAGGCCGCCGGCGGCCAGGTCGTCGGGCGTGAATTCACCAACGACAAGGCGACCGACTTCATGGCCATCCTCACCAAGGTGCGTGCGGCCAATCCGGACGTGGTGTTCTACGGCGGCATGGACGCCCAGTCCGGCCCGCTCACACGGCAGATGAAGCAGCTCGGCCTCACCGCCAAGTTCCTCACCGGCGACGGCGGCTGCACCGGCGAGATGATCAAGATGGCCGGTGACGCGCTGTCGGCCACCACCTATTGCACCCAGGCCGGCATCCCGCTCGACAAGATGCCCGGTGGCGCAGCCTTCCGCACCGAGTTCAAGCAGCGCTACGGCAGCGACATCCACGTCTATGCGCCGTATTCGTACGACGCGACGATGGCCCTGATCGAGGCGATGAAGGTCGCCAACTCGGTCGAGCCGGCCAAGTACCAGCCTGCGCTGAAGGCGCTGAACGCGCAGGGCGTGACCGGACCGCTGGCCTTCGACCAGAGCGGCGACATCAAGGGCGGCGCCATCACCGTCTACAACTTCAGCGGCGGCCGCTGGGCCCCGCTGCAGACCCTGCAGTGATCCCCTGACCGGCCGGCCCGGCGGGCCGGCCCCTCCTCCCCCGCGTTGCGACTCCGGCACCCGCCCCACGACGGGCGCCGTGGGCCGACGCGTCCAGATCCAAGACGGCGTGCGCCGTCCATCAGGGTGAAACGATGGAAACCTTACTTCAGCAAACGCTCAACGGCCTGGTGGCGGGCAGCATCTATGCGCTCGTCGCCCTCGGCTACACCATGGTCTATGGCATCCTCGGCCTGATCAACTTCGCCCACGGCGAAATCGTCATGGTCGGCGCGCTGGTGGCGCTGCAGACCATCCTGTTCCTGTCTTCCGCCGTGCCCGGTCTGCCGCCGCTGGTGCTGCTGCTCGCCGGCGTCGTCGTCGCCGTGCCGGCCTGCATGGCGCTGGGCTACCTGATCGAGCGCATCGGCTACCGCCGGCTGCGCAACGCGCCGCGCCTGGCGCCGCTGATCACCGCGATCGGCGTGTCCTTCCTGCTGCAGACGCTGGCGATGATCATCTGGGGGCGCGAGTTCCACGTCTTCCCGCAACTGATCGACACCGCGCCGATGCAGCCGGTAGCCGGCGTCGTGGTGTCGCCGATGCAGATCTTCACCATCGTCGTCGCCTTCACGCTGATGGGCGGGCTGATGCTGCTGGTGAACAAGAGCCGGCTGGGCCGGGCGATGCGCGCCACCGCCGAGAACCACCGCGTCGCCGGCCTGATGGGCATCAACGCCAACGGCGTGATCGCCGCGACCTTCATCATCGGCTCGGGCCTGGCGGCGCTGGCCGGCGTGCTGTTCGCCTCCAACTACGCGATCGCGCACTACAGCATGGGCTTCACCCCCGGCCTGAAGGCCTTCACCGCGGCGGTGCTCGGCGGCATCGGCAACCTCCCCGGCGCGATGGTCGGCGGCCTGGTGCTCGGCCTGGTCGAGAGCTTCGGCGCCGGCTACATCGAGCACCTGTCCTTCGGCTTCCTCAACTCCAGCTACCAGGACATCTTCGCCTTCATGATCCTCGGCGCCGTGCTGATCTTCCGCCCCTCGGGCCTGCTCGGCGAGCGTGTCGCCGACCGCGCCTGAACTCCGGCCGACCTCACAGGAAACGCATCCATGACATCGACTTCCACGACGCTTCCGCGGCCGGCCGGCTTCTCGCTGGACCTGCGCCTGCAGCAGCCGCTGCTCATCGTGCTGGCGGCAGCGGCACCGCTCGTCGCACTGGCCTTCGGCGCAAGCTGGGTACGCGTGCTCGACTTCGCGCTGCTCTACGTGCTGCTGGCGATCGGCCTCAACCTGGTGGTGGGCTTCGCCGGCCTGCTCGACCTCGGCTACATCGCCTTCTACGCGGTGGGCGCCTACACCTGGGCCTTCCTCGCCTCGCCGCACTTCGGCATCCACCTTCCGTTCTGGATCGTGCTGCCGCTGGGGGCGGCGTTCGCCGCGCTCGCCGGCATCATGCTGGGCTTCCCGACGCTGCGCCTGCGTGGCGACTACCTGGCGATCGTGACGCTCGGCTTCGGCGAGATAATCCGCATCTTCATGAACAACCTGAACCAGCCCATCAACATCACCAACGGCCCGCAGGGCATCGACATGATCGACCCGCTGACCATCGCCGGCATCGACCTGTCGCGCAACCTCGATCTGTTCGGCATGCAGGTGCCTTCCCTGGTGCTGTACTACTACGCCTTCCTCGGCGCCGTCGTGCTGGCCCTGGTACTGGTGCGGCGGCTGCAGATCTCGCGCATCGGCCGCGCCTGGGCGGCGATCCGCGAGGACGAGCTGGCGGCCAAGGCGATCGGCATCGACACCCGCATGATGAAGCTGCTCGCCTTCGCGCTCGGCGCCACTTTCGGCGGCGTGTCCGGCGGACTGTTCGCCGCCTTCCAGGGCTTCGTCAGCCCGGAAAGCTTCAGCCTGATGGAATCGATCGTGGTGCTGACGATGATCGTGCTCGGCGGCATGGGCAACCTCGCCGGCGTGGTGTTCGGCGCCATCGTGCTCACCGCCCTGCCCGAACTGCTGCGCCACTTCGCCGTGCCGCTGCAGGTCGCGCTGTTCGGCAAGACCCTGCTCGACCCCGAGGTCCTGCGCATGCTGCTGCTGTCGCTGGCCATGATCCTGATGATGTTGTGGCGCCCGGCCGGCCTGCTGCCCGCGCGCACCCGCTATGCCCACCGTGAAGGGAGGAAGGCATGATCACCCTGCTCGAATCGCGCACCGTCAATAAACGCTTCGGCGGCCTGCAGGCGCTCACCGACGTGTCGCTGAAGATCCACCGCGGCGAAGTCTATGGCCTCATCGGCCCCAACGGCGCGGGCAAGACGACCTTCTTCAACGTGCTCACCGGCGCCTACCCGATCGATGGCGGCGAGTTCGTCATGAACGGCGCGGAACTGCCAGCCGGCAAGCCGCACCGCATCGTCGCCCACGGCATCGCCCGCACCTTCCAGAACATCCGCCTGTTCCGCGACCTGACCGCGCTGGAGAACGTGATGGCCGGACATCACATCCGCACCTCCGCCGGGGTGTGGGGCATCCTCGCGCAGAGCCGTGCGGCGCGCGAGGAGGAAAGGCTGGTGACCGAGCGCGCGCTCGAGATCCTCGACTACGTCGGCATCGGCCGCCACGCCGACACGGTGGCGCGCAACCTGTCCTACGGCGACCAGCGCCGGCTGGAGATCGCCCGTGCGCTGGCCACCGAGCCGCAACTGCTGGCGCTGGACGAACCCGCCGCCGGGATGAACGCGACCGAGACCGCCGGCTTGCGCGCGCTGATCGAGACGATCCGCGCCGATGGCGTGACCGTGCTGCTGATCGAGCACGACGTGAAGCTCATCATGGGCCTGTGCGACCGCGTCGCCGTGCTCGACTTCGGCAAGAAGATCGCCGAAGGCACCCCGGCCGAGGTCCAGCGCGACCCCGGCGTCATCCGCGCCTACCTGGGAGACCACCGTGCCCACTGACAACACCCGCCCCATCCTCGAAGTCCGCAAGCTGCAGGTCGCCTACGGCGGCATCCAGGCCGTCAAGGGCATCGACCTGCAGTTGCACAAGGGCGAACTGGTGTCGCTGATCGGTGCCAACGGTGCCGGCAAGACGACGACGCTCAACACCCTTGCCGGCGTCGTGCCGCACGCCGGCGGCGAGATCGTCTACGGCGGCGACGAGATCGGCCGCCTGCCCTCGCACCTGCGGCTGCGCCGCGGCCTGGCGCTGGTGCCCGAGGGCCGCGGCATCTTCACCCGCCTGACGGTGCAGGAGAACCTGATGACCGGCGCCTACACCCGGCGCGATGCCGACGGCGTCGCCGCCGACATGGAGAAGGTGTTCACGCTGCTGCCGCGCGTCAAGGAACGCCTGCACCAGACCGCCGGCACCCTGTCCGGCGGCGAGCAGCAGATGGTGGCGATCGGCCGCGCGCTGCTGTCGCGGCCGCAGGTGCTGCTGCTCGACGAACCGTCGATGGGCCTGGCGCCGCTGGTGGTGGAGAAGATCTTCGAGGTGATCCACGCGATCACCCGCGAGGGCATGGCGGTGCTGCTGGTCGAGCAGAACGCCAACCTGGCGCTGGAAGTCAGCGAACGCGCCTACGTGATGGACGGCGGACGTGTCACGCTGAGCGGCACCGGCCGCGAGCTGCTGAGCGACCCCAAGGTGCGCAGCGCCTACCTCGGCGAGGAACTGCTCGCCGCCTGAGCCGCGCCGGCGACGGGCGGAAACGGCGCTGCCGCGGCTACAGCGGCAGCGCCGTTTCGTTCTTGATCTCGCGCAACGCCACGCTCGAGTTGGTGATATCGACTTCCGGGATCTTCAGCAGGAAGTTGTGCATGAAGGTGGACAGCGCTTCCAGGCTGGGCAGGTAGAGCTTGAGCAGGCAGTCGGTCTCGCCCAGCAGTTCGTAGCACTCCACCACCTCGTCGCAGTTCTTCACCGCCTGCTCGAAGCGATCGAGCACGTCGGCGCTGTGTTTGCGAAGCTTGACGCGCACCCACACGCAGGTGTCGAGGCCGATCTTGCGGCGGTCGAGCAGGGCCACATAGCCGCGGATCAGACCGGCCTCTTCCAGCTCGCGCACGCGCCGCCAGCACGGCGACGCCGACAGGCCGACCTTGTCGGCCAGCGCCTGCGTGCTGATCGACGAGTCCTTCTGCAACTGGGCGAGGATGCGCCGTTGCACCGGGTCGAGTTTCATGCCTCCGTCCCCACCTGTTCATCATTCTGTTTGCGGCCGCCACGCTGCGGCGGCGGCCGTGCGAGTGCGCTCGCGCGTTCAGAGCACCTTCAGCAGTTCCACCTCGAACACCAGCGTGGCGTTCGGCGGGATCACGCCGCCGGCGCCGCGGGCACCGTAGCCCAGTTGCGGCGGGATGGTCAGCTTGCGCCTGCCGCCGACCTTCATCCCCTGCACGCCCTCGTCCCAGCCGCGGATCACGTGGCCGGCACCGAGCGGGAAGTTGAACGGGTCGTTGCGGTCCTTGCTCGAATCGAACTTGGTGCCGTCGGTCAGCCAGCCGGTGTAATGCACCGACACCATCTTGCCCTTCTCGGCAAGTTCGCCGCTGCCGGTTTCGAGGTCGTCGATGACGAGGCCGCTGGCGGTGGTGGTCTGGGTCATGCGTATCTCCCTTGTTGGAGTGAAAGGATGGGAATTCTACCCGCCGCCGCGCTCAATCCGCCCGCCAGCGCGCCGCGAACTTCTGCCGGAACTTGGCCACCTTGGGCGCGACGACGTAGCGGCAGTAGGACTGCTCGGGGTGGTTGGCGAAGTAGTCGCGGTGCTCTTCCTCCGCCGGCCAGAACAGGTCGGCATGCTTGACTTCGGTGACGATGGGCGCCGGCCACAGGCCGGCCTTGTCCAGTTCCTCGATCAGCGCCAGCGCGGTCTCGAGCTGGGTGTTGTCGGTGACGAAGATCACCGAACGGTATTGCGGGCCGACGTCGTTGCCCTGGCGGTCCGGCGTCGTCGGATCGTGGATGGAGAAGAAGATCTCGAGGATCTCGCGGTAGCCGATGCGCGACGGATCGAAATCCACCTTCACCACTTCGGCGTGGCCGGTGGTGCCGGTGCACACCTGGCGGTAGCTGGGCGCCTCGACGAGACCTCCGCTGTAGCCGGACTGCACCGACAGCACACCATCCGTGCGCTGGAAGACCGCCTCCAGGCACCAGAAGCATCCGCCACCGAGGATCGCGGTTTCGTGCCCGGCAGTCGGCAAGGGTGGCAGTTCGCCGGCGGGCGCAGTCGTCATGTTGGTCATGGTCGTTGTCTCCGTTGGGTCGGGGATGAGGGGGCGGAATGCGTGAGCGTCTCCGCCAGCAACTGCTGGATGCTGTGACCACGGCGCGGCGGGATCATTCGCAGCGCGCTCAGCGGAAGCTGAAGCTGTAGCGCAGGTCGAGCGAGTTGTCGGTGCCGCCGCGGGCGATCAGCGACAGCCGGCGCGACAACTGGTAGGTGAGCTTGACCAGCGTCTCGGCGCCGCCCAGGCTCTGCTCGAAGGACAGGAACAGGTCGCTGCCCAGGCGCTTGCCGACGCTCAGCACCTGGCCCGACACCGTCGGGCCGCTGGCGATGCGCGCGCCACCGCCGACCACTCGGCTGGTCGCGGTGCGCGAGCTGCTGTTCAATTCGCCCTGGCCGATGGAGAAGGAATCGAAGCCCAGGCTGCGCGACAGGCTGTCGGTCATGCCGCCGCCCGGGCCGCCCAGCAAGGCCTGCGCCGCCGGCAGCAGCAGGCCGAGGTCCGCGCCCGAGGCAGCGTCCGGCGCGCGGCCGAGCACGATCCACGACAGTTTTTCCGGATCGGGCACGGAAGGCTCGGACACCAGCTTCACCAGTGGCCGGCGCACGCTGCCGAGGATCTCGACGCCCGCCTCGACGGCGAGGCCCTTGCGCAGGGCGACGACATTGAGCCCGGGGTTGTCCAGCGGCCCCTGGAAATTCACCAGGCCGCGCTCGATGCTGAGGCGCTGGCCGTAGCCGCGATAGCTGCCGCCCACCGTCGCCACCGTGCCGACCGCCGCCAGCGGCAGGCCCGGTTGCTGGCGCAGGCGCAGCTCGCCCGACAATCGCGTGTCCAGGCCCATCGCCGACAGGTAGAGCGCGTCGCCGAGCGCCACGCGCAGATCGGCGCGCACGCCGAAATGGCCGGCCTGCTCCTCGCGCCCCAGCACGACGACGTCGTCGCCCAGACTGGGCGCCGGAGACTCGGCGAACTCCAGGTAGCCGGCGTCGGCGCGGAAATCGGCCTGCAGGTCGAGCGTGGTCCAGGTGGAGCGGCCGCTGCCCTTGCCCGACACGATCAGCCAGCGGTCCGGCCGCTGCAGCAGCGGCAGGCGCTCGGCCTCGAAGCGGAATTCGCCGGCGCCGGTGGCGAGCAGGATTTCGCCCGACGCGTTCAGCGTACCCGGCGTGGCGGTGAGGCGCTCGACGGGCACGCGGTTGTCGCGCGGACGCACCCGGTTGGGCGACACGAAGGCCAGGCGGTCGAGGCGCAGCCGATCGCGATCGAAGCTCATGTCGAGCTCGCCGCCCGACAGCACCAGGCCCTGGTCGACCAGCGCCACTTGCAGTCCGCGACCGTTGATGCGCCCGCTCGCCAGCGGCTCGGCCACCGTGCCGCCGAGCGCGAACTCGCCGCGCAGGCTGCCGGCGGTATCGACGTTCTCGCGCATCAGCCGGCCCAGCCAGTCGATGGAGGGCATGTCGAGCCGCGCCTGACCTTGCAGCGGCGCCTGCGGCGCGATGCGCCAGCCGGACTTGCCCACCCGCTCGGCGCGCAGCGAGGCGGAGCCATCGACGCGTCCCAGTTCGGTGCCGCGCGCTTCCACGCTGACGCTGAGCCGGTCGCCGTGCGCTGCCAGCTTCGCCTCGAGCACCTCGAGGCCGAGCCGGGTGCGGATCTCGCCCTCGATGCTGACATCGCCCGCTTCGCGGAACAGGCGCGCATCGCCGTCCAGCGTGTCGCCGACACGCAGGTTCCATTCCGCCCCCAGCGTCAGCGGCCCCGGGCCGCGCCGCGGTCGGTCGGCGCGGTCTGCACGATCTGCGCGTGCGGCCGGCGACCTCGTGGCGTCGCGCTGGCGCAGATCGACCACCAGGCCGGTAAGCGACCCGCGCGCGACGCCGGCCGACGGCGTCCAGCGTGTCTCGAGCAGGCGCACTCGCCCCTGCTCGCCGGCGGCGAGTTCGGCTGCCGCGAGGTCGACACGATCGGGGGCCAGTTCGAGCGCTGCAGGCGCCAGCAGACGCAGAGCGAGCTTGCCGCCCGTCTCCAGCGCTTCGAGCCGGCCCGCCCAGCGAAGCGGCGCGGGCTTTGCCGCGCGGCCTGCGCCGGCAGGCGCGCCCGCCACCAGCCCGCCCTGCAGTCGCAGCGCCAGCGTGTTGCCGGCGAGCCCGGACGCGTTCAGGTTCAGCACATGTGCGCCGCGGGTGCCGTCGGCCATCAGGAAGGCGGTATCGACCAGGGCCGCAGCGGGCTCCCCCTTGCCGGCCGCGCGGGCGTTGGCCGACGCGAGCCCGGACAGGCCCACGGACAGGCGGAACGGGCCGTCGACGCCGGCATCGAGACGGGCCTCGCCATTGACCCCGGCCAGCTTCAGCTCGCCCGGCAGGCGCAGGGCTTCGCCGTAGAAAGTCAGCGCGCCGGCAGGCCTGACGAGGCTGCCGGACACCGTTCCCGCGGCGCCGGCACGCCCACCGAGGCCGTGGCCGATGGCCGCCAGCGCGGGCGCATCGAGCTTCAGCGCCAGGCTATCGCCCGGCCCGCCCCAGTTGCCGTTCGCCTGCAGCCGGTTGCCGGCAAGCTCCAGCGCCAGCACGACATCCGACAGGCGAAAGCCGTCGCCGGCGGCTGCATAGCGGAACGCCCCCGCACCGCCGAGCGGCCGCCCTTCGAAACGGCTGTCCGGCAGGCTGAACTTCGCCTGCACTTCCGGCTGCGGTGCCAGCGTGCCATGGGCGGCGACGTCGAGGTTCAGCAGCGCCGAAGGCGCGTCCGCAAGCAAGGCACGCGGGTCGAGCTGGCGCAGGCGGCCGTCGATGGTGAAGCTGCGCGGCACCGCCCCGGACACGTCGGGCGTGCCGGCCAGCAGCTCAGCATTGGCCTCGATGCGCGCTTTGCCGACGGCGAGGTCGAGGCGCGCATGCTGCCGCGCAACGTCGGCACCGAGCTCAACGCGCCCGCCGAGAATCTGGCGCGGCAGACGGGAATCGAGCGCTCGGGTGTCGATGTCGGCGAGTTCGAGCGCAGCCTCGAGGTTGCCGAAGCCGGGCACTTCAGAGCCCGCCGATTGCGGCGCGTCTGCGGCCGGCGCATCTTGCGCCACATCCTGAGCCTTGCCTGCGGGCGGCGACCATGCCAGCCGGCCGCTGATGCGGCCTTGTGCCGCCGCGGGCGCGGACGCGGGCAGCCGGATGTCGAGCGCGTCGAGTTGCACCGCGTCCGCCCGCCACGCGACGCGGCCGGCGAGCGAGTCGAGCGGGATGCCGCCCTGGTCTGCAGGCGCCGGGCGCAGGTTGGTGATGCGCAGCGGGCCGCTGAGCAGCGCGCCGCCAGTATCCGGGGCAGCGAGATCCGCCTCGAGGCGCAAGGCCGCGTGCGGCGCACCGGCGGCGAAGGCGGCAGGATCGACGTCGCCGAGCATGAGCTTGAGCGCGCGCAGCGGCAAAGGGTCGAAGGGCGCGGCGCGCAGCTCCGCCTTGCCCTGCAGCCCTTCGCCCTCGGCCTGCAGTTCGATGCGCGGCTGCAGCAAGGTGTCGGCAGCAACGAGCTGAAGGGTGTAGCTGCGGTCGCCCTGCTGGCCGGCAAAATGGCCGCTGGCCGCCAGGGCAAAAGGTGAGGCACCGTCGAGTTCGCCGGTGAGCTCCGCCCGCCCCTGCGGCAGGGTCAGCGCCAGGGAGGAAAGGCGGTGATGGCGACCGTCGCTGCCGAGGGCGGCGGAGAAATCGCTGACGGACAGGATGGGCGCGCCCGGCGCCTCCGCGCCCTGCTCGCCGGGGTGGCTGGCCGAAGCCGGCGCAGCGGGCGGCAGCTCGCGCCATTCGAAGCTGCCGACTTCCACGCGAGCCAGCTCGATGGCCAGCGGCAGGGTGAGGCTTTGCGGCGCGGGCGTCGGCTCGGCCTGCGTGGAAGGCCGGCGCGCGACGCGCAGACCGGCCGCGGCGAGGCGATCGACGACGACACGGCCGGAGAGCAGCTCCGATGGCCGCCAGTCGACATCCAGCCTGTCGAGCTCGACCTGCAGATCGGCTGAAGCGAAGCGGAGCGTGTCGATCCGCAAGGGACCGAGGACGCGTCCGCGAGGCGCGCTGATCTCGAGCTGCCCGCCGCTCGCGCGTTGCGCGAGGGCCATCAATGCGCGTGCGCCGGATTCGCTGCCGACGAGCCAACTGCCCACGCCGGCCACCGCGCCGAGCGTGACCACGACGCCCCCTGCGAGCCAGACCGGCCAGCGCCGCCGCGGCATCGCCTTCGCCTGCCCTGTGGGCGCACCACCGGCATCCGGCGCTGGCGGCGCAGCGTCGCCCGGCCGGTTCATGGAATTCAGCCGAACAGCGCGCGCAGCCCCTCGCCCGGCTCGGCGACACGCATGAAGGCCTCGCCGACGAGGAAGGTCTGCACCGCATGGGCGCGCATCAGCGCGACGTCTTCCGGCTTCAGGATGCCGGATTCGGTGACGACGATACGCCCGGCGGGAACGCGCGGCAGCAGCTCGAGGGTGGTCTGCAGCGACACCTCGAAGGTGCGCAGGTTGCGGTTGTTGATGCCGACGAGCGACGTGCTCAGTTGCAGCGCCTGCTCCAGCTCGTCGCCGTCATGCACCTCGACCAGCACGGCCATGCCCAGCGCCTGCGCGATCGCCTCCATGTCGCGCATCTGCGCGAGCTCGAGGCTGGCGGCGATGAGCAGGATGGCGTCGGCGCCCATCGCGCGTGCCTCGTACACCTGGTAAGCATCGACGAGGAAGTCCTTGCGCAGCACCGGCAGCGCGCAGGCAGCGCGCGCGGCCTGCAGGTAGTCGGGCGAGCCCTGGAAGAACTGGCGGTCGGTCAGCACCGACAGGCAGGCGGCGCCGGCGGCCTCGTAGGAGCGGGCGATGTCCGCAGGGCGGAAATCCTCGCGGATCACACCCTTGGACGGGCTCGCCTTCTTGATCTCGGCGATCACCGCCGATCTGCCGGCAGCGTGCTTCGAGCGGATCGCGCCAACGAAATCGCGCGCGGGGACGATTTTCAGCGTGGCCTCGGCGTCGGCGCGCAACGCGGCGAGCGGCCTCGCCGCAGACGCGGCCGCGACTTCCTCGACCTTGACCGCGCAGATCTTCTTCAGGATGTCGCTCATTGCCCCGCCCCGAAGCGCTTGCTGTATTGCACGAACTGGTCGAGCTTGGCACGTGCCGCGCCGGATGCCACGATCTCGCGCGCACGCACGATGCCGTCGCCGATCGAAGCGACGAGGTTGGCGGTGTACAGCGCCACGCCGGCGTTGAGCAGCACGATGTCGCGCGCCGGACCGGGTTCGTTGTCGAGCACGCCGAGCAGCACCTCGCGCGACTCCTGCGCGTCGGCCACGCGCAGGTTGCGGGTGGCCGCCATCGGCAGGCCGAAGTCCTCGGGATGGATCTCGTATTCGAGGATCTGGCCGTCCTTCAGCTCGCCGACCATGGTGCCGGCGCCCAGGCTGGCCTCGTCCATGCCATCGAGGCCGTGCACCACCAGCACGTGATCGGCGCCCAGGCGCTGCATGACGCGCGCGAGGATGCCCACCAAGTCGGGGTGGAACACGCCGAGCAGCGTGTTCGGCGCGCCGGCCGGGTTGGTGAGCGGGCCGAGGATGTTGAAGATGGTGCGTACGCCCATCTCGCGGCGGATGGGCGCGACGTTCTTCATCGCGCTGTGGAAGTTGGGCGCGAACATGAAGCCAATGCCGGTGGCCTCGATGCATTCGGCGACCTGCTCGGGCGTCAGGTTCAGGTTGGCGCCCAGCGCCTCGATGACGTCGGCGGCACCGGACTTGGACGACACGCTGCGCCCGCCATGCTTGGCCACGCGCGCGCCGGCCGCGGCGGCGACGAAGATCGTCGTCGTCGAGATGTTGAAAGTGTGCGACGAGTCGCCGCCGGTGCCGACGACGTCGAGAAAGTGCGGGCCGGGTTCCTTCACCACCACCTTGGTGGACATCTCGCGCATCACCGCGGCGGCGGCGGTGATCTCGTCGATGGTTTCCTTCTTCACCCGCAGGCCGGTCAGGATGGCGGCGGTCA
>JAFEFM010000433.1 GCA_018240585.1 Pseudomonadota bacterium
CATCACCTGGGCGAGGAGAGCGGCTCGTCCATCCTGATCAACCTGCTGATGCCTTTCGGCGCCTACCTGCTGGCCGAGCATGTGGGCGCTTCCGGCATCCTCGCCGCGGTGGCGGCTGGCATCACCATGAGCTACGTGGAGTTGACGGGGCGCGCGCTGGCGACGACGCGCCTGCAGCGCGCGGCGGTGTGGGACACGGTGCAGTTCGCGCTCAACGGCATCATGTTCGTGCTGCTCGGCGAGCAGTTGCCGGGCGTCATGCTGCGGGCGGCGGCTTCGGTCGAGGACACCGGCCATGTGTCGCGCTGGTGGCTGCTGGTCTATGCGCTGGCGATCAGCCTGATCCTGCTGGCATTGCGCTTTGCCTGGGTGTGGGTGTCGCTGCGGCTGAGCTTGCTGCGCGCGGGGCAGGGCGGCGAGCGGCTGAAGGGCCAGGTCGGGCGCATCGTCGCGGTGGTGTCGCTGGCCGGCGTGCGCGGCGCGATCACGCTTGCCGGCGTGCTCACGCTGCCGTTGCTGCTGCCGGACGGCAGCGAGTTTCCGGCGCGCGACGTGGTCATCTTCCTGGCGGCGTCGGTGATCCTGATCTCGCTCGTGCTCGCCACGGTGTTCCTGCCGCGTCTGCTGCAGGGGCTGGCACTGCCGGACGAGCCGGCTTCGCTGCGCGAGGAGGAGCTGGCGCGGCGCGAGGCGGCGGCCGCGGCCATCGCCGCGATCGAGAGCGTCGTGCACCAATGTTCGGCCGGTGGGGCGGCTGACGCCGACCTCTACGCCAATGCCGCGGTGCGGGTGATGGCGGCTTATCGGCTGCGGCTCGGCGACGAGCCGGGCGTGGGCAAGGTCGGCGCCGAGCGCCTGCGTGCCGCGGAGCGTGCCGAAACCGCGCTGCGCCTGGCGGCCCTGGATGCCGAGCGCGAGGCGGTTTTCCGCCTCGCCCGCGAGCACGAGATCTCCGACGAGATCTCGCGCAAGCTGGTGCGGCAGATCGACCTCATCGAAGCACGCCACCACTGAGCCCGACGATCAGGCCGCCAGCATGCCCAACTCCCCGCTGCGCCTGATCCTGCTGATCGCCCTGTTCGCCTTCCTGGTGACGTCGGTGCAGCTCGGCCTGCTGCAGGTGGCGTTCCACAAGCTGGGCCTGGAGCCGCGTTCGGCCTATCTGCTGCTGAGCACATCCTTGTTCGGCAGCATCTTCAACCTGCCGCTGTTCAGCGTGCCCGCCGAGGCGCCGCCGGAAGAGGAGATGCCGCGGCAATTGCGCGAACTCTTCGGCCTGCCGCGACAGGCCTTCACCGGGCGCACCATCGTGGCGGTCAATGTCGGCGGCTGTGTGGTGCCGGTGGCATTCTGCATCTATCTGCTGGCGCATACCCAGCTCGATTCAGCCAGCGTGATCGTCGTCACCGGCGTGGTGGCGGCGGTGTCCTGGCTCACCAGCTTCCCGCTGCGCGGCGTGGGCATCGCCATGCCCTTCCTGGTGGCGCCGGCCACCGCGGCGGCGGTGGCGATGGTGATCGACCTCGAGCACGCTGCGGCGCTGGCCTATGTCGGCGGCACGCTGGGCGTGCTGATCGGCGCCGACCTGCTGCGCCTGAACCAGGTGGGCAAGCTGGGTGCGCCGGTGGCGTCGATCGGCGGCGCCGGCACTTTCGACGGCATCGTGCTGACCGGCCTGCTGGCGGTGCTGCTGGCCTGACCGGCGAGGGGGCGCCCGACCGAGCAGTCGGCATTGGCGTTTTTCCTGATTGACCACTGCGGGTCAAAAGAAGTACTTTTGATGCATGTTAAAACTGCGGCAACCCTCGATAGGGTTGTCGCGCCTCTCGTTTTTCCTCTCCCTCCCACCCTGATGCACCCCTGGAGTACGCATGGACGAAAAAGTACGCAGCCTCGTGAAGGCGACGGTTCCCGTTCTGAAAGAGCACGGCGTGGCGCTGACCACCTATTTCTATCAGCGCATGTTCCGCCACAACCCGGAGCTCAAGCACCTCTTCAACCGCACCCACCACGAGTCGGGCAAGCAGGCCACCGCGCTGGCGATGTCGGTTCTTGCCTATGCGGAAAACATCGATGATCCGTCCGTGCTGGCGCCGGTGATCACGCTGATCACCAACAAGCACGCCAGCATCGGCATCCGTGCCGAGCACTACCCGATCGTCGGCAAGCACCTGCTGGCCTCGATCAAGGAAGTGCTGGGCGACGCCGCCAGCGACGAGCTGATCGACGCCTGGGCCGTGGCCTACGGCGCGCTGGCCGGCCTCTTCATCGACGCCGAGAACAAGCTGTACGCCGAAATCGCCAACCGCGATGGCGGCTGGAGCGGCTGGCGCGCGTTCCGCATCGTCGACAAGGTGAAGGAAAGCGAGCAGATCACCTCCTTCCACCTCGCCCCGGCCGACGGCGGCACGCTGCCGGACTACCGAGCCGGCCAGTACATTTCGGTGCGGATATACGTGCCGGAATGGGAAGTCATGCAGCCGCGGCAGTACACCCTGTCCGAGGCGCCGGGCGCCTCCTACCTGCGCATCTCGGTCAAGCGCGAGCCGGGCAACGACGACACGCCGGCGGGCCGCGTGTCCAACCTCCTGCACGGCAAGTTCGACAAGGGCGACATCATCGACGTGGCGCCGCCGTTCGGCGACTTCTTCCTGCACGAGGACCGCGACACGCCGGTGGTCCTGATCAGCGGCGGCGTCGGCATCACGCCGATGGTGGCGATGCTCAACCGGCTGGTGAAGACGGCGAAGGGGCGCGACGTGCAGTTCATCCACGCCAGCCGCAACGCCCAGGTCTATGCCTTCGGCGCGCATGTGGCGAAGGTCGCCGCGGAAAACCGCCAGGTCGGGCTGCACGTGTTCTTCGACGAAGGTCCGGCCGTGGCGCCGGCGAAGGTCGGCATGCTGAACCTGCGCGAACTGGGCGAGGCGGTGCTGCAGCCGCAGGCCGACTACTACCTGTGCGGTCCGGCCGAATTCATGGAGGCCCACATCCGCACGCTGCACGAACTGGGCGTGGGTTCGGAACGCATCCACGCCGAAGTGTTCAGCACCGGCGGCGTGGCGGTGTGATCTAATCGGAGGCGCCAGCCGCACGGCGCCTCCGCGCTGCATCGAGCGGCTGCCCAGTCCTGCCGTAGAGACCAGTCAAGGCGCCCCGCCATGCAGATCACCCGCTTCACCGACCTCAGCCTGCGCGTACTGATGTACCTGACCGTTCCGCCCGATGACGGACTGGTCACGATCGACGAAATCGCCTCCCGCTTCGACGTGTCGCGCCACCACCTGGCCAAGGTCGTTCACCGCCTCGGCCAGCTTGGCTGGATCGTCGCCACCCGTGGCAAGGGGGGCGGGCTGACGCTGGCGAGGCCGGCGGAGCAGTACCGGCTGGGCGAAGTCGTGCGCGAACTCGAAGGCGGCGAGGCGGTGATCGACTGCACCTCGCAGCCCTGTGTGCTGCTGCACGGCTGCAACGTGCGCGCCGCGCTGGCTGACGCGCAGCAGGCGTTCTACGAGCGCCTCGACACCTATACGCTGGCCGACGTCGTCAGGCAGCAGACCCAGGTTTCGATCATCGAGCTGCACCGCAGCCGGCGGCCTTCCCCGGCTGCGGCATGACCGCTCAGCGGACCATCGACTGCGCCGCTTCGCCCGGCGCCAGCCGGGGGGCCGCCGATGTCGATGCCTGTTGCGCCCCGTCGGGCGAAATTGGCAGGCCGGGGCACTGCGCTTCGTAGGGCAGGTCCTGCGTCACCCACTCGTGCCACTGGCCTTCGCTCATGTTGCGGGTGAGCTTGGCGCAGGCCTCGTCGACCCAGGCGGCGGGGCCCGGCCACAGGCGCAGCTCGGCGTTGGAGCTTGCCGACGCGATGCGCCGGCCGTCCGCGCTTAAGGCCACGGCGTTGACGCGCGCCGGGGCGGGGTCGATCCCCGCGGCAGGTGCGGTGCGGATGGCGGAGGCTCGCTGCGGAACATCGGACTGGCGCGGCGAGGCCCTGGCCACGGTGTGCCCTTTCAGCGCATTGCCGATCACTTGCCAGCCATCTACATCCCACAGCCGCAGCGTTCCGTCGGCGCTGGCCGAGACGAGCCGCCTGCCGCCCACGGCCGAAAGCGCCAGGCCGGTGATTCGGCCCTCGTGTTCCTTCAGCGCGTTGCCGGCCCGCCTGCCGCTGGTCGCGTCCCACTTGCGCAGCGTGCCGCTGTCGTCACCGGTCAGGATGTGCGTGCCGTCGTCGGTGAACGCCACGCTGACCGCAGGGGCATCGTGCAGCATCGGCGGGAGCGCGACCTGCTTGTGGGTTTCCGCGTCCCACACGCGCAGGCTGCGGTCGTCGCCGACCGAGGCGATGCGTTTGCCGTCCGGACTGAAGCACACGCCGTTGACGCCGCCGGCATGTCCGCGCAGGGGTGGCCCGACGTGAGCGCCGGACTGCGCATCCCACAGACGCACCGTTCCATCCTCGCTGGCGGAAGCCAGCAGCCTGCCGTCGGGGCTGAACGCGACGCTCCACACCATGCTGGTGTGCGCTTTCGGGAAGTTGCGGATCAGGCCCGGGCTGCGCGCATCCCACAGGCGCACGATGTCGTCGTTGCCGCCAGTGGCGACGCGTTGTCCGTCGGGACTGAAGGCGACGCTCCAGACGAGATCTTCCGCATCGAGCTCGACCAGCGAAAGCGGCATGCCGTTCGCGGCAAGCTCCCATAGCCGCAAGCTGTGATCCAGGCCGGCCGACGCGACGCGCCGGCTGTCAGGGCTGAACGCCACGCTCATCACCGGCGCCGTGTGGCGGCCGAGCACCACGCTGGCCTGGGTGCCGGGTTTCCACAGTGCGACGTCGCCACCATCGATCGCCGAGGCGATGTCGCCCGCCGGGCTCAGCGCGATCGCCGTGACGCCGCGCGATCCGGTCTTCAGCGCTTCGCCCACTGCCTTGCGCGTGGCCACATCCCAACGGCGCACCGTTCCGTCCCAACTGCCGGTGATGATCCCGCGACCGTCGGCGGTGAAGGCCAGCGCACCGATCCCGCCGGTGTGGCCGCGCAGGGGCTCGCCGCTGGCCCGACCGCTGCGGGGGTTCCACAGGCGCACCGTCCTGTCCTCGCCGGCGGACGCCAGCAGCCTGCCGTCCGGGCTGAACGCCACGCTCCTCACCGCAGCGCCGTGCCCGACCAGTTCGGCGCCGACCTGCCAGCGGGTAAGCGGATTCCACAGGCGCACCGTGCGGTCTTCGCCTGCCGATGCGATGAGCTTGCCGTCCGGGCTGAATGCCACGCTCGACACCGGCCCGTTGTGTTCGCCGAGCAGCGCGCCGAGCGGCTCGCCGCTCAGGCCATCCCACAGGCGCAAGGTCTTGTCGGCGCTCGCCGATACCAGCACCTGGCCGTCGGGACTGAAGGCAAGGGCCCGCACCGCACCCGCATGTCGTTTCGGCGCCTGCGCGCGCAGCGCGATCGGCCGGCCGTCGCGCGCGTCCCACAGTTGCAGGTTGCCGTCGTCGTCGCCGGTGGCCAGCCGCAGGCCGTCGCGGCTCACGGCGACCGCCCACACCCAGCCGCCGCCCTCGATCCGCAGCACGTCGCCGACGATGCGCCCGGTGTTCACGTCCAGCGTGCGCAGGCTGCCTTTGTCCACGCCGGCGACGACGATCTGGTTGCCGCTCGCGGAGAAGCTCATCGCGCTCACCGTGCCGTCGGTGGCGATCAGCTTGCGCATCTGCGAACGCTCGAAGAGCTCGTTGAGCAGCGCCGACTCGATGCCGACGTTGCGGCGGCCCATGCGCTGCGCGGCGATCAACTGCAGCAGGGCGCGGCGCGGCTTTTCCACCAGCCCGCCATGCAGGATCGCCTGCGCCTCGCCCACCAGGCGCGCGTCGAGGGTGGCGAACCTGGCATCGGTCGCCTGCTTCTCGGCGCGGATGGCGCGCTGCGCCGTCCATACGGCGACCGCGACCGAGGCGAGCAGGACGACGGACAGCGCCAGCAGCCCGTTGCGCATGCGTGCGATGCGCGCGCGGTCGTGCTCCACCCGCTTGCGCCGCGCGCGCTCGGCCAGCGCCTTCCGTTCCATGGCTTCGCGCAGCCGCGTGTCGCGTGCGACGCGCACGATCTCGACCAGGCGGTCGTGGATCAGCTCGATGCGCGCCGTGTCGGACTCCTGGTCGATGCGCAGCAGGCGGAAGTGGTCGGTCAACCGCGACAGTTCCTCCGCGCCCAGCAGGTGCTGCGCGAGCGCTTCGGCGAGGGGATAGCTGCCGCGGTAGCGGTCGCCCTGGATCAGGTGGGTTTCGATGAACTCCGGCACGCGCTGCGGCATGCCCGCTATCGCCTCGCGGTAGAAGTCCTCCAGGATCTCCTCGCCGGCGCTGTCGACGAGGGCGGCATCCATCCTGCTGCCCTCGGCACGGCGCGCGTTCAGGCGCGTGCAGCACAGGCTGAGCAGCACCGGCTCCACCGGCGTCTCGCTGCGTGCCGCATCGCCGTCGCGGCGGGTGATGAGATCGACGATGCGTGCCGCCACGCCGTCTTCCATCACCTGCGCGCCCGCCTCGTCGATGGCGTGGATCGCCTGTGGTCGGGTCATCGGCAGCAGGCGCAGGCGGTTGTTGAGCAGCGACGGGATCTTGTCCTTCCACGATTCGACGTGCGGCAGGAAGTCCTCGCGGAAGGACAGCAGGACCTTGTAGCGCTGCGTGCGCAGGTCGAGCCGCTCACGCTCCGCGCCGCTCTCGTCGCTCGCCAGCGCGGTCGGGATACGGTTGTCGAGCAGGTCGCCGAGGGCGTCGATGACGGGGCCGATGCGTTCGGGCCGGGCGCCGCCGCGCGAGAACAGCTCCTCGAACTGGTCGAACACCAGCACCGGCACCAGCGGGAAGTTGTCCGCCGTCCACAGCTCGAAGTCGCGCCGGTGCAGGAAGCGCCACAGGTCCTCGCCCGGCTCGCGCTGCGGGCCGTCGGCGGTGGATTCGGCGATCGCCTTGTCGAGACGGCGGGCGGCCTGCTCGAGCGGCGGCGCATCGGCGCGTTCGGAAAAGTCCAGGCGCAGATACACCGGCAGGTAGTGCTCGGTGCGCAGGCGCGGAAACAGGCCGGCCTGCAGCAGCGAGCTCTTGCCCAGGCCCGAGGCGCCATACAGCACGGTGAGCGGGGCGAGGCGGATGAGGCGGAACAGCTCTGCCGCCTCCTCGTCGCGTCCCTTGAACCAGGCGCCGGACGCCTCGTCGTAAGGCGCCAGCCCCGGCCACGGGTGCTGCGCATCGACGCGTGCGCGTGCGTCCGGTTCCGGCCCGGTGAGCGCGTCGGCGGGCGGCGTCGCAGGGGTGGGCGTCATCGTCGCCATCGCTCAAACCTCGAGCCGCCGCGCATCGCGCAGCAGCTTCGTCAGCTTCGCCAGCGTGCGGCCATCCGGCACGCCGGCCGGGGCATGGCCGAAGTCGAGCGACTGCCAGGCACGCACCGGCTTGGCGGTGTAGCGGTCGGGGGCGTAATCCGCATCGACGATGATGGGGTAGATGAAGTCGCGGTTCAGTTGTGGCAGGCGGTCGTTCGCCGCCTGCCACTCGCGGAACACGAAGCCCTCCTCGCGCGCGTTGGTGGCCTCGGACAGCACCGGCAGGAAGTAGCGGCATCCGGCGATGCCATCGAGGATCTTGTTGCGGAAATCGTCCCCCGGCTCGATCGCCTGGCGGTCGAACCACAGCTCGCGCTCGGCGACGCCCAGTTGCCTCAGCGCCTCGACCAGCGCCTCGGCGAACCGCTGGTCGGTGGCGCGCGAATAGCTGATGAAGAAGATCGCACCGGGCGGTGGCTGCGGCCGCTCGTCGGCGGCATCGTCGCTGCCACCGGCCGCGCCGGCCTGCTGGCGCGCGTCGTTGTCCGCCTGCCAGCGGCGGTACAGTTCGGCGACGAACTCGAGCGGTGGCACGTCGGCCAGGATCTCGGTGTCGTGGCTGTAGTTGCGCAGGAAAGTCACCAGCCCCGGCTCGTCCTGCAGTTCCTCGACGAGCCATTCGCGCTTGGCCTTGGCCGACGACAGGCGCTCCTTGTTGGTCAGGCGCAGGAACAGCCGGCTCAGCCAGTCGGGGAAGTTGCAGCCCAGCAGCATGAGATTCAGCTCCTGCAGCTCGCCGAAGAAACGCGGCAGCACGTGACCGCGGCCGGCGATCATGCTGTGGGCGTACTCGAGGACGTCTTCCTCGGTGAGCGCATACACCGGCGTCGAGCTGACCTTGCCGAACAGATACAGCAACTGCACCTCGTTCGGGCGGTCGCGCCAGTCGGCGGGCAAGTCGCGCGCCTCGCTGCTGGAGAGGTCCGGCGAGTGCACGATCTCGTTCACCGCGCAGCGGCGCTTGAGCGCGGTGGCGAGCAGGGTGTCGGGCGTCAGCGTGACGAACAGGCGGAAATCGGCGATGCGGGCGAGCTGGTCGAGCGCCGTGGGCAGCACGCTGTCGCGCGCGCCGGTGATCTCGCGCAGCACGCCATGGACATCGGCATACAGGTCCTGCAGGTTGCGCACGATCAGTCCGTTGTCGTCGCGTGCCTGTCGCAGTCGCACCACGGCGTCGTTCAGCTCGCGGAACTCGGTCAGGCCTTCCGGCGGCAACGCCTGGTTGTAGAGGGCGAGCAGCCTCTCGGCCACGCGTGCCTGCAGCGACTGCTTGCCGCTCGTGTCGTACACGAGCAGTTCCGGGCCGATGACCGGCACCACGCGGCCGTCGCGGATCTGGTCCAGCAGCCTCCTCCACGCGGCCTCGCTCATCATCGCTGCGACCCCGGATGACGTTGTTTTCAAGCTAACAATAGTCGAAACCGTACCGCAAGCTCAGCGGTGACGCCAGCCGCCGGCATCTTGCCGGCGGCGGCGATCAGATCAGCGCCCGCAACTGGCGCAGGCTCACCGACAACATCGCCAGGTCCAGCGTGGCCGCGGGGCGCAGTTCGGCGAGCAACTGGCGGTAGCGGGCGAGGTGGGCGTCGCGATGCGCCTCCCACGCGGCGAGCAGCGTGCCGGTGTCGTGCTCCTGCGGATTCAGGTCGAGCACCGACTGGGTCAGGCCGTGGGCGAGGGCGGTGAGGTCGTCGCGCAGTGCCACGCGCGCCAGCGCCGTCCAATGCCCGGCAGCGGGCATCGCGCCGATCTGGTGCGACAGCCAGCCGAGATCCAGGCGGCCGCCCAGGCCGAAATACACTTCGGCGACGGTTTCGACGCTGCGCGCGGTGTCGCCGGCGATCTCGACGATGTCGAGCGCGGAGAACTGTGCGTCGAGCTGTGCGACACGTTGCGCGAGCGGCCGAGGCACGGCGCGTGCAGCCAGGCGTCCCGCTTCGGCCTCCACCGGCGCAAGCTCGTGTGGCGCCAGCCAGCGCGCCAGGCCATTGCCGACCTCGCCGACGCCGGGGGCGAAGCGGGCGATGGCTGCCTGGAGCTCGCCCAGGATGGCGCGCCGCTGCAGCAGCCATACCGTGCCGCGCAGCGCCAGGCGCATGCTCGCCTGCAGGATGTCCTGCTGCACCTCGACCGGCACCGCATGGTCGAGTACCTCGGCGGCGTGCCACAGCGACACCAGGCCGAAGATCTCGCGCGTGCCGAGGTAGGCGCGCACGATGTCGGCGGCGGTGGCGCCGGTCTCCTCCTGCAGGCGGAAGCAGAAGCTGGGGCCGACGCGATTGACCATGCTGTTGACCACATGGGTGGCGATGATCTCGCGGCGCAG
>JAFEFM010000434.1 GCA_018240585.1 Pseudomonadota bacterium
CGTAGGACAGGCCCGGGTTGGCGCTGCTCATGGCCGGGTGATGCGGATCTCGACCACGCCGTCATCACGCACCGCTTCCTCGTGCCGATAGCCGTCGCGGTCGAGGATGCGGAACAGGGGGTAGGGCATGCGGTCGAGCAACAACAGCAGTTCGCCGCCTGCCGGCAGGTCGGCCAGGCCTTCCATGGCGCGCTCGAAAGGCTCTGGCGGCTCGAGGCCGCGCGCATCGACGACGATCGCGCTCATGCCGGCGTCTTCCGGGTCAGGCGCTGTCCGAGCGCTTCGGCCAGCGCGTCGCGTTCGGTGGCAAGGCGGGCGTCGCACATCGGATAGAGGATGTTCTCCTCCTTCATGTTGTGCTGCTGCATCAGGATCAGCAGGGTTTCCGCCTCGCCCGCGAAGTCGTCCGCATCGCGTCGCACCAGGGCGTCCTTCAGGCTGGCGGCGATGGCGCGCATTTCGGCATGTTCCCCGCGCATGACCTCGGTCGGCCCGTGGGTCATGCCGGTGACGGCCTCGAAGCGCGGGAAGAGCTGCTCCTCCTCGGCGCTGAAGTGGGCCTCGAGCGCCGCGGCGAAGGCGTTCACGGCCTTCGCTGCAGCGTCCCAGTCGCGGTGGGCGACGAGGCTCTCGGCGAGGGCGAATTCATGGTCGCAGTCGCGGTGGTCCTGCGTCATCAGGGAAGAAATCAGGCTCATGTGCATCTCCGGTCGGGGCATTGGGGTATTGTCTCCGGGCCATCCCCGTCGGCATTGATGCGAGTCAAGTCGGCCGGCGCGGATGCGCTGCGGCCCTCCGAAACGCCCCCGGCCTGGAAGCGCGATGCGTAGAAAGGGCACAATGCAGGCCTCGAACCGCATCGAAACGGCATGTCGCTTCCATCCCTTCCGTCTGCCGGGCAGAGGATTTTCCTGCCCTTTGCACTCGGCTACTTTCTGTCCTATCTGCTGCGCACCGTCAATGCCGTCATTTCCCCGATGCTGACGGGGGAAATGAAGCTTTCCGCCGCGCATCTCGGGCTGCTCACGAGCACCTATTTCCTCGCCTTCGGCCTGGCGCAGATTCCCGTCGGGGTCGCGCTCGACCGTTTCGGCCCGCGGCGTGTCGAGGGCACGCTGCTGCTCGTCACGGCCGTCGGCGCAGCGAGCTTTGCGCTGGGCGATTCGCTGGTGGCGCTCGGGTTGGCGCGCGCGCTCATCGGCCTGGGCGTGTCGGCCTGCCTGATGGCCGCCTTGAGCGGATTCGCGCGATGGTATCCGCGCGAGCGGCAGAGTTCATTGACCGGCTTCATCATGTCGGCAGGCGCGCTGGGGGCGCTGACGGCCAGTGTGCCGGTCGAGGCGGCGCTGCCACTGGTTGGCTGGCGCGGCGTGTTCTGGATCGTCGCCGCGGTTGCGCTGGGCGCCTCGGTGCTCATCTTTCGCAGCCTGCCCGACGACGCCGGCCCGGGCCGGCGCGAATCGGCAGGAGAGGCGTTGAAGGTGGTTGCGGGAATCTACCTGTCCCCGCAATTCCTGCGCTTCGCGGGGTCGTCGCTGTGCTTCATCGGCGGCTTCATGGCGCTGCAGAGCCTGTGGGTGGTGCCATGGCTGATGAACGTCAATCACCTGGACATCGGCAACGCGGCGCGCATCCTGGTCCTGCTCAATCTCGGTATGCTGGGCGGGCAGCTCTCGATCGGCCTGCTTGGCACTGCGCTGGCGCACCGCGGCGTGAAGCCGCTCAACCTGATGCAGTTCGGGTATTGCATGGTGCTGATCGTCGAGCTGCTCATCCTGTTCGACGGCGGTCCTCCCGCGGTGCTGTGGTTCCTGCTCGGCCTCCTGTCGGCGGTGAATTCGCAAACCTATCTCGCCAGCTCGGCATGTTTCCCGCGCACGCTTTTCGGCCGTGTCAGCACGGCCAGCAACCTGATGGCGTTCGCGGGCGCCTTCCTCATGCAGTGGGGCATGGGGCTGATGCTCGATGCGCTGAAAGGCGCCGGCTACACCATGGACACGTCACTGCGGCTCGTCTTCGCGGGCCTCGTCGCGCTGCAGGGGCTGGCGATCCTGCCCTTGCTGCGGGAGCTGGGGCTGCCGTTCCGGCGCCGCGCCATCGCGCCGGTGGCCGAGGCAGGTCGGCGACATCCCGGCGAAAGCTGAGATGCTCGGTTCGCCATCGCGTCGCCCCGACAGGCTGCGGGGCCGATAGAATCGCGCGCGTCGAGACGCAGTTGCGCTGCGGATGGCGCGTCGTGGTGGGCGGATGCATGCTGTGTCGCGCCCGCGCGGGTACCGGCTGCTGCGAAAGCAGCGCAAAATGCCGGCTGCGTTGCGCAGTGCGATGGCTGCCGTGCGTCGATGGCACGGCAGGATGGACCAATGAAGAAAAGCGAATTCAGGGAGTGCCTTCATGACTGAAACCACCACCGGTGCGGCTGCATCGAGCGCCCTGCGGCGCTACGCGCGCCCCGCGAAGTGGGTGGCGGGCGTGTTCGTCGCCGTGGCTGCGATCGGCTTCGGCGTGGTGCCGTCGGTGGCAAAACACTATGCGGTGAAGATCGCCAGTGACACGCTCGGGCGGGTGGTGAGCATCGACGCGGTGCGCTTCAATCCCTTCGCGTTGACCGCGGAGCTGCACGGCGTGCGCGTGATGGAAGCGGACGGCAGCGCGGAGGCCCTGGGTTTCGACATGCTGCGCGTCAACGGCGAGCTGGAGTCCCTGTTCCGCGGCGGCGTCGTGCTGCACGAGGTGTCGCTCACCGGACCACGGGTGAATGTGGTCCTGCAGGAGGGCGGTCGCAGCAACTGGAAGGACGTGCTCGACCGTCTCGCGGCGCAACCGAAGGCCGAATCGAAGGGCGAGACCCTGTTCTCGATCGGCAACATCCACATCGGCGGCGGCCGCATCGCGGTGAATGACCAGCCGCGCGGGCTCAAGCACGAACTCACCGGCATCGAGCTCGGCGTGCCCTTCGTGTCCAACCTGCCGGTCAAGGTGGATGTCTTCATCGAGCCCAAGTTCGAGGCGACGCTCGATGGCGACCCCATCGGGCTGAGCGCGCGCAGCAAGCCGTTCAAGGACACGCACGAAACCATCCTCGAACTGGCGCTGAAGGAGTTCGACCTCGCGCCCTGGATGGCGTACCTGCCGTTCGAACCCAGCTTCCGTCTGCCATCCGGGCTGCTCACCACCAACCTGGAACTCGCTTTTGCGCAGGCGCCCGAAGCCGACGCCAAGCCGCTGGTGACGCTGCGCGGGCAGGTGCAGGTGGACAAGCTGGAAGTGCAGGACAAGACCGGCGCGCCCGCGGTGAAGGTGAGCGAATTCGGCCTCGAACTGGCCGACGTCGAGCCTTTCGCCAACAAGTGGCATTTCACCCGCCTGCGCCTGCACCAGCCGGAGATCGATCTCGTGCGGCTCAAGGATGGCGGCATCAACCTGGTGACGCTGGCGCCGCCGCCGTCGAAGGATGCTGCCCAGAAAGCGCCGCAGGCCGATGAGGCCAAGCCGTCGCAGCCCGACTTCCTGCTGGCCGATGCGCGCATCCGCGAGGGTGTGGTCCGCTTCGAGGACCGCACGCTGGCCGAGCCTTTCCGCGCCCGCGTCGAGGCGATCAACCTCGACATGCGCGACCTTGCCAACACCGGCGACATGCCGGCGGAGATCCGGCTCGATTACGTCACTGATGGCGGCGAGAAGATCACGCACGAGGACAAGCTCAGTCTCGCACCTTTCGTGTTCGACGGTACGGCGACGCTGGAAGCGATCAAGCCGGCGCGTTATGCGCCGTACGCCGCGGCAGCCCTGCCCGGCGGCGAGTTGCGCGGCGGCCAGCTCGACGGATCGGTGCACTATCGCGTCGCCCTGGGAGCCGACGGCAAGGCGGACATCAAGGTCGGCAGTGAGAATCTGACGCTGCGCGATTTTGTGCTCGCGCTGAAGGGGCAGAAGGAGCCCGCTGTGCGCGTGCCCGAGCTCGACGTTCGCAAGCTTGCGGTCGACCTCGGTGCCCGCACCGTGAATCTGGGCGAACTCGGCGTCAAGGGCGCGGCGGTGTCGGCGGTACGCCTGAAGGATGGCCGCTTCGATCTGCTCGGACTCACCGGCGACAAGCCCAAGCCCAGCAGCGAGGGGCCCGACTGGGTGGTCAAGGTGGACAGGCTGGCGCTCGAGAACGCTGCTGTGCGGCTGGAGGATCGCACTGTGGCCAAGCCCGTCGTCCTCGCGGTCGATGGGATCGGGCTGCAACTCGACAACGTGTCGACCGCCAAGGGGGCGACGACGCAGCTCAAGCTCGATTCGCGCATCAACAAGCGTGGCCGTCTCGGCGCCAGTGGTGCGCTGACGCTGGAGCCACTGAAGGCCGACCTGAAGCTCGATCTGCGCAGCGTCGACCTGTTGCCGCTGCAGCCCTATGTGCTGGAAAAGACCAAGATCGCGATTTCGCGCGGCAACCTCACCACGCGCGGCAGCCTCGACTTGAACACGGCGAAGAACGGTAGCCTGCTCGGGCGCTTCAGGGGCGACGTCGGCGTGGCCGATTTTGCGTCGATCGACAAACTCAATGCCACCGATTTCGTGCGCTGGCGCGCCCTCAATGTGGGCGGCATCGACCTCAAGCTGCAGCCTTTTGCGCTCGACATCGACAAGGTCGCACTGAACGACTTCTACACCCGCCTGATCCTCGATGAAAAAGGCCGCCTGAACCTGCGCGAGATCCGCGGTGATGGCAGCGAGGCCGAGCCGGAGGCGAAGGCCGGGAAGCCCGCCTCCGAGGCCCCTGTGGTGGCTGAAGGGCCGGCGGGCGTCGGTGCGCCGCAGGCGGCCTCGGGCACAGACAGCGGCAAGCGCAGCGCCGAGCTGCCGCCACGCCGCGAACCGCCGCCGCCGATCCGTGTGGGCCGCATCGACGTCAAGGGCGGCAATGTCGCCTTCAGCGACCGCTTCATCCGCCCGAACTACAACGTCAACCTGACCGGCATGGCGGGCTCGCTCACCGGTCTTTCGTCCGACCCGACGACGATCGCGAAGCTGGACCTCAGCGGCAAGGTGGACAACGCGGCGCCGGTCAAGGTCGTTGGCGAGCTCAACCCTTTCCGCCAGGACGCCCATCTCGACATCCTGGCGACGGTGAAGGACTTCGAGCTGACCGGGCTGTCGAGCTACTCGGGCAAGTACGTGGGTTACGGCATCGCCAAGGGCAAGCTGTCGGCCGAACTCAACTACAAGATCGAGGACCGCAAGCTCACCGCGACCAACCAGATCTTCCTCGACCAGCTCACCTTCGGCGATAAGGTCGACAGCCCCGATGCGCTCAAACTGCCGGTGCAGTTCGCGGTGTCCTTGCTGAAGAATGCGCGGGGCGAAATCGACCTCCACCTGCCGGTCAGCGGCACGCTGGACGACCCGCAATTCAGCGTCTTCGGCCTCGTCGTCAAGGTGCTGGTGAACCTGATCGGCAAGGCGATCACCGCGCCGTTCGCGCTGCTCGGTTCGGTCCTCGGTGGCGGCGAGGAACTCTCCAGCCTCGAACTCGCGCCGGGGCTCTCACGGCCGGGTGAGGCGCAGCAGCAGAGGTTGAAGACGCTGGCGCAGGCGCTCGTCGATCGTCCCGCGCTGCGCCTGGACATTACCGGCAGAGCCGACCCGGCGCGGGACACCGACGGGCTGAAGCAGGCGATGCTGCAGCGCATGGTGCGGGCGCAGAAGCTCAAGGCGATGGTCGCCAAGGGACAGGAGGCACCCTCGGTGGACGACATCGAGCTCAGCGCCCAGGAGTATCCCGAGCTGCTGAAAAAGGCCTACAAGGAGGCCGATTTCAAGAAGCCACGCAACATGATCGGCCTCACCAAGGACCTGCCGGTGCCGGAGATGGAAGCGCTGATGCTCGCCAACACTGCCGTCGGCGACGCCGACCTGCGCGCGTTGGCAGCGCAGCGCGGGCAGGAAGTGAAGAACTGGCTGACCACCGAAGGCAAGGTGCCGGCCGAACGTGTCTTCCTGCTCGAGCCCAAGGTCGAGGCGATCACCGAAGGCGGGCAGGTGCAGTTCGCGCTGCGCTGAGCGCCAGGCTCAGGCGGACAGGCGTTGCGCAAGACGCAGTGCCTGTCCGCGTTCCAGTTGCTGCGCGAAACCCGGGAAATCCAGTCGCAGGCGTTTCTGCAGCTCGATGGCGATGGCGCGCATGAACTTCCATCGCGGCACGAAGCTGGGATCCCGGAAAGCGAACAGGATGTAGTTGCCGTCCTCGCGCACCGACATCGCGATCACCGCGTCGTCGAACGCTGTCAGCAGGCGTTCGACGTGCCGCGCATAGCTTGCCTTGTTGCCGGCGATGTTCATCACCAGCACGCCGCTGGCGGAAAGCCGGCGGCGCGCCTGCTCGTAGAACTCGAAGCTGGCGAGCTCTTCGGCCACGCCGTCGGCACTGAAGGCATCGATCATCAGCACATCGATGCGCCCGGGGTGGTCCCTCACGAAGTCGGCGCCATCGCCATGGATCACCTGCAGCCGCTCGTCATCGGGCGGCACGCAGAACTGCTCGCGCAGGGCGATCACATCGGCGTCGATTTCCACCACGGCAAGGCGGGTAGCAGGCAGGTAGCGGTGGCAGAAGTTCACCAGCGAGCCGCCCCCCAGGCCGATCATCACCATCTGCCGTGGCCGCGGGTTGAACAGCAGGAAAGTCGTCATGCGCTGCGCGTAGCCGAGTTGCAGCGCGCAGGGATCCGAGATCTTCATCACGCTCTGCACGTAGCCGAGGCTGAAATGCAGTGCGCGCAAGCCGCCGTTCTCGAGCACGAAAGGCCGAGCGTAGCTGCCGTCCCGCAGCCGCGCGCGCAGGGCCTCGATGTCGCTGCCGGGCGGCTCCAGCAGGCGGACGACGCCTGGTTCCTCCGGGAAGGGGCTGGGGAATTCGATGAGGGCGTGCAAGCGCGAGAGGAACGAGACGGAAAAGGAAAGCGCCGCCCACCGGGGCGGCGCGAATCGTGCGCCGGTGGACGAATCCCCCGGCGCAGGCGTGACGATCAGACCGCGGCCAGGGCCTGGTCCAGATCGGCGAGGATGTCGTCGATATGCTCGATGCCGATCGACAGCCGCACCATGTCGGGCGACACGCCCGCCTTCGCGAGTTCTTCCGGCGCAAGCTGGCGGTGGGTGGTCGAGGCGGGGTGGCAGGCGAGCGACTTGGCGTCACCGATGTTCACCAGGCGGGTGACGAGCTTCAGCGCATCCTGGAAGCGGGCACCGGCCTCCAGTCCGCCTTTCACGCCGAAGGACAGGATGCCCGACGCGCGGCCGCCCATGTACTTCTGCACTAGGGCGTGATCCTTGTGGTCGGGCAACCCGGCGTAGTTCACCCAGGCGACCTTGCCATGGCCGCGCAGGAATTCGGCCACCTTCCGGGTGTTGGTGCAGATGCGGTCCATGCGCAGCGCCAGCGTCTCGATGCCTTGCAGGATCAGGAAGCTGTTGAAGGGCGAAATGGCCGCGCCGGTGTTGCGCAGGGGCACCACCCGCGCGCGCGCGATGAAGGCAGCCGCGCCGAGCGCCTCGGTATATATGACGCCGTGGTAGGACACATCGGGCTCGTTCAGGCGGCGGAAACGCGCCTTGTGCTCGGCCCACGGGAACTTGCCCGAATCGACGATGATGCCGCCGATCGAATTGCCGTGCCCGCCCAGATACTTGGTCAGCGCGTGCACCACGATGTCGGCGCCATGCTCGAAGGGGCGGCACAGGTAGGGCGAGGGCACGGTGTTGTCCACGATCAGCGGCACGCCGGCCTTGTGCGCGATCTCGGCCAGGCGGCCGATGTCGGTGACGTTGCCGAGCGGGTTGCCGACCGACTCGCAATAGATGGCCTTGGTGCGCTCGTCGATCAGACCGGCGAAGCTGTCCGGGTCGCGGTAGTCGGCGAAGCGCGCCTCGATGCCGAACTGCGGGAAAGTGTGGGCGAACAGGTTGTAGGTGCCGCCATACAGCGTCGAGGCCGACACGATGTTGTCGCCGGCTTCGGCGATCGTCTGGATCGCGTAGGTGATCGCCGACATGCCCGAGGCCACCGCCAGCGCGCCGATGCCGCCCTCCATCGCCGCCACGCGCTGCTCGAGCACGGCGGTGGTCGGGTTCATGATGCGGGTGTAGATGTTGCCCTGCACCTTCAGGTCGAACAGATCGGCGCCATGCTGAGTGTCGTCGAAGGCGTAGGACGTCGTCTGGTAGATCGGCACCGCCACCGCCTTGGTGGTCGGATCGGGCGAATAGCCGCCGTGTACGGCGAGGGTCTCGAGCTTCATGCAGTGGTCTCCCCTGGTGGATGAGCCCGAGAGTATAGCCACTGCGCAATTCGGACCGAAACGCTTGCGAGTGGGGCGGCGCCGATCGACGGCTGCGCTCGTCCGTTCAATGAAAGTCCCGGCTGCGTGCATCCAGCGCGCCGAGCAGGGCGGAGTGGTCCACCGCGCGGCTGGCCTGCAGGTGCACCACGCTGCCCTGGCGGCTGATCTGGCCGTAGATGCCCAGTAGCCGGGCACCGAGCAGGATGCGGCGCTGACGCTCGAGCAGCTCGGGTCGGACGATGACGTTGATCAGCCCGGTTTCGTCTTCCAGCGTGATGAACATCGTGCCCTTGGCGGTGCCGGGGCGCTGGCGGCAGGTGACCAGCCCGGCGCCGCGCGCCAGCATGCGATCGGGAGCGGCGGCGATGTCGGCGGCGGACAGGAAGCGCAGCGCGGCGAGTTCGCCACGCAGCAGCGCGAGCGGATGACGGCCCAGGGTGAAACCGAGGCGGGCGTAGTCCGCCTGCAGGTCATCGGCCTCGGAAGGGGCGGCGAGCAGGGTGGGTACGTCGGCGCCGGGCGCATCGGCGAGCAGGCCGGGCAAAGGCGCGCCGCCGGCGGCCTGCCACAGCGCCTGGTGGCGGTGGCCGGCGATGCTGGCCAGCGCACCGGCAGTGGCCAGCGCCCGCAGCGAGCCCGCATCGAGCGCCGCGCGCCGGGCGAGATCCTCCACGCTGGCAAAGCGCGTGCTGGCGTCATCGGCCGGCGGTGATCCATCGGTGGCGGCACTCTTTGCGGCACGGCCCGCCCGGGTGGTGACGATGCGTTCGGCGGCATCCGCCTGCAGGCCGCGCACCATGCGCAGGCCCAGGCGCACGGCCGGCTCCGCGCTGTCCCCGATGGTTTCCAGCGTGCAGTCGCACGCGCTGGCATTGACTTCGGGCGGCCTTACCTCGACGCCGTGGCGGCGTGCATCCTGGATCAGTTGCGAAGGCGAGTAGAAGCCCATCGGCTGGCTGTTCAGCACGCCGCACAGGAAGGCGGCCGGCTCGAAGCACTTCAGCCAGGCCGACGCATACACCAGCAGCGCGAAGCTGGCGGCGTGCGATTCCGGAAAGCCGTAGCTGCCGAAGCCTTCGATCTGGCGGCACAGGCGTTCGGCGAAATCGGCGTCATAACCCTTGGCGGCGAGGCCGTGCATGAGCTTGTCGCGGTAGCGTTCGAGCTCGCCCTTGCGTCGCCAGGCGCCCATGGCTCGCCGCAACTGGTCGGCCTCGCCGCCGGTGAAGCCGGCTGCGACCACCGCGAGTTGCATGACCTGCTCCTGGAAGATGGGCACGCCCATGGTGCGTGCTAGCACACCGCGGATTTCCGGACGCAGGCCGTCGAGTGGATCCTCCTCGCGCGCCTTGCGTGCACGTGCCACGAGGTAGGGATGCACCATGCCGCCCTGGATGGGGCCGGGGCGCACGATGGCGACTTCCACCACCAGGTCGTAAAACGTCTTCGGCTTGAGCCGCGGCAGCATGGTGAGCTGGGCGCGTGACTCGACCTGGAACACGCCGATCGCATCTGCCCGCGACAGCATCGCGTACACCGCATCGACCTCGCGCGGGATGCTCGCCAGCGTCAGCGCCCGCCCGCGCCAGGCCGAGGCCAGCGCCAGGCTGCGGCGCAACGCCGACAGCATGCCCAGCGCCAGCACGTCCACCTTGAGCAGGCCGAGGGTGTCGAGATCGTCCTTGTCCCACTGGATCACGGTGCGCTCCGCCATTGCGGCGTTCTCCACCGGCACCAGCTCGTCGAGCCGGCCGCGCGCGATGACGAAGCCGCCGACATGCTGCGACAGGTGGCGCGGAAAACCGATCAGCTCTTCGGTGAGCGACACCAGCCGGCGCACCACCGGGCTGGCCGGATCGAGCCCGGCTTCCTGCAGCCGTTCGGCCAGGATGTGGCGGCCGTCGAACCAGAAGTGGTCGCGCGTCAGCCGTTCGATCTGCGCTTCGCCCAGGCCCAGCGCGCGGCCGATGTCGCGCAGTGCGCTGCGGGCGCGGTAGGTGATCACGGTGGCGGCCAGCGCGGCGCGTTCGCGACCGTACTTGCGGTAGATGTACTGGATGACCTCCTCGCGCCGGTCGTGCTCGAAATCGACGTCGATGTCGGGCGGCTCGTTGCGCTCGCGTGAGATGAAGCGCTCGACCAGCATGATGCCCAGCGCCGGATCGACTTCGGTGATGCCCAGCGCCCAGCACACCACCGAATTGGCCGCCGAGCCGCGCCCCTGGCACAGGATGCCGGCGCCGCGCGCGAAGCGCACGATGTCGTGCACGGTGAGGAAATAGGCTTCGTAGCCCAGTTCGGCGATCAGGGCCAGTTCGTGCTCGATCCGGCTGCGCACCTCGGGCGGGACGGGATCGTCGGCTGTGGCAGGCGGCGTGGCACTGGCGACCTGTTCGAGTGCCGGCTGGCGGCCGTAGCGCCATGCCAGGCCGCCTTCGACCAGCTTGCGCAGCCACGAGCCCGCCGTTTCACCGGCCGGCACCAGCTCCTCCGGATATTCATAGCGCAGCTCGTCCAGGCTGAACGTGCAGCGGGCTGCCACCTTCAGCGTTTCGGCGAGCAGCGCGGGCGGGTAGCGCCGCGCCAGCGCGTCGCGGCTGTGCAGCCGGCGTTCGGCGTTGGGTGCGAGCTGCAGGCCGGCCTCGGCCACGCTGCAGTGCAGCCGGACCGCGGTCAGCGCGTCGGCGAGCGGGCGCCGCGCCGCATCGTGCATCAGCGCTCCGGTGGCGGCCACCACCGGCAGGCCGGCAGTACGCGCGATGCGGCGCAGCAGGGTGAGGCGCGCGCGGTCGCGGCCGTCGAACACCACCGAGGCCGCCATCCAGCCACGCTGCGGAAAGAGTCCTGCCAGCCACTGCGCTTCGGCGAGCAGGGCGTCCGCATCCGCCAGGCCGGGGGGTGGAAGCAGCAGCGCGAGGCAGCCCGACAGCCGATCGGCCGCGGCCGCCTCGAGCGTGGTGCGATCGATGCGGTACTCGCCCTTCGCCGCGGCGCGCCGTGCGGCGGAGATCAGCCGCGACAACTGCCCGTAGGCGTCGCGGCTGGTGGCCAGCAGCACCAGGCAGGGTCCGTCCGCAAGCCGGATCTCGCTGCCGACGATCAGCTTCGGGGCCGATTCTGGAGGCAGATCGCGCAGCGCGCGATGCGCCCGCACCACACCGGCGAGCGAACACTCGTCGGTGATCGCCAGTGCGGCGTAGCCGTATTCGGCCGCCCGTGCGACGAGTTCCTCGGGGTGCGAGGCGCCGCGCTGGAAGCTGAAGTTGGTCAGGCAGTGCAGTTCGGCATAGGCTGGAAACATGTGAAGACTGTAAAAAAATACAGTCATTGAAGTCAAGACCCGCCGTTTCGGCTACCGGCGCTTACACACTTGCACGCCGTCAGGCTCCCCATCGTGCTCCATCCCCGGCACAATGCCGGGCTTGCCGCCAACGGCCCGAGTGTCCGACCTCCCGATGCGTTATGAATTTCTCGTCGGCCTGCGCTATACCCGCTCACGCAAGCGGGCGCAGGGCCGCAACCGTTTCATTTCCTTCATTTCCCTGGTATCGATGCTGGGCATCGCACTGGGCGTCGCGGCGCTCATCGTGGTGCTGTCGGTGATGAACGGCTTCCAGGAAGAACTGCGCACCCGCATCCTCGGCGTCGCCTCGCATGTGCAGATCCAGCGCATCGACGGCGGGCTGGCATCGTGGCAGCAGGTGGCCGACGAGGCCGGACGGCACCCCTCGGTGGTGGCCGCGGCACCCTACGTGCAGGAACAGGGCCTGCTGTCCTTCGGCGATGCAGTGCGCGGCACCATGGTGCGTGGCGTGATCCCGAGCGAGGAGGACAAGGTCGCCGACTTCGCCCGCCACATGAAGGCCGGCGCGTTCGATGCGCTTCAGCCTGGCCGCTTCGGCATCCTGCTCGGGCGCGACCTGGCGCTGGCCTTGCACGTCACCCTGGGCGACAAGGTCACGCTGATCGCACCGCAGGGCCTGGTGACGCCCGCCGCGGTGTTGCCGCGCGTCAAGCAGTTCGAGGTGGTCGGCATCTTCGAAGCCGGCATGTACGAATACGACTCCGGCCTTGCGCTGATCCACCTCGCCGATGCCCAGGCGCTGTACCGCATGGGCGAGGACGTGACCGGCGTGCGGCTCAAGCTCGACGACCTGTTCGCCGCGCCGCGGGTGGCGCGCCAACTGGCCGCCAGCCTGTCGGAGCCGGACCTCATCGTGGCCGACTGGACGCGTGCCCACGCCAACTTCTTCCGCGCGGTGGCACTGGAGAAGACGATGATGACCCTGATCCTGTTCCTGATCGTCGCCGTGGCTGCCTTCAACATCGTGTCCACGCTGGTGATGGCGGTGCAGGAGAAATACGCCGACATCGCCATCCTGCGCACGCTGGGTGCGAGCCCGGCATCGATCATGACGGTGTTCGTGCTGCAGGGCACCATCATCGGCTTCGTCGGCCTGGCGGCTGGCGTGATCGGCGGGCTGCTGATCGCGCACAACCTGGATGTGGTGATCCCCGCACTGGAGGCCGTCACCGGCATGACGCTGTGGAACAAGGAGGTCTATTACATCAACGAGCTGCCCTCCAAGGTGCTGTGGAGCGACGTGGTCAGCATCGTGTCGGTGTCCTTCCTGCTCACCCTGCTGGCGGCGCTCTATCCGAGCTGGCGCGCGTCGAAGGTGAATCCGGCGGAGGCGCTGCGCTATGAGTGAGAAGGTGATCGGGGCGGACGGAATGGTGACTGCGAATGCCGCGGGCGGCTCGCCGGTACTGGCGTGCGACGGGCTGGAGAAGCGCTTTCGCGAAGGCGCGGAGGCGGTGCAGGTGCTCGGCGGAGTGAGCCTCTCGGTGGCGCGTGGCGAGCGCCTGGCCATCGTCGGTGCGTCGGGGTCGGGCAAGAGCACGCTGCTGCACCTGCTGGGCGGGCTGGACACGCCTACCGCCGGTGCGGTGCGGCTGATGGGCAGGGACTTCTCGACGCTTTCGGAGGCAGAACGCGGCCGGCTGCGCAACGCGGCGCTGGGCTTTGTCTATCAGTTCCACCACCTGCTGCCCGAATTCACCGCGCTCGAGAATGTCGCCATGCCGCTCTACATCCGCCGCATGAACCGGGTCGAGGCCAACGAGCAAGCCGCGGCGATGCTGCGCGAAGTCGGGCTCGGCCATCGGCTCGACCACACGCCGGGCGAACTCTCCGGCGGCGAGCGCCAGCGCGCCGCGATCGCGCGCGCGCTGGTGACGCAGCCGGCCTGCGTGCTGGCCGACGAGCCGACCGGCAACCTGGATCGTCGTACCGCCGAGTCAGTGTTCGACCTGATGCTGTCGCTCAATGAGCGCCTGGCCACCAGTTTCGTCATCGTGACGCACGACGAGAGCCTGGCACGCCGTGCAGAGCGCAGGCTGCGGCTCGACGACGGCCGCCTCGGCTGAGGGTTTATCCGGGGTACGTGCGGCGAGGGCGCGTGCAAGTCTTCGAGCCGCGTTCCGCCTCAGCTCGGCCGCCGGCCGCGTAGCGCCTGGCGCCTGCGCCAGTGGCGGATCAGCCACCAGCGCCAGCCGCCCTTCACGAGCAGATAGCCGGTGATCGAAAGTGTCGCCGCCAGCAGCACCAGTCCCAGCGCCAGCGGCTTGCCCAGGCCGGCCATCCATGCGATCAGTTCGGCGATCCAGCCCGCCAGGTCGACGCCCGACATCTCCGGCGGCGGCGTGAAATGTGCGTCGCCATGGCCCATCACCCAGTTGCCCAGGCCGTAGGCGATCAGGTAGAGCGGCACGATGGTGAGCGGGTTGGTGTACAGCGTGCAGAGCAGCGCCAGCGGCAGATTCACCCGCAGCACGACGCAGCAGATCGCCGCACCCAGCATCTGCAGCGGGCCGGGAATCAGGCCGCAGAACATGCCCACCGCCACCGCGCCGGCTGCCGAGTGCCGGTTGAGGTGCCACAACCGCGGGTGCAGCAGCGTTCCGGCGAACGGGCGCAGCCAGCGGTTGTCGCGGACGGCGTCGTGATTCGGGAGGAGCTGCTTGAGGCGTTTGCGCATGATCGTGGGCGCCGTCGATTCTAGCAGCGGCAGCCGGCGGCAAGGCAGGGACTTGCTGTCGGGTATTTGTCATTGGCATTATCCGATGCCATGCGTATTGCAATCATCCTGTTCGGTGCGGGCGTCTGGCTGTTCCAGCAGCAGGCCGACCTGCCGGAGCCCGCCTGGCTCGGCGGCGGCTGGTGTGCGTTGACCCTGGGGCTGGTGGCCTTGTTCCGGATGGGGCGCGGCATCCGCCATTCGTCGTCGCCGGGCGGCGGTTGCGCCGCCTGCCGCGCCATCGTCGTGGCCGGCTGGCTGCTGGCACTGGCCGGGGGTTTTCTGTGGGCCGCGCAGCGTGCCGAGTGGCGACTTGCCGATTCCTTGCCCATGGCGCGCGAAGGCGAGGACATCGTCCTCACCGGCAGGGTGGACGAACTGCCGCAGCAACTGCCCGACGGCGTGCGCTTCGCGTTCGTGCCCGATGGGGGAAGCGCGGGCGTGCCAAGTCGCATCCTGCTGTCCTGGTATCGGCTGCAGGACGAGGACTCGGCACCGCCTGTCGTCGTCGCGGGCGAGCGCTGGCGCTTCGTGGTACGCATCAAGCGTCCGCATGGTTTCGTCAACCCGGAGGGCTTCGACTACGAGGCCTGGCTGCTCGAGCGCGAACTGCGGGCCACCGGCTACGTGCGCGGCGGCGCCCGCAGGCTCGATGCCGGCGCGGTGGCCTTCATGCACAAGGTGCACCGTGCGCGCGGCGAGATCCGCGACCGCTTCCTGGCCGTGCTGGGCGAAGCCCCCTATGCGGGAGTGCTGGCGGCGCTGGTGATCGGCGACCAGCGTGCCATTCCGGCCGAGCAGTGGGATGTCTTCCGCCGCACCGGCATCTCGCATCTGGTGGCCATCTCGGGCATGCACATCTCGCTCATCGGCCTGCTCGGCGCGGCGCTGGTCAGCGCAATGTGGCGTCGCGTGCCGAAGCTCGTGCTGCGCCTGCCGGCACGCAAGGCGGCGGCGCTGGCGGCGATCGTGACGGCGACGGGCTACGCGCTGCTCGCCGGCATGGGGATTCCGGTGCAGCGTGCGCTCATCATGCTGTGGGTGGTGGGTCTGGCGCTGCTGCTGGGGCGCTCGCCGTCGCCGGGGCGGGTCCTGCTGCTGGCGCTGGCCGGGGTGCTGCTCGTCGATCCCTGGGCGGTGCTGGCGGCCGGGTTCTGGCTGTCGTTCGGTGCCGTCGGCATCATCCTGCTGGTGCTGGGGGCACGCCACGGCACGCATGAGCGTGGCGCCGGCTGGCGTGCGGCGGTGAAGACGCAGGCGGCGATCACGCTCGCGACGATGCCGCTGCTGATCGCGCTGTTCCAGTCCTTCTCCATCGTCTCGCCGCTCGCCAACGCGCTCGCGATCCCGGTGGTGAGCTTCGTCGTCACCCCGCTCGCGCTGCTCGCGGCGATCCTGCCCTTCGACCCTCTCCTGCATCTGGCTCACGGCAGCTTTGCACTGTTGATGCGGCCGGTCGATTGGCTGGCCGCGGCGCCGGTGGCGCTGTGGCGTCAGGCGGCTCCACCGGCCTGGCTGGTGGGCGCGAGTGTGGCGGCGGTGCTGCTGCTGTTGCTGCCACGCCCGATGCCGGCGCGCATGCCGGCCGTCTTCGTGCTGTCCGGACTGCTGCTGTGGCAACCTGCGCGCCCGGCGGCGGGAGATTTCGTCGCCACCGTGCTCGATGTGGGGCAGGGCCTGGCCGTGCACATACAGACGGCGACGCACGCGCTGCTGTACGACGCCGGTCCGCCCTATGGCGACGCGGCAGATGCCGGCGAGCGGGTGATCCTGCCCTTCCTGGCCGCTTCCGGCGTGGGCCGGATCGACCGGATGGTGCTGTCGCATGACGATGCCGATCATGTGGGTGGGGCACGCAGCGTGCTCGATGGCATGGAAGTGGGCGACGTGCTGGCGTCCGAGGACGATGCGGCAGGCTTCTGGAGCGGCGCGGGAGGTCGCGCAAGCGGCGCCGGGCGCCTGTCCTGCAACGACGGCCAGCGCTGGGAGTGGGACGGCGTGCGTTTCGAGGTGCTGCATCCGTGGGGCGATGGCCGGCGCGTGCGCCGCAACAACGACCTGTCCTGCGTGGTCAAGGTGACCGGCGCGGGCGGTTCGCTGCTGCTGGTGGGCGATCTGGAGACGCGCGGCGAAGCGGCGATGATCGCGCGCCACGGGGCCCAAGCCCTGGCGAGTTCGGTCGTCGTCGTCGGCCACCATGGCAGCCGAACGTCGTCCTTGGCGGCCTTCGTCGATGCGGTGCTGCCGGAAGCGGCGATCCATTCCGCCGGCTACCGCAACCGCTTCGGTCATCCCTTTCCCGCGGTGTGGGCGCGCTGGGCGGAGGCGGGTGCGCGCAACTGGAGGACGGACAGCCAGGGCGCCATCCGTGTCGAGGTGACGGCGGCCGGGGCCGACGTCACCGCCGCGCGGCAGCAGAATCCGCGTTACTGGCATGGGCGCTGAACCGGCGGCCGGGCGCCGTCGGCTGCGCGCAATGCTAGACTCGTGGCTGATTTTGCCGACAGGAAGTCCGCCATGAGCCTCATTACCGACATCCGCCAGACCTTCGAGGCGCAGCGCCCGACGCCGACGTTGCGCGAACGCAGCGTGCAGTGCATGGGGCCGCATGGACTGCATCGCATGGCCTATACGGAATGGGGCGACCGCGACAATCCTCGCGTGGTCGTCTGCGCCCATGGGCTGACGCGGAACGGCCGCGATTTCGACGATCTGGCGCGTGCGCTGGCGGACGATTTCCGCGTGATCTGCCCGGACGCGCCTGGCCGCGGGCGCAGCGACTGGCTCGGCGTGAAGACCGACTACGGCTTTCCGGTCTATGTGCCTGACATGATCACGCTGATCGCAAGGCTGGATGTGGAGTCGGTGTCGTGGGTCGGCACCTCGATGGGTGGGCTCATCGGCATGTTCATCGCGAGCCAGCCGCACAGCCCGATCGGACGGCTCGTGCTCAACGATGTGGGGCCGGTGATCACCGCCGCGTCGCTGCAGCGCATCGGCGAATATGTCGGCAAGGCGCCCGTGTTCCCGTCGATGCAGGCGGCCGAGGCCTACATCCGCGAAGTGAGCGCGCCCTTCGGGCCGCTCACCGACGCCCAGTGGCGCCATCTCACCGAACATTCGGTGCGCCCGGTCCGCAACGAGGCCGGCGTCGGTTTCGCGATGGTCTACGATCCCGCGATCGGCGACGTCTTCCGCCACACGCCGGTGCAGGAGGATGTCGACCTGTGGGCCGTCTATGAGCGCATCGCCTGCCCGACCCTGGTGCTTCGAGGTGCCGAGTCCGATCTGCTGGAGCGTCCCACCCTGGAGCAGATGTCGGCGCGCGGGCCGCGTGCGCAGACGGCGGAGTTCCCCGGTGTCGGTCATGCGCCGATGCTGATGGATGCGGCGCAGATCGGCGTGGTGCGAGATTTCCTGCTGGCCGCCTGAGGAGGCGGCGTGCTGACGAGCGTGTTTTCCGTCATCAGCTACGCGGACGCGGCCGGCCTGGCCTGGTTCCTGGTCGTCTGGTTCGGCTACGGCTGGCTCTCCGAGCACAGCCCGTGGGCGCGTCGCGGCCTTGCCGATGTGGGCGATCGCCATCGACTCGAATGGGCGCGCCAGATGCTGCGCCGCGACGCGCGCATGCCGGATGCGGCGCTGGTCGGCAACCTGATGCGGAGCGTGTCGTTCTACGCCAACACCACCATCTACATCATCGCGGGCGTGCTGGCCCTGCTGGGCACGCTGGACAAGGTCATCATCTTTGCCGAGGAACTGCCCTTCGCGCGCGAGGCGTCGCGCGGGCTGTGGGAAATCAAGCTGGTGCTGCTGTTCGGCATCTTTGCCTTCGCCTATTTCAAGTTCACCTGGTCGTTGCGCCAGTTCAACCTGCTGTCCATCCTCATCGGCAGCACGCCGGTGATCAAGGAGGGAGACGGCTTCGATCCGCAGCGCGCCGAAGTGGCCGCGCGCCGGCTCGGCAGGGTCAATTCGCTGGCGGGGGATGAGTTCAACCGTGGCATCCGTGCGTATTACTTCGGGCTGGCTGCGGTAGCCTGGTTCGTGCAGCCCTGGGTCTTCATCGCCATGACGACGATGATCGCCATCGTGCTCTACCGGCGCGACTTCGCCTCACCGCTGCTGCGGGCATTGCGCGAGGAATGACGGGCGGCGCGCATTGCCGCTGGCCCATCGCTACCAGCCAGGATTGAGCCGCTTTGCCTCGGCGATCTCGCCGCGAACGGTGCGGAAGTGCTCGAAGCGGCGGGCGTTGATCGCGCCGGACGCGAGCGCCGCGAGCAGGGCGCAGCCCGGTTCCGCCTCGTGCCTGCAGTCGCGGAAGCGGCACTGGCCCAGCAGGGGACGGAATTCGACGAAGCTTTCGGCAAGCGTCTCCGGCGTCAGGTGGGCGAGCCCGAAGGCCTGCAAGCCGGGGCTGTCGATCAGCCAGCCGTCGCGCTGCAGGTCGTCGCCGAAGACGTAGAGGCGGGCGAAGGTGGTGGTGTGCTTGCCGGTATCGAGCGCGGTCGAGATCTCGCGCGTTGCCGCTTTCGCTTCGGGAATCAGCGCATTGGTGAGCGTCGATTTGCCCATGCCGGACTGGCCGACGAGGATGGCGTGCGTGCCGGCCAGCCGCGCGCGCAGGGCCTGCGCGCCATCGAGCGCGGAGAGCTCGATCACCTCGTAACCCAGGGCGCGGAAAGGCGCGAGCTGCGAACGCGCAGCGTCCAGGCGATCGGCCAAGTCGGCCTTGTTGAGGACGATCAGCGGCGTGATGTCCTGGCTTTCGGCCGCGGCGATGCAGCGCGAGATCAGCAGGTCGGAGAAGCCCGGCTCGGTGGCGACGACGATGGCGATGTGGCTCAGGTTGGCGGCGATCAGCTTCTCGCGGAAGGCATCCGACCGCCACAGCAGGTTGCGCCGCGGGCAGAGCCGCTCGATGACGCCCTGGCCGTCAGCTCCCGGCAGGACGTCGACCTCGTCGCCGCAGGCGAAGGCGTTCTTCTTGCCGCGCGTGGTGCACTGCAGCCGGCCGTCCGCAGTCGCGACTTCATAGCTGCGGCCGAACGCCGCCACGATCACGCCGTGGATCACGCCATGCGTCGAACCGGCCGGCTTGCGTCGGGTCTGCGCCATCAGCCCATGGCCTGCAGTCGGGCCACACGCAGTGCCGCCGGCGGGTGCGAGTCGAAGAAGCGCGAATACAAGGGGTCGGGCGTCAGCGTGGAGGCGTTGTCGCGGTACAGCTTGACCAGCGCTGCCACCAGGTCGGCTGCGCGCGTCTGCTGTGCCGCATAGGCGTCGGCCTCGTATTCATGCACCCGCGACCAGTGGCTCGCCACCGGCGACAGCATGAAGGTGAAGGACGGCAGCACCAGGAAGAACAGCGCCAGCGCCGTCGCGGTGTCGGCAGCGTGGGCGCCCAGGCCCGCAAAGAACCAGCCTTGCTGCATCAGCCAGCCCAGCAGGGCGAGCATGGCCAGCGTCGCCGGCGCCAGCAGCGCCATGCGCTTGAGGATGTGGCGGTGGCGGAAATGCCCCAGCTCGTGCGCCAGCACCGCTTCGACTTCCTCCGGGCTGAGCTTGTCGAGCAGGGTGTCGAAGAACACGATGCGCTTGGCGGCGCCGAAGCCGGTGAAATACGCGTTGCCGTGCGCCGAGCGGCGCGAGCCGTCCATCACGAACAGGCCCTTGGATTGGAAGCCGCAGCGCGCGAGCAGCGCCTCCACCCGCGCCTTCAGGGCCTGGTCGGCGAGCGGTGTGAACTTGTTGAACAGCGGCGCGATGAAGGTCGGCCACACCAGCATCACCAGCACGTTGAACACCAGCCAGAACGCCCATACCCACAGCCACCAGAAGTCGCCCATCGCCTGCATCAGCCACAGCACCAGGGCGATCAGCGGCAGGCCGATCGCCGCGCCGAGCACCGCCTCCTTGAGCGCGTCGGCGATGAAGAGGGCCGGCGTCATGCGGTTGAAACCGAAGCGCTTCTCGATGACGAAGGTGCGGTAAAGCACCGCCGGCAGATCGACGATCCAGCCGATCACGCTGAGGGTGGCGAGCAGCGCCACCCCGTGGGCGATACCGCCGGCCGCCAGCAGCCCGGCCCAGGCCGAATGCAGCGCCTGCAGCCCGCCTCCCAGGGTCAGCACCAGGGTCAGCAGCGCGCCGACCGCAGTGGCGACCAGCGACAGGCGCATGCGCGCGCAGGTGTAGTCGGCAGCACGCTGATGCGCCTGCAGGCCGATCGTGCCGGCGAATGCCGCCGGCACCTCGTCACGGCAGGTGCCGACGTGGCGGATCTGGCGGCGCATCAGCGCCGTCCGCGTCGCCACGCTGGCCAGCAGCATGGCGACAAAGACGATGGACAGCAGGGTGGCGTGATCGACGGGCATGTAGCGTATGACGGATGTGTCGGACAAAGTGGTTGGCAGGTTGGCAGGCTGGAAGGCCGGCTGCCGACACCGATGGTGCAGCGCTGAGCCTTCGCGATGTGTGACACAATCGCGCCCGGCAAGGTTTCACCCCCGGGCTCTCGTCGCGAAGGCCCGTATCCGCAGGCATTGCAAGGAAGCGCGCGAATTATGGCACAGGACCCCAAGCACCTGATATGGCTGGACATGGAGATGACCGGCCTCGAACCCGACCGCGATCGCATCATCGAGATCGCCGTCGTCATCACCAACGAGCAGCTCGAAACCGTGGCCGAGGCGCCGGTCATCGTCGTGCATCAGCCCGACGCGGTGC
>JAFEFM010000435.1 GCA_018240585.1 Pseudomonadota bacterium
ACCGCCTGCTGACTGACCGAGGTTTCGGACATCTCCGCTGCTCCCGACTATTGAATAGGCCGACAATCGATTACCTTGTTCTGCCCTGCTCACTGCGCAGTTACTCCCTCCCCTTCAAAGGGAGGGTTGGGGTGAGGATGGGGCAATGCTCATGCGGTCGAACCCCATCCCCCTCCTGGCCTCCCCCTTGAAGGGGGAGGAATCGGGCGCCCGATCCAGCCTCATCGCCTCAATCCGCCACCACCCGCTGTACGCGCTCCTCGCGCACCCGCTGCTCGCGCACGATCCGCTCCATCAGCTCCATGTCGCGCGCCCCTTGCGACTCGCCGCCGGACGAAGACTGCTCCGGCAACTCGCGCTCGGGCGTGACCTCCGCCTGCATTTCCTCGATCGTGATCGGCATGGCCGTGCTCCTCTTCGCTCCCGACTCAGCGGATGCCGATGACGAAATCCGCCTCGGCGCCCACGTCCACCTTCAGACCGCTGCTGCCGTCGTCGATCAGCCGTCCGCCCGCAGCAACCGAACCGTGTGGCGAGCTGGACACGGCCGGCTGCAGCAACTGGCTGGTCGACAGCGCGTGGGTCGAAACCGTCGTCTCGCTGCGCAGGCCGGAGAACCCCGCGCTGGCGCTGGCTCCGACAGCAAGGCCGGCGCTGGCGGCAGCGCCCGCCGAAGCCCCGACGGCGACACCGCCGCCCACCGACAACCCGGCTCCGGCACCAACCCCGCTACCGAGCGACAGTCCGGCACCCGCCCCAGCACTTCCTCCAATCCCGATCCCTGCCCCTCCGCCTGCGGCAAACGCTGCGGCGGGCAGCAGATTGGCACTTGCTCCCGCGCCCGCGCTGACGCCGAATCCCGCGCTGGCCGAAGCTCCCGCGGAAAATCCGGCGCCGGCCGAAGCGCCGATGCCACCCGAAAAGCCCGCACCCATCGATGCACCGGCAGAAAATCCCACGCTCGCCGATGCGCCGACCGCCAGTCCGCCGCCTGCGCCGAAACGCAGGCTGGCTGCGCCGTTGGCGCCAGCGATACCTCGCGCGGCGCGCGGCGTACCCATCGCGTTCGCCAGACCCTGCGCGCCGCCAATCGGGCCACCGTCATCCGGCACCACTACCGCCTCGGGCGCAATGTCGCCATCGACGCTGGCTTGCTGGTCGCTGGTGCCGATGTCGAACACCTTCTCCTGGTTAGCCAGGGTCAGGTTGATCGACGCGCGCAGCGGCAGTCCGCCGGCAGCGAAGAAGTCGATCGTCTCCTTGTACTGCTCCACCAGGCCGGTGAAGGAATAGGCGCCCCACGAAAACTTCACCGTCGGCGGCACGAACTTGCTGCTGCCTTCAGCGATGGGCTGCAGCATCTGCGCCATCTTTTTGGTGATGACGCGCACGTCGGTGCCGGTGTCGGTGGTGTCGAACACCAGATCCATCGTCAACTTGGACGAGGTCTGGCTGACGTATTGCTTCTTCTTCGCGCCCTTGCCTTCTTCCTTCAGCGTGTTACTGACCTGCATCTGCAGACTGGCGGGATTGAAATGCACGTCCACCTGCACCTTCGGCCCCGTCAGGGTCTCGAAAGTGGCTGGCGTGTCGGCGCGGTCTTCTGGCAGTTCGGGCATCTTCAGCCTCCACTCACCGGCAGCAGCACCAGGCCTTCATGCGCCAGATGCAGTTCCTCGATGCCGACCTCGTTGCCCTTCGCATTGAGATCCGCCGCCTTGAACTTGACGGGCAGCGCACGACGCAAGGCCCAGCGCACCACTGCCTCGTCGCGGGCGTTGCGCATCTCGATCTCGACCATCAGGCGATAGGCGTAGGCGCCGCCGCCCACCATGCTGAACCAGTTCCACAGATCGCGCGTCTGCGTCATGCCGCGCTTGAGCACCACGGTGGCGAAGCTCACCGGGCCGGCGCGCTGCGCGGCGCCATAGTTCGACCCGCCGACCTTGATCACTTTCGGCTCCATGGTCGCCTCCAGGCCGGTGCACTCGGAGAAGGCTCCCTGGCAGATCGGCACATCCGTCGTGCTCGCGGGAACGTGGCCGAGCGCCTGCTTGCGGAAACTGACGTGAAAGCGGAAGACGTGCAGCGGCGCGTAATTCAGCCGCTCCTTCGCCTCCCGGCTCAGCTGATCTGCCATCACGGCACCTCCTGCGCCGTCAGCGCCACGCCACCGCCGATCAGCTCCAGGACCACGGTGATCCGCTCCACGGAAGCGACCGGCAGCACGGCAATCTCGGCGCGCACGCGGCCGTTGTCGAGATCGTTCTGGCTCATGGTGCTGCGGTCGCAGCGCACGACGAAGGCATCGGCGGCGGTTGCACCGCCCAGCGCGCCTTCGCGCCAGAACGCCAGCAGCGTCTGCTCCAGGCTGCGACGCACATGGCTCCACAAGGCCGGGCCATTGGCCTCGAAGATGGCGGACTCGCCTGCACGCCTTGCAGCGCGCAGGATGGCGCCGAGCAGGCGCGCAACACCGCCCGCGCGCCAGGGCTCCACGTCCGACGTGCTCGCATCGGAACGCAGCGCCCAGCCGTCGGCACCTGGCGCCACCACGCACACCCGCTCGGCCAGTCGGTCGGACGAGGTTTCGGCGACACCGCTCCAGCTCAGCACCGGTTCGCTGTCGTACACCACCGGCAGCAGCGTGCCGGCGACCGAACGGAAGGTGCCCCGCGCCAGGGCGTTGCGCGCCAGCAGACCGGCCAGCATCCCGTCGGGCGGCTCCAAGAGCGACGGCAGGTCGCTGCTGGACCTCGTCCTGATCCAGGGCCAGCCGAGCTGCACGAAGGCCGCCTCGGGCCTGCCCCGGGGGTCGTCGTCAATGCCCGCCTGCAGGATCCCGGCACGCTCCAGCCAGGCGGCAAAGTCGGCCTGCGCCCACACCGTGCCCGAAACCGCGATGCTGCGCACATCCGCGCGTGGCAGCGGCAAGGCTGCGAGGAACTGCTTCTCGCGATGGTCGCGGGCGAAGCGTGCGCGCACCGCGGCGACCGCATTGCGCCAGGCGTAAAAACCCGTCTCGTCGCAGCGCGGCGGGGCGAGGTCGCGCAGGCCGACGTCCCCCTCCACGCGGGCCTCGCCGCCGTCGGTGCATTCCACGAACACTTCCGGCGACGCGGGCGGCTCGATCGCGACGCTCACCGTGTCGCCATCGGCGGCGCAGGCATCGGCGAGGTCGGGCGTCGCCACCAGCGCCACTTCCGGCAATCCGAACAGATGCCCCAGTCCGCGCCAGGTCGTCGGATCGACCGCCGTCGCTTCGGGTGCGATGAGCGCCGCGAGCCGCTCATCGCGCGCTGCAGCGCGTTCGCCGCTCGCCTCGAGGAAAGGCCAGGGATCCCCCGCACGCACGATGACCGCGCGACGGCCCCCGTTGGCAAAGAAGCTGCGCACCGCCGCGCCAAGGTAGCTCGTGCACCGGCGCGCACTGCCCGCCTTCACCGGCCGTGCGTCCCAGGCAAACAGGGCGTCGAAAGCGGCCCAGCTCTCCACCACGACGGGAAGCTGGAACAGCGTCTCGATCTCGTCGGCATCGGTACGCCACGAGCCGGGCGACCAGCCACGCGCCGCCGTCGCGTCGCGCACCAGCCAGCGCTGTGCGGCGAGGGTGTCGATGATGCTTGCCGGCAGCGTGCCGGGCCGCCGCGCGACGAAGCCAATGAAGCAGGCGACGTCAACCCGGTTGGGATCCGGGCGAAGCGGCGGAGCTGCGGTCTCGAAGCGCAGGCCGTACATGGCAGGCTCGTGGGCGTTCGTCGGTTATTGAGCGGGAATGTCGGTCCGGATCGTGTCGAACGGGACTCAGGCCTGGATCTCGAAGCCTTCGGCCGACAGCACGATTTCCTCCATCGCCACGTCGGTGCCACCCTTGCCGGCCAGCGTCGGGCCGGTGTACTTCATCGGGATGCAGCCGCGCAGCACCCAGGTCCGCACCGGCTTGCGCGCCTCGTCCATCAGCGTGATGGCCACCGTCTTCTGCGCGGCAGGGCCGTCGGTGCGGGTCTGCTGTATCCACGCCCACAGGCTGTCGAAATTGACGATGCCGCGCTTGCAGGTCACGTCGCTGACCTTGTGTACGCCGGCTACCTTGCGCACATGGTTTTCCTTGTCGTTGCCCGCGCGATACTCGGCGACCGTCACTTCGGTGCCGATGCCCGACACGTCGGAGAAGCCGCCGAATTCCTCGCCGCCATCGAAATTGACGACGAAGTTGAAGGCGCCGTAGGGCGTGATGCGTTCAGCCATGATTCAGTCCCCCTCGCTCAGGCACTGGCATCGGCGGTTTTCTGGCCGATGCGGAAGATGACGAATTCGGCCGGCTTGATCACCGCCACGCCGATCAGGCACACCAGCCGACCGTTGTCGAGGTCGTTCTGGGTCATGGTGCTGCGGTCGCAGCGCACGAAGTACGCTTCCTCGGTCTTGGTGCCGAGCAGCGCGCCGTTGCGCCACTCGTTGTAGAGGAAGTCGGAGATCGTCTGCCGCACGTTGGCCCACAGGCGCTCGCCGTTGGGCTCGAACACCGCCCATTGCGTGCCGCGGTCGATCGACGACTCCAGATAGTTGAAGTAGCGCCGCACGTTCACGTACTTCCACTCGGGGTCGGACGAGGCCAGCCGCGCACCCCACACGCGGAAGCCGCGCCCCGACAGGTAGCGCAGGCAGTTCACGCCGATCGGGTTGAGCATTTCCTGCTGCGCGAAATTGATGTCGAGTTCGAAGCGCAGCGCGCCGCGCACCACCTCGTTCGCCGGCGCCTTCCACACGCCGCGCTGGATGTCGTTGCGCGCGTAGATGCCGGTCACGAAGCCCGACGGCGGCAGCGCAAGCTCGCGCGGGATATCCTCGCGGCCAGGGCGCGCCAGCGGGTTGGGGACGACAACCCAGGGGTAATACACCGCTGCGTAGCGCGAATCGATCAGCCCGCGCAGCGTGCGCGCCTGGCCGGGCGTCTGCGCTGGCGGCAGGTCCAGCACCGCGATGCGGTAGGCGCGGCGCGCCTCGGCGTGCGAGATCAGCAGGTTGTTCACCGCCTGCGCATCCGCGTAGGCGACAGCCCCCGGCGCGGCGACGATGGACACGTCCTCGAGGCTGGCCAGTTCGCCGAGTGCGAGCGCGTAGTCGCTCGAAGCCGGTGCCGCCCCGTCGGCTCCATTGCCAAGCGCGAAGCTGCGTTCCAGTTCGCCTGCCGCGTTGGCCGTCGCGCCGGCGAACAAGGCATTGCGCAGTTCCAGCGCACTGACGTTGCCGCCGATGGAAATGGCGAACATGTTCTGCAGGTGGTCGGCCCGTCGCGACGGCGTGGCCGACATGACATGCCCGACCCAGGCCGGATGCGTGCGATCGAAACCCATGCCCTCGAAGCTGAGATTCTCGCCATCGGCATCGATGGCGACCACAAGCAGCGTGACGATGCGCGGCGTCGCTGCCGCCAGCGTCGCCGCGACTTCGGCCGCATCGGCCGGATTGGTCGCAGGTCGCCATTCGCTGCCCACCTTCAGGTGATAGGCGGTCGTGCCGCCGCTGCCGGTCACCAGCAGCGTGCCTGCAGGGGCATTCTGCATCGCCGGCAACGCGACCGGCGCCAGCACTTCGCGCACGACGATGCGCCCGTTGCCGATCGATCCGGGGAAGCGCGCGACGAAGCTCACTGCCTCGTCAGCGGCAGTGCCGTCAGCAGTGACGCCAGCCGCCGCAGTTGCCGCGTTGGCGCCCACCGCGCGCGACACGTACAGACGCGAGCCGCCCTCGTTGAAGAAGGCCCGCACCGCATGCGCGAGGAAGTTGGTGTTCGGGCTGGTGCCCGTCAGCGCAAGGTCGGAGATTCCCCCGTAGATGCGCTCGAAATCACCGAAGCTGGTGAGCAGTTCGGGCACTTCCTGCTCGTCCTCGTCGGCGCGGTACGGCCCCTTGCGGGTCGGCCCGACAAAGGCCGTCGTGCTGGTTCCGACGCCTTCGATGGACTTGGCGCGGAAGCTGGTTTCCTCGACATAGACGCCAGGTGCGAGGTACTCGGGCATGGTGGGTCTCCTTTTTTCGAGCTTGCCGGGCCGTCCTCACGGCCGGGCAATTTGACGACGACGCATGGGCACCGATCTCATGGCAGGTCGAGGCCCAGGTTCAGATGCGGCGTGCCACGCGCCGAGAGGCTCAGGTCGTGCGTTACCGAAGGCAGGCTCGCACGACGTTTTTCGAGATCATCGGGATTCACCAGCGGCAGACGAGACGGCGGCCGGCCTGCGCTTATGGCAGAAGGGTTCGTGCGCGTTCCCGCCTCGGGATCGAAATACACCCCGACGGTAGCGGCGATGCTGCTGACCACCACCGCACCTTCCTCTTCAGACCAGGTGGTGACCGGAACGCCGGCCACCGGGACGAGGCCCTCGCCGCGCCAGTCGGTTAGGCCGCGGGCGATCACGCGGCCACCCGACACCACGCGCACCAAGGCGCCGCCGAGTGCATCGCCGGGTGCCCGGTTGCCTGCATTGCCCCCGCCGCCGGCATTTCCGCCTCCACCCGCGTTGCCCGGCGGATTGCGCGTCACGGTGAGGCGCAGCGCGCACCAGTTGGTGCCGAGACCGGCGGTGGGCGACGGGTACAGCGCCACGTCGCGCGGAACGAAGAGCGAATCCGCGGCGTCGGCCTCCGGGTCGGGATCTCGCGGGAGTGCGATGCTGACGATGCGCGGAAGGTAGCGGCCGGTGACATCCCGCACCACGACATCCAGCGACTCGCTGCCGGGATCGGGGCTGTCCGGCGGCTCGTCGAAACGAAGGGCGTGGGCCGGCAACCGCTCCCACTCGTGGATGACGAACAGGCCGCTGCGGTTACGGACGATGCGCGCGCCCTCGGCCTCGACCTGCAGCATGCCGTTCGCCACACGGACGGGCATGGCGGTGACACCGTCGACCGGACGCAGGGCGCCCAGCACGCGCCATTCCAACCGCTCGAGCTCGCGCAGTTCGCGTACGCTCATCGCGCCTCCTCGCCGTAGGCAAACCGGGCTGCCACCACGGGGCGGAACTCGCCGGCATCCTCGTCCGGATCGATCCGCACCAGCCTCGCGACCCAGGAAACCGAGAGCCTGTATGACGGTGTGAGCGCATCCCAGATGCGCATCAGGTCCTCGGTGGACAGCTCGGACGGCACGATCTGGATCACCTCGTCTCCTTCCCAGCCGGCCTCGGGCGACAGCGAGGACAGGTCCAGCACGGGAAACTGATGCAACTGGCGTAGCGCCCAGGTCAGGGCCACCTGTTCCTCGTGCGCCGTCATGCCCCAGGCGCTCATCAGGTAGTGGAGGTCCAGCCCAAGGGGGCCGGCGCCGGATTCGGCCGCGCGCAGGTGGGCGCTCTGGCGACTGTGCTCGTTGACCGAGATGCGGTACAGGAACAGCGTGATGCGATTGCCCTCGTCCATCTCGCCGGCGAGCTGTCCGGCGCTCATCAGGCTGAACTCGCAGGCGGGCATGGTCAGCCCCGCAACTTCCGCGGGGTAGGTGTTCCGCAGGAAAGTCGCGATCGAGTTGCCGACTGAATGCACGCCGAATACGTTCGCCATCGCCCGTTCCGTTTCGAATCCCGTCAGTGCGTCCCGCCCATGCCGCGCGCGCCGGCCCACACGTAGATCAAGCGTCCGTCGGGCATGCGCTGCGCCAGGACCAGCCCGCGCTGCACCAGCACGCCGAGCGCCGCCTCCACCTCATCGGCCGTGGCATCGACGCCCTCACCCACCAGCCACCACCGGGCGATGCCTTCCGCGCTGTCCGCAGCGTCCGGATGACTGGCGAAGTAACGCTGGATCGCCCACGTCACCCTCGAGAGGTTGCCATCGAGCATGGCGCTGGCTCCGAGTTCGGTCCGTGCTCAGTGAGCAAGTACCGCGCCACCTGCTTCCGAAAACCTGACGGCGTTGCAGGCAGCGGGATGGCGCAAGGCCGGCATAAGCCGGCATCCGAATCATCGGGTCACGCCCGACCCACCGGATCTACGGTATTGACGCCCCAAAATCCGAATGCATGCAGGGGACTGAAGCCGCTCGCCGGAAGCATGAGCGAGGGTCCAGCAGTGTCACGGCGGGTCAAACTTTCCCCACTTAACCGGTACCGGCCACTCCGCCTCGCGGCACGGTGCGACCACGCTGGATGTACAAAAGGACGCCGGGCCGACCGCAACGCGGCCGGCCCGGCGATCCCGATGCAAAACCGGAGCAATCGCTACAAGGCCTGGAAAGCGAAAATCGCGACGCAGGTCGGTGGCAGCGCAGCAAGGAAGAGGCCGAGCGGACTGATCGCTTCGTCCGTGAAGCTCGACTTGAGAATCGCAACGCCTGCCGGGTTCGGGGCGTTGGCGATGATCGTCAGGCCACCGCCGGTGACCGCTCCGGCCACGATCGCGTACTTGAACTCGGGCGTGACGCCCTCGACCAGCGATGCGAGGTAGGTCAGCGCAGCGTTGTCGGTCACGGCCGTGAGTGCCGTGGCCAGGAAGTACAGCAGCGTCGGTTCGACGCCCACCAGCGTCTGCTGCAACCACCACTGCTGCAATCCGCCCAGCACGACGAGCCCGGCGAGAAAGAAGGCCACCATGAGCCCCTCGCGCAGGATCAGGCGATCCTGGTGCTTCTTGTAGGCTTCGGTGTAGCCGATGAAGAACAGGAACAGGCCCATGAACACGGCAGGGTGGTGCGCAAATGCGACGACCGCCACCAGGAAGAGGAGGTGGATGCCGGTCACGACCGGAGGCACCTTCGACGATCCGGATTCACCATGAACATGCCCCCTTTCAGCGAGTTCCTTGCGGAAGAACCACGTCAGGACGAACGCATTGAAGGTCACCGCCGTAGCGGCCTTCCAACCGAAGTGGGAGAACATGTACAAGGTGTCCCAGCCCCACTTGCCCGCCACCATCAGCACCGGCGGCGCAGCGAAATGGGTGAGCGTGCCGCCGATCGACACATTCACGAACAGCAGACCCAGCGTGCCGTACTTCAGGCGGTTCGAAAGCTGATACTGGAAAAAATTCTCGCGCAACATCAGCGCGGCCAGAGTCATTGCCGCCGGCTCGGTGATGAAGGAGCCCAGCAGAGGCACAACCGCGAGGATCAAGAAATACATCGCCACGGCGCGCGGGATCGGAATCGCGGCCGCAAACAATCGCACCACCCCGACCACTGCGTTGAGAATGGGACGACTGGCAGCGATCACCATGATGACGAACACGAACATCGGTTCGGTGAAGTTACGCCCGTCGAGGTAGCCAACTGCGGCCCGCTCGCCCGAGAGCATGAACAAGGCCACGATCAGGATGAAGGCCCAGAAGCCAAACACGACTTCGACCTCGGCAAGCAGGTGCCAGAGCCCCGCATGCGCTGGCTGAAGATGGGCAAGACGCGCGAAAAACTTGGTCGAGAAAGTGTGCAAGACCGCGATCGCGAAGATCACGGTCGCAACGAGTTCTGGAGCAGTATGCGTCATCACGGACATGGCGAGACCGGTCTTCGGGAAGGCCCCGGACGATACAACAACGCTTGCGCCCGGGACAAGCCGCGGAGGCGGGGTCGCCCACCGCGTCGTAAGCCGCGCGATCAGCGCGACGACTCTGGCTTCATCACGCCGCCCGCATCGAACATCGCTACCGCTGCGGCGCCCATGTCGGCCGCAGCGGTGCTCCGCTGTCGCCCGCGGTCAACCCGCGACGGGCTTCACCCGACTCGCGGCGAGCTTCGCGCGCTCGCGCGCCTCGTCGATCGACGCACCATTGGCGACGGCCACCCCCATGCGGCGCTTGACGAAGGATTCCGGCTTGCCGAACAGGCGCAGGTCGCTGCGTGGTACCGCCAGCGCCTCGGCCACGCCTTCGAAGGCGATTCCGGCGGCTTCCACGCCGCCATAGATCACCGCCGAGGCGCCTGGCTCGCGCAGCGCCGTATCCACCGGCAGGCCCAGGATTGCGCGCGCATGCAGCTCGAACTCGGAGAAGCGCTGCGAACACAGTGTCACCAGCCCGGTGTCGTGCGGGCGCGGGCTGACTTCGGAGAACCACACCTTGTCGCCCTTGATGAAGAGTTCGACGCCAAAAATCCCGCGCCCGCCGAGGCTGCCGGTGACGGCAGCGGCGATGCGCTTCGACTCCGCCAGTGCGGCCGGGCTCATCGGTTGAGGCTGCCACGACTCGACGTAGTCGCCCGATACCTGCAGATGGCCGATGGGCTCGCAGAAATGCGTTTGCACCTCGCCACGTTCGTCGCAGGCGCGCACGGTGAGCAGCGTGATCTCGTAGTCGAAATCGACGAAGCCCTCGACGATCACCCTGCCCTGGTTCACCCGCCCACCCGCCGCGGCGTATTCCCATGCCTTCCCGACGTCCTCCGGGCCGCGCAGCGTCGATTGCCCCTTCCCGGAGGACGACATCACCGGCTTCACGATGCACGGATAGCCGATGACGTCATCGACGGCGTCCTGCAGCTCCTCGAGCGAATCGGCGAAACGATACGGCGAGGTCGGCAGGCCGAGCTCCTCGGCTGCGAGCCGGCGGATGCCTTCGCGGTTCATCGTCAGGCGCGCGGCACGCGCGGTCGGAATCACCTCCGCCAGTCCCTCGGACTCGACTTCCGCCAGCATGTCCGTCGCGATCGCCTCGATTTCGGGGACGATCAGGTGCGGCCTCTCCTGCTCGATCAGGGCCCGCAGCGCAGCGCCATCGGTCATCGAGATCACGTGCGCGCGATGCGCGACCTGATGGCCGGGGGCATCGGCGTAACGATCCACCGCGATGACTTCCACGCCCAGCCGTTGCAGCGCGATGATCACTTCCTTGCCGAGCTCGCCGGCACCCAACAGCATGACCTTGAGCGCACTGGGAGACAGAGGGGTCCCGAATCTCATGGGAGGGAATTCCTTCGGTGAATGTCTGTTGGAGAACGCCCGCGCCGCCGCGGCCGGATCGGAGCCGGCCGCGCGCGATGCTCGAGCGCAGGCGGGTTCAGCCGGGCAATCGCTCGATCGCCTGCTCCAGCGCAGCAACGCTGCGCTCGACCGCGTGCAGCTTGTCGAGCCCGAACAGGCCGATGCGGAAGCTGCGGTAGTCGGCCGGCTCGTCGCACTGCAGCGGCACGCCCGCTGCCACCTGCACGCCGAGGGCAGCAAACTTCGCTCCATTCTGGATGCCGGGGTCGTCCGTGTAGCTGACGACCACGCTCGGGGCCTGGAACCCCGCCGCGGCAACGCTGGGGAAACCCTTGCGCTCGAGCGCGGCACGCACGCGCCGGCCAAGCTCGCGCTGCTCGTCGCGCACCTTGTCGAAACCGTAGGCCTGCGTTTCCTTCATCACGTCGCGCACGCTCGCCAGCGCATCGGTGGGCATCGTGGCGTGGTAGGCATGAGCGCCACCTTCGTAGGTTTCCATGATCTGGAGCCACTTGCGCAGATCGCAGGCGAAGCTGGTGCTGGTGGTCTCGTCGATGCGCGCCCGCGCGCGCGCGCCCAGCATGACGAAGGCGCAGCAGGGAGAACCGCTCCAGCCTTTCTGCGGCGCGCTGATGAGAATGTCGATGCCGACGTCGGCCATGTCCACCCACATCGTGCCCGAAGCGATGCAGTCGAGCACGAACAGGCCGCCCACTTCACGCACCGCGGCCGCCACTGCGCGCAGGTAGTCGTCGGGCAGCATCATGCCGGAAGCTGTCTCGACGTGCGGCGCGAACACGATTTCGGGCCGCGTCGCGAGGATCGTGGCAACCACTTCGTCGATCGGCGCCGGCGTGAACGGCGCCTTGGGGCCGGGCTCGATCTGGCGGGCCTTCAGCACGATCTGCTCGGACGGGATGTGGCCCATATCGAGGATCTGCGTCCAGCGGAAGCTGAACCAGCCGTTACGGATGATGAGGCACTTGCGGTCGGTGGCGAACTGGCGCGCGACGGCTTCCATGCCGAACGTGCCGCTGCCCGGCACGATGACCGCCGACCTCGCGTTGTAGACCTGCTTCAGGATCGCGGAGATGTCCTTCATCACGCCCTGGAAGCGCTGCGACATGTGATTGAGCGCGCGATCGGTGTACACCACCGAATATTCGAGCAGGCCGTCGGGATCGACGTTGGGTAACAAAGCTGGCACAGGCGACTCCGGTGGTAGCTAAGGCAAGAACATGATCGTAACAAATGCGCGCCGGCTTTCGGTGACCTGGCGCGCCCCAAGCCGGGCTGAATCGAAGGGTCCGCCCGGCTTGCCCCTTCCCGACCGGACTCAGCGCGCGGGCAGCGAGAGTTGCTCGATCGAGCGGGTGTCGCGCCTGACCTCCTCAGCCGACCATGGCAGCGCCTTGCGGCCGAAGGTGTCGAACAGCTCGAGCTGATCGGCGTAGTGCTGCGAGCGCATGCCCTGCGCGTCGATGAAGCCGCTCTGACCCGGCCCGAGCACATCCCAGGCCCGCACCGCGCCACGGCCCAGCGCCACCATGTTGTTCTCGGTGCCGCGGTTCATCACCACGTGCGTCTGCGCACCCTCGATCTCGAGCGCCTGCGGGATGCCCATGAAGTTGTTGGTGAAGTAGCGCAGCCGCGCGACCGGCACCTTCCAGTTCGCCGGCACCTTCCCGCCGTACTCCGCGGCCAGCTTGTCCGCCGCCTGGCCCAGCGCCTCGCGCACCACCTCGAGCGCATCGCGACCGTTCAGGAAATCGTACTGCTGCGGCACGCTGGCCGACTTGCCGCGCAACACCTGGTAGAGCAGCTTGGTTCCGACCTGGATGTTGATCGACCCCGCCGGCGGACGGTCGGGCGTCGGATAGCCGGTGGCACCGAAATAGCGCATGAAGTCCGCCGGCACCTCGTCGGCGAACGTCGCCTTCAGCATCGCGCCCAGCCAGGCGTCGAGAATGGCCGGCGCAGGATGGTCGTAGACGCCGTCTCGGTTGTCGTCGGCATTCATGCCGTCCCACTGCTGCAGCGCGGCGACCAGCGCCTTGCGCGCATCACCCTCGGGCAGCGGCGCCACCGCATCACGCAGCACCGGCAGGAAGTAGCGCGCATTGACGTCGGCCAGGCTGGTGGGCTTGAGCAGGCTCCACATGCCCTCGGCGTCCATCGGCCCCTTCGCGCGCAGGCGCTGCTCGAGCTCGTTGAGGCGATCGGCGGCGCCCCACGACAGCCAGATCATGTCCGGGTTGGGATAGCCCTTGATCGGCGGGTTGTTCCAGTTGGCGATGTAGCCCTGGCGCGGGTTGTAGATCTTGGGGTTGGTGTCGAAGGAAAGCAGTCCGTCCCAGTCCATCTCGCCGGTGCCCGGCACCGGCAGGCGCAGGTCGTGGCCGGGCTTGCGTTTCGGATACTTGCCGGTATGCGCATAGCCGATGTTGCCGTCGACATCGGCGTAATACCAGTTGATGGTCAGTGCGTGACGTTCGGCCTGCTTCAGCCACTGCGCCCAGTTCTGCGACTGGCCCTTGCGCGTCCATGCGATCAGCGACTGCAGCTCCAGTCCGTCCCAGGTGCGCTGCTTGGAATAGGCGACGCCCTGCGCGGGATCGGATTTGACCACCACACCATGCACCGTGCGGAACACGTCCAGCGTGGCCGGCGCGGCGCCCTTGACCGCGATGGTCTCGGTGCGCTTTTCCATCGTGCGCCACTCGCCCTTGTGCTGGTAGCGCGTCGGGTCGGCCGGATCGAGCTTCTCGACGAAGATGTCGACACCATCGCCGAAGCCCGCGGTGGAGCCCCAACTGATGCGCCCGTTGGTGCCGAACAGCACGCTGGGATAGGCGAACGGCGTGTTGCCCACCAGATCGAAACCGGCGCCGTGCAGGCCGATGCCGTAGGTGTAGGCGGGCGAGAACCAGCCGAACTGCGGGCCGTTGAGCAGGATGGAGTTGGCACCGCGCGCAAGCTTGCGGCCGATGATCCACATGTTGCTCGCCGCCGGGAAGCCGGCCTGGCCGGTCATGCCCAGCGTACCCAGTTCGGCCAGCAGCAGCTCGCGCTGCGCTTCCGGCGTGCCGCCGGCCAGCGCGCCGTCGGGCGTCTTCGCCAGGCGGGCCAGGGTGGGCGGTACGTCGTCGTAGCGTGGCAGCGCATAGGCGAGCGGCGCATCGGTGGCCTGAGTCGCCAGCTTGACCGCGTATTCGCCTTCCTCCGGCGCGATCGTGGTCGGCGTCTCGGGGTCCACGATCCACTTCAACTGGTCGAAAATCTGCTTCCCCTTGGCCTCGCCGTGCTTGTCGATCAGGGCGGTGCGCAGCGCAAGGTTGTCGAGCTCGGTGTTGAAGTCGGAGAAGCGGTTGGCCATCGTGCCGACGAATACCATCGCGACGTCGTAGGCCGTCCACGGCGCCGGCTCGAAGCCGAAATCGCGGAACTGCTTGGGCATCAGGCGCTCGGGATCGGCCTTGACCTTGTCCAGCCACGCATTCATGCCAGCGGCGTAGCCTTCGAGGATGTCGCGATCCGCCCTCGGCAGGGCCTCGATCTGCGCATGGATCGAAGCCGGCCAGAAATTGGCGCGGGTGGCCTTGTCGAAAGCGAGGAACTTGTCGCCCAGCACTTCGGCCACGGTGCCCTGGGTGCTGCGGCGCGCCATCTCCATCTGGAACAGGCGGTCCTGCGCCACCGAATGCCCGTAGCCATAGAACAGGCCGAAGACGGTATTCGCATAGACGTGCGGCACGCCCCAGGAATCGCGGCGTACCGTCACCGTGCCAGCTCTGGCGGTTTTCCCGCCTGCGGCAGGGTGAATGGCAACGTTTGCGGATTCGGCGATTGCAGACGGCGGGATCGCCAGGCCGCCCATGGCGGTGATGGTGGCCATGGCGAAGAGGGCTCGCCGCAAGCGGGGAGCCCGAACAGGGTTTTGCATGTTGTTTGTCTCCTCACCCGGTTCCGGACGCGTCGGATCGCGACGGTCGGGCGTCATTCGTTTTTTGATGTCTTCTCCCCGCGCTCGAGCGGCACGCCGACGCGGGCGGCGAATCTTATGCGACGGTTGTACGCGTGTCCATTTCGTGGCTGTCGCGATCCGTCGCCCCCGCGAGCACACCCCAGTTCACCACCTCGATGCGGCCGTCGAAGTGCTCGATGATCGCGCTGCAGGTATCGACCCAGTCGCCGCAGTTCAGGTAGCGGACCGCACCGATCTGGCGGTCGGAGGCCCAGTGGATGTGGCCGCAGATCACGCCGTCCAGGCTGCGCTGGTGGGCCGCCCTGGCCACCGCGTCCTCGAAGTCGAAGATGAAGCCGACCGCGCGCTTGACCTTCTGCTTGGCGTAGCCTGCGAGCGACCAGTAACCCGGCATCCGCAGCGCGCGCCGCACCCGGGACAGGATGTGGTTCATGCGCACCAGCGCGTTGTACGCGATGTCGCCGAGCACGGCCACCCAGCGATGGTGTCGGGTCACCTGATCGTACTCGTCGCCATGGATCAGCCAGTAGCGCCGGCCATCGATCGCCTGATGCACCCACTCGCTCTCCACGCGGATGTCGCCGAAGGCGATCCCGACGTACTCCCTCAGGGCCTCGTCATGATTGCCCGGGATGAAGAACACCTTGTCGCCGCGGCGTGCCCGGCGCAGTACCTTCTGCACCACCGTGTTGTGCGACGCCGCCCACTGGATGCCGCGACTCATCGACCAGAAATCGATGATGTCACCCAGCATGTAGAGATATTCGGACTCGTATTCCTTCAGGAAATCGAGCAGGCGCTCGGCCTGGCAGGCCCGCGTGCCCAGGTGGACGTCGGAGATGAAGACGGCGCGGACGCTCTGCATCAGCGCTCCGCACCCAGGGGTTCGGCAACGTCCGGTTCTGTCGGCACGACGCGCGCCCCATGCCAGACACGCAGCAGCGAGGCGGCGAACTGGTCATTCACGCGCTCCCAGTCGTAGCGTTCCGCGCTTGCACGCGCCCGCTCCGCGAGCCGTCGCCGCAGCACGCCGTCGGTGGCGGCACCGACGGCACGGGCGATGAACGCCGCCTCGTCGCCGCGTGGTGCGCAAAGCCCGTTTTCCAGGTCGCGCGTCACCTCTGCCGCAGCCGCATAGTCGTAGGCCACGGCGCACAAACCGCTCGCCATCGCCTCCAGGGTGACGTTGCCGAAGGTCTCGGTAAGGCTGGGAAACAGGAACAGGTCGGCAGAGGCGTAATGGGCGGCGAGATCCTCGCCGGTGCGCATGCCGCACAGGCTCGCCTCGGGACATTCGCGCGCGACCGCCTCACGCATCGGCCCGTCACCCACGATGACGAGGCGCGCCTGCGGGCGCATCGCCCGCACCGCGGCATAAGTCCGCAGCACCAGCGGCAGGTTCTTTTCCGGCGCCAGGCGGCCGACGCTGATCAGCACCACGTCGTCTGCCGCCGCGCCCCACTGCGCACGCAGCGCGGCGCTGCGCCGTGCAGGCGAAAACAGGCTCGTATCCACGCCACGCGACACGACCTCGATACGCTTGTAGCCCTGATTCAGCAAGGCACGGGCCATCTCGGCCGTCGGCACGAAGGTGGTCTCGGTACGGTTATGGAAGCGGCGCAGATAGGCCGCCACCGGCTGCCGCAGCCAGCCGACGCCGTAATGCTCGCTGTAGTGATCGAAGTTCGTGTGGAAGTCGGAGGTGACCGGCAGACGCAGCTTCCTGGCTGCGGAAATCGCCGTCCAGCCAAGTGGCCCCTCGGTCGCCACATGCACCAGATCCGGCCGCTGGCGGCTCCACGCCCGCACCAGGGCGGCCTTCGCCGGCAGGCCAAAACGCAAGCCGTCGTAGCGCGGCAGTTTCATTCCGCGCGACAGCATCTCCTCGTAGTCGCTGCCGTTGTGGGCGACTTCACGACGGTCCTGGCGCGGACGGATCAGTTGCACGCGGTGGCCGCGGTGGATGAGCCCATCGACCATGCGCTGCAAGGTCATCGCCACACCGTTGACCTCGGGCGGATAAGTCTCGGTGACGAGCGCGATGCGCAGGCGAGGCTCGAGGCAGAGATCCTCGGTAATGAAATCGAGCGTTTTCATGTCGCCGCAGCTTAGGCGGCGAATGCGACGCTGCCGTTACGTTCCAGCGTCGCTACGATGACAGCGCGGACAGCAGTCGTGCGTCACGATCGTAGATGTCCTTGCGGAATTGCACCGCGCCGGAAGCGTCGGCATCGGCCGTGTGGTACAGCAGCATCACCGGGATCTGCCGGTTCACGGGAACGGTGCGCGTCTTGCCGGTGGCGATGGCCGACTTCAAGGCCTCTGCGCTCCACTGTGCCGGGTCATCGAGCAGCAGCACTGCGAGTTCCTGCGGGTTTTGCACGCGCACGCAACCCGAGCTGTAGGCGCGCGAGGGGCGATTGAACAGCGCGCGCGACGGCGTGTCGTGAAGGTAGATCGAGTAGCGATTGCCCAGCGCAAACTTGATCTGCCCCAACGAGCCATCCGCCCCGGAGGATTGAACCACCTGGTACGGGAAGCTGCCGCCCTGCCCGCTCCAGTCGACGGATGACGCATCTACAGTGCGCCCGGACCGGTCCACCAGACGCAGCCGATGTGAATTCAGGTAGCCCGGATTGCGCCGCATGCCCGGAATCACATCCTCGCGCAGGATGGTCGGCGGAACGACCCATTTCGGGTTCAGCACCAGGTGCTGCACGCGGTCGAGCAGCGTCGGCGTCTCGCGCGACGGCCGCCCCACCACCACGCGCGCCGACCACACCGGCTGGCCCGCGAGTCGCAACTCGGCGTGAAAGCCGGCGATATCCACCAGCAGCAGATCGGGCCCGATGTCGCCCGCCACCCAGCGCCAGCGCTCGAGGTTGGCGCGGATCTGCGCGATCCTCTCCGCCACCGGCACGTTCAACGCGTCGAGCGTCGCCGTGCCCACCGCCCCGTCCGCATCGAGCCCATGCCGCGCCTGAAAACGCTTTACCGCACTCACCAACGTGTCGTCGAAACGATCACCATTTGCACCGCCAGCCGCCGCCAGGTCGCCGCTGGCAAGCAGCCGCGCCCTCAACGCCGCGATCCGCGGGCCACGATCGCCGGCACGCAAGATCGGTCCGGCGGCAATGCGCGGCCAGCCGCCCGCGCCCTCGAGCTCGCGATAGCGGGCGAGCGTCGCGCGCAGATGGCGGTACGCGTCGATCTGCGGCGCCTGTGCGGCGACTGCCAGCGGCAAGGACTCGCCGTCGAGCACGCCCTGCAACAACGACGCGAGCGTGGCGGCGTCGGGCGACGGGGAGAAGTTCCAGATGGAGTACAGCCGCCTGGGATCGACCTTGCCGTAATGCAGATGGCGAACGAGCCTTGCCAGCGATTCCGAAAACAGCACCTCCCGCCCCGCCACTTCGGCCGGATCCTCGGTCGGACGGGCCGTCGCGCTCGCACGCAGTTGCGCGATACCGTAGTCCGCCGGGTCGAGGCCGTCCGCCCGGCTCTCGTCGACCGCGGCGATCAGCGCCGACCTGCGCCCCGCGTCCCCCCAGACCGGCGTGAAGCCGCGCCGCTCGTACAGCATTCGCACTGCGTCCCATTCACCCGACGCGCCACGCCCCGCCAACTCGCGCGCGATCGCCTGCTCCACGGGCGCAAGGATGACCCCGTTGCCTGCTTGGGCCGCGACCTGTCCGCTCAGACCCACCAGCGCCAGTCCGCAGATCACCAGGCGACACCACGCGTGAAAATTTTTGCGCAAACTCATCGCGACATGGTTTAGCATCTGCGCTTCGTCAAGTGCTTGTTCGGACAGCGAGTTTTCCATGCGTCATTCCTCTCCCACGAAGAACCTGCGGCGGCTGTTGCTCAAGGGTGTCTTCGCCGCGCCCATCGGATTGCCGATGATGACGGCGCGCGCCGCACAGTTGCCCGCGATCGTTGCCGATGCCCGCCAGCTTTCTTTCCGCCACACGCACACCGACGAGCGGCTCGAGATCGTCTATTACGACGGCCGGAACTACCTTGCCCCGGCCCTGCAGCGCATGAACTGGCTGCTGCGAGACTTCCGCACCGGCGAGGCCCAGGCAATGGATCCGCAGTTGTTCGACATCCTGCATGCGCTGAGGATAAACCTTGGCGGCGGAACGTTCGAGATCATTTCCGCCTATCGGTCGCCGGTGACCAACGAAATGTTGCGCAAGACGGGCGGCGGCGGTGTGGCCAAGCGCAGCCTGCACATGGACGGCCGAGCGATGGACATCCGCCTTCCCGGCGTGCCGACACACCGCCTGCGGGATGCCGCGATCGATCTCGGACTCGGCGGCGTGGGCTACTACCCGGAGTCGGATTTCGTGCACGTGGACACCGGCGCCGTCCGCACCTGGGGTCCCCATACCGTTTGACGTTGAAATCGGCTGAGGCCGCCGGTGCGACTGGCGGCAGCCGCCCCCCTCAGCCGAACAGCACCAGCCCCCACACCAGCACCACGTTGCACAGGCTCAACAGCACTGCCGCGCTGCCGATGTCCTTGGCCCGCTTGGCCAGGTTGTGATTCTCGAGCGAGATGCGGTCGACCGTCGCCTCGATCGCCGAATTGAGCAGTTCGGCCAGCAACACCAGCGCCAGGCTGCCGACCAGCACGGCCTTGGCGACCCCCGATTCCCCGAGCCATAGCGCCGCGGGCACCAGGATCAGCGCGAGCCAGAGCTCCTGGCGAAATGCGTCCTCATGCCGCCATGCGGCACGCAGGCCGTCCAGCGAATAGTGGAATGCATTCCAGATCCGGCGCAGGCCGGTTTTGCCTTTGTAGGGACTTTCCATCGGTCGCCGTCACCTTCTGCAAAGCGGCGATGATGCCACGCCTGCATGACAGCCTCGGGTCGCGCGCGCAAGGCGCCGGCGCAGCGGCGTTCGCGCGTATGCGATAATCCGGCCACCCGCCGACGGCCGCGCAGGACGCCCGCCTGCACCACTCGCCGGTCCGCCCCGCCCGGCGAAACCCCGACGCCGCTCACCAACCATGACCCAGCCCGGCCCTGACGCATCGCGCCCCGAAACCAGTCCCCCGCCGCAGGCCGCCGACGCGGGCGGCGAGGCGCGACCGCACGACGACACACAACGGGCCGAGCCACGGCAGGAAGCGCTGGAGTTCATGCTGCGGCGCATGCGCCACCGTGGTGATTTCCCGGCGCTGTCGTCCTCGGTCGTCGCCATCAACCGCATCACCGCGAGTGAATCGGAGAGCGTGAGCAAGCTCTCCGAGCTGATCCTGCGCGACTTCTCGCTCACGAACAAGCTGCTCAGAGTCGTCAACTCGGTGCACTATCGCCCCGGCGGTGGCAGCATCAGCACGGTGTCGCGCGCAGTGATCGTCCTCGGGTTCGACGCGGTGCGGAACATCGCCATCACCGTGCTGCTGTTCGAGCACCTGCAGGACAAGGCCAATGCGGCGCAACTGAAGGAGGAATTCCTGCGCGCCTGCCTGTCCGGCCTGCTGGCGCGCGAGATCGCGGCGCGCATGCGGCTGCGCGAACTGGAGCAGGCCTACATCTGCGCGGTGTTCCACAACCTCGGCCGGCTGGTGTCGCAATACTACTTTGCCGAGGAAAGCGAGGACATCCGCCGGGTCGCGAGGCAGAGCGGTTGCAGCGAGGATGTGGCGGCGCTGCAGGTGCTTGGCCTGAGCTTCGAGGATCTCGGCACCGGGC
>JAFEFM010000436.1 GCA_018240585.1 Pseudomonadota bacterium
ACTCGGGAGGCCCCGTGCGTGAAGGTGGTAGGCGCCGATGGGCTGCGGCGATGGAACCGAGTGCTGTAGGATATGCGTTTTCCATTTTCCGGGGAGACGATGAAGCTGCATGTCTACACCGGTGCCGAAGTGAAGGCACGTCGCAAGGCACTGGGCCTGGTTCAGGCCGATTTCTGGGGACTGTTCGGTGCCACCCAAAGCGCCGGTAGCCGCTACGAGTCCGAAGGTGGTAGGGAGATTCCCGAACCGATCCAGATCCTGCTGAACATTGCACTTGCCAGTGACGCGAAGGCGAGCACGATCGTGCAGTCACTGCGGACGCTGGGCAAGCCGCCGAAACAGGACAGCAAGCCCAAGGTGCCGCTCGGGTTCGGCCGGCTGCCGTGACCAATCACCCGTGACGGGCCTTGGCCGCCCGTCGCAATCCTTCCCCTTCCAAGTTCCTCATCCCCACGACCTGTACAACCGGCAGGCCGATTCGTGTTCATGCGCGCCATCCTCTTGTTGGTCAGCCTCATGCTGGCCGGCTGCAATGCGGCCTTCATCCACGACCCCGTTGTCGATCAGAGGTCATTGAGACCGTCCCCGCTGCCGGCGCCGACGGCCGACGTACCCTTCGATCTCGTCACCGGCAAAACGACGGTCGGCCACCGCAGCTTCGCCAACGCCAAGAAGGTGCTTCCGTACGTCTTCGCGGGGATGGAGCAGGATTTCTACTGCGGCTGTAGCTACGTGGGGACGGCCGTCGATTTTGCGAGCTGTGGCTACGTTCCCCGCAGGAACCTGACGCGGGCCAGTCGCATCGAGTGGGAACATGTGGTGCCGGCCTGGACGATCGGACACCAGCGGCAGTGCTGGCAGGACGGCGGACGGCAGCGCTGCACCGAAATGGATCCGGTGTTCCAGGTCGCCGAGGGCGACCTCAACAACCTGGTGCCCGCCGTGGGCGAAGTAAACGCCGACCGCAGCAACTTTGCGTACAGCATGTGGGAACGAGACCCGGCGCCGATGTACGGCGCCTGTCCTACGGTGGTCGACTTCAAGCTGAAGCGGGTCCAGCCGCGAGAAGGTGTCCGGGGCCGGGCTGCGCGGATCACGCTCTACATGTACAAGACATACGGTCTGCACCTCAGCGATCAGGACAGGAAGCTGATGTGCGCCTGGGCCAGGCGCTATCCCATTGATGACTGGGAGCGCGAGCGCAACCGGCGGATCGTGCGCTGGCAGGGCCGGGGCAATCCGTTCGTGACGGACGCCACCGAGCTCAAGCGCACCTGCGGTTGAAGGCTCAGGCGGCGGGGCCGACTGGCATTTTCTCGCGCGACAGGTAGCGGTCCGTGTAGCGCTCGCGGCCGGTGACCGTGTCGACCGTCACCTGTGCAGCGCGCGGATAGATGTCGCGGCCCAGCATGGCCAGTTCGGCCGCCAGATCCTCCACGCCCGCCTTGTACCAGGCCTTGATGGGCTTTTGCGGACTGGCGCCGTCACTCCAGGAATACCCCTTGTCCATCTTCAGCCGATCCTTCATCTCGAAGGGTGCGTGCTCGGCCCACACGCAGTAGGTCCGGCGGCCGCTGCGCTCGAGGATGTGCGAGAGGATCGTGCGCGCCTCGGGCCCCGATCGGGTCAGCAGATACAGCAGCACTTCCGCGTCCACGAGCGCCCGGTGCGCGCCATAGAACACGCTGCCGAGCCGGTAGGCGAGCCATTCGAGTTTCGTCGAACCGGTCATCATGGCCTGCCAGGGTGCTTCACGCTGTGAGCACGCCCACCACTTGTTCATGAATGAGGGGAACCGCGCTTCCAGAAACCCCCGGTCGAACGGCGCATTGTGGGCGATCACCAGGTGGGCGCGTGCGATCGCCGCCTCGACACGCACCGCATCGAACACCTGCCCGGCGACGTCCGCATCGCGAATCCCGGTGAGTTCGGTGATGTTCGCCGGAATCGGCCGGCCCGGATCCTCAAAGCCGCTGTAACGCTCCAGGACGCGATGCACGAGGCCGGTTCGGGGATGGAACTCGGCCAGCACATACCCGAGGTCGATGATCCGGTCGTCGTCCTTGCTCAGACCCGTGGTCTCCGTGTCCACCACCATCGCGACGCGCAACTGTTGCGGATCCACGCCCTCGAGCGGGGCGTAGCACGGAGCGGGCTCGAAGCGTCGCAGTACCTTGAAATCGCCTGTCGCTTCGAGTTGCCGGGCCAGGTCCGCGTAGTCGGCCGTGGGTCGGCTCCCGGCAGGCACTGAGGTTTCCCCGGCGTTCACGGGCCTCGTGGTCGGGCTCATCTCATCCTTCCGCGCAGTCGGCGGCGGTGAGCCGCCAGGCGATCCCGAGGCCGAGGCGGAGGAGTACCTTGGATGCCGCGAAGCTCGCGGAAGCCGCGAAACGCGCCCGACGGGCGTCCACGGTGTCGTCCGGCGCAACCCTGGTGACGTGTGGTCGGGACACGGCGTTCAACGCCTTCCCGCAATGCCTTGTCCGGCTTGAAGTGTGGCCGCCATTTCGCCGGGACCGACGCTGTTGCTCCCGTCCTGGGATTGCGCCCCGATCTGGCGGGCCCGCGACTGACACTGAAGCTGCCGAATCCCCGAATCCCCGAATCCCCGAATCCCCGAATCCCCGAATCTCGACCCTGCCGCCGGCGGCCAGCGCCGTCTGCAGGGCATCGAGCAGAAGACCGACGCCTCGAAGGCCTTCTTCCCGGTCAGTTGGGGGAAGCGCTCGGCAAGGCGATCGTGCAGTTCCGATTTGAGCATGACCGGATTCTACCCAAGCGCTGCGCCGTGCCCCGCATTGATCGGATCGCGCACAGGTTTGCCCCACCACCGCCGAGTCAAGAGCGTGGGCCGGCATCAGGCGTTCGTGGTGCGATCGGGGTCATGGGCCCCGAGTCGCGGTACGGCCACTGTCACCGGCGAGGCGTCTTTGTCACCTGTACAGGGTGGCAAGGTGCTGCAGAACCTTCGGCTTGAAGCAGAGCGCCACACCGCATTCCATAATGATGATGGATGCAATCGGCTTCGACGCCTATGACACCCTGCAGCGGTCCGCGCGCTGGCGTTAGCTGACCCGTCATCATCCACTGCGCCGGCGCGGTTGGCGAACCGAAGGCCCCGACGCGAAAGGAGGAACTCATGCAGTTTGCTGAACGCACGTTTCGTGATGCACTTGGGGCCATCGTGATTCAGAGTCGCCTGCGGCCCGGTGTCACCCGCCAGGACTTCGAAAAGCAGATGTTTCCAGGTCTGGAAGTCGGCCTGCCCGGGTGGCAACGAGCCCATAGCCAAGGCGCAGGCACGGGCTTCGAAAGCCCGAACGCGATCAGGTATGCGCCGGAGGCCGTCAATCAGCAGTATCAGCGCCTGGGCATTGAGCGCCACGTCCGTGAATTGCTCGCCCACAAACCGCTCGGCGTCGAACTTTGGCTGACCACCGCGACGACAACGCATCCACGCACGCTTCGGCTCAAGGAGATTCAGTACCGGGTGGATGCCGTGCAGGGCACCCAGTCCCGCAGGCTCTTCGAAGCGAGCATTGCCGTTTCGGACAGCCGGGACCGTCCCCGCGTCACCGTGCAGGCGACCCCCTTCGGCACGTTCTCGTGATTGGAGACCGTCGTTCGGGCGCCAGGTTTGCGACCTCAAGCGCCGGCACCGACGTCGTCGGGATCGTCCCGGACGAGGCCTCGAGCCTTGGCCCCTCGGCCTCCCTGCGGCTCGAGTCGAACGACGAACGGGCGCTGCAATGCCGCGACATGGCACGGGAAACGCGCGCCGAGCTGGGTGGCCATGCCAGCGTCCGTCCGCCTGACGTCACCGCCTCTTCCGCCGCGCCCCGGTGCCGCGATCGATTGTGGCGCTGACGATTCCCGCTGCGGCGCTTTGACAACACGCCGCATTGCCACGGCGTTGCCGTCGTCTTCGCTGCGACAGACGATGGAATCGTTTGGCCGCACCGCGATTTCACGGGTGCCAGGCGTTCTCCCCGGCCGGTTCAGGGCCGGGCACTGCCGGGCGAGTTCGGCCTTTTCCTCGAACGCATCATCGAGTTCGACCGCGACAGCCGGATTGTCCCCGGCGATGTCATCCATGATGGCGTCGCGGTCGGCCAACGTCGTCGGCCGCTGGACAAGCCGCGTCGCGGCCCGCGCTGGCGCAGCGCGGTCTCCCGGGGCGCGAAGTGGGTGCGAGCTGCGTCATCGGGCACGCTCGGGCGGGGATCATTGATCGTCGCCCGGACCTGTGTGCGGAACCAGGCGTCATACGCAGCGGCTTCGTGGGCACCCTTCATCCGCTGGGCTACATCCTGGCGCGGCCGGCGGCTCATGTCGCCCTCGCTGTCTTGCGTGGCGTCGGGCAGGTCGACGCCAACGATCTGTAGCTTGTCGTGCAGGTAATCCATGCCGGCATCCAGGCTGCGCCATGTCCTGGGGTTGTCGGCGCACCGGGTGCCGAGATGCTTTTCCACCCGGCCGGGCCTGAGCGTGACGGACCAGCCACCGGGTCGGCCAATGATGAAGGGGCCGCGGATGGCGCTCGCCCCGGCTATGCGTCGCTATGGATCGTTTGCGTGCTCATCCGTCCATTCCTCCGCTGGCGCAGTGAAATGGCAGGCGGCCGGCATCGTTTGGCAGCCGCAGCTCGACGAACCGATTCGGCGAGGGGACGGGCGGCCGGACATGGCCGGACCCAGTCCACGGCCTTCGCGCACCCACTTGTCCCTCGCACGATTCCCGCACTTGCCTGCGCCTGATGCGCGCTGTACCGGGGTGATATTCTTGCCCGATGGCGCTCTCGAATCGCATGTTCCTGCTGGATCAGGCTGATCGGCTGTATCGGCTGCCGGGCGCACTGTTTGAGCGCATGCTTCTTGACCCTGGCGGCCACCCGGTACGCCAATTTTCCGGTGCGCGGATACGCATGATCGACATGCTGGTCCAGCTTGAGAACCGTCAGCCGATTGATGTTGCCTGGATGTCCTGTCATGTCCTCACCTTCGATGCGTCCGGATGCCTCGACCCGGGCGCATTCGAGCGTCACCAGCGCGCGCGTGCTGATCTGGGTCTGGCGGCGCTGAGCGGCACGTTCGATCGCAGTGCGTCCGTCGTCGACGCCGCAACGCACTTCGTTGCGCGGGGTGGAGGCTGGACGCCGTCACCCGGCATGCTGCAGCGTCTCCGTGATGTCGCATTGGGCAAATCAGGCTGTGCGCGGCTGTCACTGCGCCGCAGTCCGCGTACGCCGCCATCTCGGTAGAACCCATGCACGCAGCCCTTGAGCAGGAGATCGATCGTTACCTTCGCAGTGGAAACGTCGAGATGCGTTACTCGGCATGGCCCGGGGAGGCCTTTTGCGATCGCGTCCGATACGGCGAAAAAGCGCTTCGCGCGGCGCTGATCGAGGCCGTGCGCTGCCGCCGCCCACGCCGCCGGCGCGGTACGGTGCCGTCCGAGCAGAGCGGCGCGGCGTTCGTTCGCACGAAGCTCGCGCCGATGGTTCAGGGCCTGTTCCCGCGCCATGAGCAGGCGCGCGTGCTTGACGTGCTCTGTGGCTCGATCGTCTTTGTGACGCCGACGACCATTGAGGGGGTGCTCGAACGGGTGTCCTCACTGAACACGGCGTGGAAGCTGGCCAACCTCTATCTCGCGAGCATCGATGCCGCACTGCTTGCCGACGATGCGCCGAGGATCGTGGGCCTGAGCGAGGAAACGACGTGCTACGTGTCGGGCGAATACTTCAGGGAGGCGGGTCGCTTCGACGACTATCTTGTCCACGAGGCCGCGCATGTCTTTCACAACTGCAAGCGTGAAACGATCGGCCTGCGCCAGACCCGGGTGAAGGAATGGCTGCTGGAGATCGATTATGCCAGGCGCGAGACCTTCGCCTACGCCTGCGAGACCTATGGCCGTATCCTGGAAATCGGTAGCGGGCTGAGGGCGCGGCAGCAACTGCTCGCCGACTACGCTCGCGGGCCGATGCCGGCCGACGACCGGGTGGAGACCGGCGAGTATCTGGACATCCTGGGCG
>JAFEFM010000437.1 GCA_018240585.1 Pseudomonadota bacterium
TATGTGGCCGTGCCGGCCCTGGCGCCCGGCAAGGGCCTCCTTGCCGATTACCGTAACGGCGCGCTGGACTGGAACGCCTATGCACAGCGTTACCTCGCCGAGCTGAACGCCGACGCGGTGACGCATGCGCTTGCCGGCATCTCGCTCGACGGCGCCTGCCTGCTGTGTGCCGAAGACAGCGCCGATCAATGCCACCGGCGGCTCGCGGCCGAGTGGCTGCAGCAGCGCGAGCCGACCTTGCGCCTCGTTCATCTGCGCTGAAGCGCGCGGTTCAGAACGGGATGTCGTCCGAGTCGGCGTTCCAGCCGGAATCATCCGGCGCCGCCTCGTCGAGCCAGCTCATGTCTCCGGGCGGCTGATCCGGCCGTTCGCGGCGGCCCTCCGGCTTGCCCAGCATCTGCATCTGGCTGGCCACGATGACCACCGACTTGCGCTCACGGCCCTCGCGATCTCGCCACGTATCCGTCCGGATCCGCCCCTCCACATAGACTTGGGCCCCTTTGTGTCAGTAGGAACTCAAAAATCCCCAGTTGTGGGAATTGAATTTTCCCCACCCATTATTGAAGAGGAGTTCAGAAATGGAAGGGAAGGAAGTGTTCGACGATGTCGCCCCGCGGGGCGACATCGTCGGCGGCGCCTCGGCTACTGTGCCCGTGTCGGGTCAGTTCGAGGAGGCACGTATGCTTACCAAGGAACGCTGGGAGGAGATCCATCGGCTGGATGCGGGCGGACAGAGCGTGTCGGCCATCGCGCGCGGACTGGATCTCGATCGCAAGACGGTTCGACGCTGCCTGCGTCAGCCGGCGTGGTCGCCGTACCACCGTCAGGCGTCGTGCCTGCTGGATGCGCATCGGCCGTGGCTGCTCGAGCGGGCGCCGCAGGTCGGCTACGTCATCGACGAGGTCGATCTGTTTGAGGCGCCGACGGGTCGCTCCTGTCGGCCACGAGCGACCATTCGGCTACGTCATCGACGAGGTCGATCTGTTTGAGGCCGCTCTGCGCGAGTGCATGCCGCAGGCGCATTTTGGCACCCTTGCGCTTCATCTCGGCACTGACCAGTAACACGCAGCGGTCGGGGACCATGCCCGCCACCCGCGTCGGTAGCAGGTTCTGCAGGCTTTGGTCGGAAACGATGCACAGGTGGGTGAGCTTGCGCGATCCAGCAGGCATCACGCTGGCACGCTGGATGAAAAACTCCTCGAGTCGGGCATTGCAGGCACGCATGCTGGCTGCGTCAAGCTCCTTGCCGCGCAACTCGGGGCTGAGGTCGAGCGTGAGATGCTGATAGCGGCCACCGCGTTCGCAGAACCGGGCCGCAAGTTGGGCGGGCAGCGTGCCAATCACGATCTGCCCTGGCTGGACAGTCTCCGGGTCGTAGTCCGCCACGATACGGCTGCCTTCACCAAGCAGCCCTTGTTCCTGGGCCCACTCGACGGCGCCGGGGTGGCGGGAAGCGAATGTGGTCGTCAAACGAGACTCCTTCGTGAGGGCGGGATAGGCGATCGGCGCTTACAGGCCGCCGTGAAGCGACCAGAACGTGGCCGGCGTGACGATGGAAAAGCGCTCGGCCAGTGCCAGCAAGTCCTTGTCGCCGGTGACGAGGTAATCCGCGCCAGCCTCGGTCTGCTGTGCGGCGAGCAAGGTGCCCAGAACCGGCTGGTCATTCATGTCACGCAATTGATCGTCATTCATGGCGCTCGGCTCGATGAGCTCGGCCTGGATGGCGAGGATGTCGATCAGGTCGTCGATTTCGGCAGCGGACAGGCCGTGGCGATTGGCCAGTCGTGGCAGAACCCGGCGCAGTTCGTCCAGAATGAAAAAAGAAAGCAGAACCTCTACGGAACCATGACGCCAGGCCGCCATGATCTTGCCGGGGATGCTGCCCGGGTATGCGACGCCAGAGAGCAAGACGTTGGTGTCGAGCACGACGCGCAGCGTGTTCGCCATGGTCAGCGCTGTGGCGCGGTGCGGTGCACGCTGCGCTCCAGCGCGACGGCAGCCTCGATTTCTTCCATCCCCTCGGATTCGGGAACCGTGGCGAAGCCGGCTTCGATGCGTTGGCACAAGGCATCGAAGCGCGCCTGCATGCGGCGAATCCGCTCGAACAGTCGCGCATCGACCAAGGCGGCAACGGGTTTGCCATCCTTGTTGATCACGACGCTGTCGTGACGATACTGCACTTGATTGAGCATCTCGCCGAGGTTCTGTCGGAAAGTGACGGCGCTGGTTTGGGTAATCATCATTTTTTCCTTTAAACCATAATGACCATTATGGTTTGGGGTGGCCGGACGGTCAAAGCGATTCTTCAGTAAGCCGCGTGGGAACGAACGGTCGCATGACGTCCGAACAGTTCAGCATTCGAGCGCATGTGGGCGATCCACCAGCGCATAACCCTCGATCCGCGCCTCACGCGACGGCGGCGGCGGCGGGTGACGAACCAGGTGGTCATTGTCCTTTTCCAGGGGCACGTCGATGTGACTGGACGCAGCTTCGAAGATGGCGATGTCGCCCATCGGGCCGGCGATGGCGCGCAGTTCGCGCAGGTAGCGTTCGGCCCAGGCGGGGTCCCGAACGTCCTTGTTCGGCGCGGGCAGGGCGGGCTCGCCGGCCCGCGCGCGACGTGCGAAGACCGCGAAGATGGCGAGTTCGGCCGGCGGCGCGGACTTCGCGGGTGCCGAGGTCGATCTCCAGGCTTGCGGGGCCCAAGGCGGCTCGCGCGGCGTCGACCGTCGCGTTGAAGCTGGCACGGCCATCCAGCAGTGCGGTGGGAAGGCCGTGGCGCAGGCTGACGAACGGGATCTCGGCGAGGCTGACGCGGGCGTAGCGGGCATCGGCGTGCTTGTTGCCAGACGTCGTGATGACATTCTCGTAGGGCGTCGGGTAGAAGAAGTTGAGGCTGTTCTCGAACGGTTCGGAAACCAACACGTGTGACAGCCTGTCCTGCGGACGCCCGAACAGCGACAGGGCGTAGCCGAGGAAGAAGCCCATTGTCTTGCGTCCGCCGGCAATCGAAACGTGAAGGGCAGCCGTGGAGTCCGAGCTCAGTGCGCGCACTTTCTCGGTGATGAAGTCGGCGCACAACTGGTTGTCCTGCGGGCTGCGGATGTCGGCCAGGGGCTGACCTGCGGCGTCGTGCAGGACGTGGATGTGGCCGGCGTCGAAGGCGATGTCGGGGAGCCGGTAGTCGGCGCGCAGGCGGTGGAACCAGCCGGGCTCGTCCGACAGCAGTGCGAGCCGCGCGCGTTCGGCGCCTTCGGCCGTGGTGATGAGGTGGATCTCGGTGGGGATGAAGGGCTCGTCGTTCGCGACGGCAAGCGCGTACAGCGTTTCAGTGACGATCTGCGGCGACAGGCCGGTGACGGCGAGCAGGATCCGGCGGGGATGAGCGGTGGGCGGGAGGGGTTTCATGGGCAGGGGCTTGCACGGGTGATGAACCATGCCGCGTTTATAGCTGCAAACCCATTTGCATGGACAGGCGGCAAGCTTGCCACCGTGGCATCGAGTGCATTACGGACCATTGAACCCGCCTCCCGTGTTCGAGGTCGGAGCAGGACATCTGCACACCAGGCATGCCGGTCATGAGATCGCTGACCAGAACCTTGTTCATTCTTGTGCTTTTGCAGGCGCCGGCTGGCGTGGCCGCCGAGGGGGCGGCGGCGCAATCCCGGTTGTGGGCCGCGCTGCTCGACGGCCGGCATGTGGCGCTGATGCGCCACGCCACGGCGCCCGGCATCGGCGATCCCGCAAACTTTCGCGTCGACGACTGCCGTACCCAGCGCAACCTGTCCGAAGCCGGGCGCCGCCAGGCGCAAGCCATCGGCGAGCGCTTCCGCGCGAACGGCATCAGCCGTGCCGCGGTGTTTTCCAGCCAGTGGTGCCGCTGCCTCGACACCGCGCGGCTGCTGCGCCTGGGCGAGGTGACGCCGTTCGCCGGGCTCAACTCCTTCTTCCGCGACGGCGGTCGTGAGGCCGCCAGCAGTGCCGCCGTGCGGGCGCTCGTCGCGCGCGAATCCCGCCCCGGTCGCGCGCTGGTGCTGGTCACCCACCAGGTGAACATCACTGCCCTGAGCGGCGTGGATCCGGCGCCTGGCGAGATCGTGGTGATGCGGGTCGAGGGCAACGCGCTCGAGGCGGTCGGAAGTCTGCGGGGTGAGCCGGAGAACTGACGTCAGCGAAAGTAAAACGGGCGCCCCGCAGGGCGCCCGTCCGTGGTTTGCCGCTTCTTCCGGCGCTTACAGGTGGTACGCGGTTTCGCCGTGGGAAGTGATGTCCAGGCCTTCGCGTTCTTCGTCTTCCGGCACGCGCAGGCCGATCACCAGATCGACGATCTTGTAGGCGATGAAGGAGACCACGCCCGACCAGATGATCGCCACGCCCACGCCCCACGCCTGGCTGGTGACCTGCGCGACGGTGTCGAAGGGCGCGACCGCGTTGGCAACGTAGTCATACACCCCCACGCCGCCCAGGCCCGGGTTGGCGAACACGCCGGTCAGCAGCGCACCGAGGATGCCGCCCACGCCATGCACGCCGAACACGTCGAGCGCGTCGTCCGCACCCAGCAGGCGCTTGAGGCCATTCACGCCCCACAGGCAGATCAGGCCGGCGAGCAGGCCGATCACCAGCGCGCCGATCGGGCCCACCCAGCCGCAGGCCGGGGTGATGGCGACCAGGCCGGAGACCGCGCCCGATGCCGCACCCAGCAGCGAGGGCTTACCCTTGATCAGGCCTTCGGCGAAGATCCAGGACAGCGTCGCGGCACCGGTGGCGACCATGGTGTTGAGGAAGGCGAGCGCGGTCACGCCGTTGGCTTCCAGGTTGGACCCGGCGTTGAAGCCGAACCAGCCCACCCACAGCAGCGAGGCACCGACCATCGTCAGCGTGAGGCTGTGCGGCGCCATCGATTCGCGGCCGTAGCCGATGCGCTTGCCTACCATGAAGGCGCCCACCAGGCCGGCGACTGCGGCGTTGATGTGCACCACCGTGCCGCCGGCGAAGTCGAGCGCACCCTTCTGGAACAGGAAGCCCGCCGTCGCGCCCGCCGCTTCGCCTGCGGCCGCATCGGTGTAGGCGTCGGGGCCCGCCCAGAACCATACCATGTGCGCCATCGGCAGGTAGGAGAAGGTGAACCAGATCACCATGAACAGCAGCACCGCGGAGAACTTCATGCGCTCGGCGAAAGCGCCGACGATGAGCGCCGGGGTGATGGCGGCGAAAGTGGCCTGGAAGATGATGTAGACGTATTCCGGAATCGCCACGCCCCTGCTGAAGGTGGCTGCGACCGAATCCACCGTGACGCCGTTCAGGAACAGCTTGGAGAAGCCGCCGAAGAAGGCGTTGCCCTCGGTGAAGGCGAGCGAGTAGCCGTAGACGAACCACAGCACCATCATCAGCGAGAAGATCACGAAGACCTGCATCAGCACCGACAGCATGTTCTTGGCGCGCACCAGGCCGCCGTAGAACAGCGCCAGGCCGGGGATGCTCATCAGCGCGACCAGCGCGGTGCACACCAGCATCCAGGCGGTGTCGCCCTTGTTGACCACCGGTGCGGCGACGGCGACAGCCGCGGCAGCGGCCTGCGCTGCCGGTGCAGCGACGTCCTCGGCCCAGGCGCTGCCCGCCAGGGCGAGGCCCAGCGCTGGCAGCAGGATTGCTAGCAGTTTGTTCATTTTTTCAATCTCCCTTACAGCGCATCGGTGCCGGTTTCGCCGGTGCGGATGCGAATGGCCTGTTCCAGGTCGAAGACGAAGATCTTGCCGTCGCCGATCTTGCCGGTGGCGGCGGACTTCTCGATGGCCTCGATCGCCTGGTCGAGGATGTCGTCGGAAATCGCCGCTTCGATCTTCACTTTGGGCAGGAAGTCGACGACGTACTCGGCGCCGCGGTAAAGCTCGGTATGGCCCTTCTGGCGGCCGAAACCCTTGACCTCGGTGACGGTGATGCCCTGCACGCCGATTGCGGACAGCGCCTCACGCACTTCGTCGAGCTTGAAAGGCTTGATGATGGCGGCGATGAATTTCATTGCGTTCTCCTTGGCAGCGACCGCCTCCCGGGCGGCCGCAAGGGGTTCGGGTCAGGGTCAGAAGGCGCGGCTGATGGACAGGATCACCCGCTCGCGAGCGAGCTTGGCGTTGTTGACGTCGGTATCGACGTAGAACAGGCCGATGTCGAAGCCGCCCAGCGACTGGGTGGCGCCCAGCTTCCAGTCGTTGTACGACACGCCGTTCTCGATCTTCTGGCGGCCGATGTGGGCCGACAGCTTCAGGCCAGGCATCACTTCGTGGCTGGCGCCGAGGTCGAAGTACTGGCTGCCGTCGGAGTTCGGTGCGCCGAACAGGTCGGTGAAGGCGTAGGAATACTTGAAGGTGAGGAATTCCCACGACACGCCGACGTAGCCTTCCAGCGTGTGTGGCTTCTTCAGGCCGGAGTCGGCGCGCCAGCTCGCGCTGTAGTTGCCGGGGTAGTAGTACTGCAGCAGGCCGACGTCGTAGCCGATGGGGCCGGCCGTGCCCTTGTAGCCGGCGTAGAGGTCCAGCTCCAGGCTGTTGCCGGGCGACTTCGAGGCCTTGATGTCGTTCAGCCAGGACACGCTCGAACCCCACACGCCGGCGTACAGGCCGCTGGAGTGCGCATAGTCGAAGCCGCCCTGCAGTGCCGGCTTCTCGTCGGTCTGGCTCCAGCCACGGTAGGCGTAGTCGGACACGATGCCGACGTTGGCGGTGAAGGGGCTCGCGTCCTCGGCGTGCACCGCGCCGGCGAGGGGCAGGGTGGCGAGCAGCGCTGCAATGGGGGCGGCGGTCAGGGTACGAGTGCTCATTGTTTTCTCCGGTGAAGGGTGACAGTGCTGACGGGTTTCCCTTAGCAGGCGCCGTGCCATATTCGTGAAAGGCGCGCCGATGAAGGGTTTCGGGCCGGTGTCGGTTCCTGGGTGGGGCTGCGTGATGCGGCGCAGCACAGAAATCGGTGCTTTCTCGTGGTGCGGATGCACCAAATAGGTGCGCACCTCCAACCGCCAGACCAGATTCGGTGCCCGAGCTGCCTTGATCCGGGTGCCCCCATGGCGGCGCTGGAAACCGCCTCAAACCTGCGTGCTAAACTCGTGGCCATCCACCAACCGGTCGTGAATCCCTCGCCATGAGCACTCCCCGCTTCCTCGACGAAATCGGTTCCAAGCTTTCCGAACTGGCTGCCAACAGCCCCGCGCGCGACATCGAGAAGAACGTGAAGGCCCTGCTCGGCAGCGCCTTCAGCCGCCTCGACCTGGTCACACGCGAGGAATTCGACGTGCAGCGTGATGTGCTCGCACAGGCGCGGCAGAAGCTCGGCGAGCTCGAGGCGCGTGTCGCCGAACTCGAAGCCCGGCTCGCAGCGGGCGGCGACAAGCCCGCCTGAGCACCGCACGGCGTCGGCGGCGCCTTTATTATTCTTTTGTCATTGATCGGCGGTCTCCGCTAGACTGGGCGCCCCACCCAGCCCGGAGACCCGCATGTCGCTCGCGCTCGTGCGCACGCGCGCACTCGACGGCCTCGACGCGCCCGAGGTCACGGTCGAGGTCCATCTGGCCAACGGCCTGCCGGCCTTCAATCTCGTCGGCCTACCCGACACCGAGGTGCGCGAGGCGCGCGACCGTGTGCGTGCGGCCATCCTCACCTCGCAGTTCGAGTTTCCCCAGCGGCGCATCACCGTCAATCTGGCGCCGGCCGACCTGCCCAAGGAAGGCGGGCGCTTCGACCTGGCCATCGCGGTGGGCATCCTCGCCGCCTCGGGGCAGATCGATGCCGCGCGCCTCGGCGACACCGAGTTCTGCGGCGAGCTGTCGCTGACCGGCGGCCTGCGCGCGGTGCGCGGCGTGCTGGCGGTGGCCCTCGCAGCGGCACGTGCAGGGCGGGGCCTGATCCTCGCCGCCGAAAACGGTGCCGAGGCCGCGCTTGCACGCGAGGCGAAGATCCTGCCTGCGACCAGCCTGCTGGCGGTCTGCGCCCACCTCAACGGGCACGGGGCCTTGCAGAGGCTCGATGCGGCGCCGCCGCCGAAGGATGCGCAGGTGGCGCCCGACCTCGCCGACGTGCGCGGCCAGTTGCAGGCGCGGCGTGCGCTGGAGGTGGCGGCGGCCGGCGGCCATTCGCTGCTGATGTTCGGCCCGCCGGGTACCGGCAAGTCCATGCTCGCCCAGCGCCTGCCGGGGCTGCTGCCGCCGATGGACGAGACAGAGGCGCTCGAGAGCGCGGCGGTGTTCTCGCTCGAGGGCCGCTTCGATCCCGCGGCCTGGGGGCGACGGCCATTCAGGGCGCCGCACCACTCCGCCTCCGCCGCAGCGCTGGTGGGCGGCGGCGCGCTGCCGCGCCCCGGCGAGATCTCGCTCGCCAACCACGGCATCCTGTTTCTCGATGAACTGCCGGAGTTCGATCGCCGCGTGCTGGAGTCGCTGCGCGAGCCGCTGGAGTCCGGCATCGTCACCGTGTCGCGCGCGCGCCGGCGCGCGGAGTTCCCGGCGCGCTTCCAGCTCGTCGCGGCGATGAACCCCTGTCCCTGCGGCTACGCCGGCCATCCGACGCGCGCCTGCCACTGCACGCCGGACCAGGTGGCGCGCTACCGCGGCCGGCTGTCGGGGCCGCTGATGGACCGCATCGACCTCACCGTCGAAGTGCCGGCGCTGGCGCACGAGGAGCTCGCCGCCGCAGCACCGGGCGAGGCCTCGCTGGCGGTGCGCGCACGCGTGTCGCAGGCGCGCGCGTTGCAGCGCGAACGCCAGGGCGTGCCGAATGCCCGCCTCGAACCCGGCCGGGTGGAGGCGATGTGCGCGCCCGATGCCGCGGGCGCCGGCCTGCTGAAGCAGGCGATGGACCGCCTCAACCTGTCGGCACGCGCCTATCACCGGGTGCTGCGCGTGGCGCGCACGCTCGCCGACCTCGCCGGCGCCGAGCGCCCCGGGCGGGTGCATGTCGCCGAGGCCATCCAGTACCGGCGCAGCCTGGACGGGCGGTGAGGGGGCATCCGATCGCGTCCGGCCCGATAGGCCACAAGTTATAATCGTGCCCGCCTGACGGTCATGGGCCGTCCCTGGCCCTGCATCCTCCCCCATTCCGCGCGAGTGCCGCTTCTGCCGTGGTCGACAACCGTCCCTTCAGCCTCCTCGTGGTCGACGACGACCCAGTGACCTGCGCCCGGCTAAAATCCTATTTTGCCGGCG
>JAFEFM010000438.1 GCA_018240585.1 Pseudomonadota bacterium
CGGCCTGGGGGCGGCGATCGACTACGTCGAGCGCATCGGCCTGGAGAACATCGCGCGCTACGAGCACGACCTGCTTCTGTACGCGACGCGCGGACTGCAGACCGTCCCGGGGCTCAAACTGATCGGCACTGCGAAGGAGAAGGCCAGCGTGCTCTCCTTCGTGCTCGACGGCTACACCACGGAGGAAGTCGGCAGGGCCCTCAACGAGGAAGGCATCGCGGTGCGCTCCGGTCATCATTGCGCGCAGCCCATTCTGCGCCGCTTTGGTGTCGAGGCCACGGTGCGGCCTTCGCTGGCGTTCTACAACACCTGCGAGGAAGTCGACACGCTGGTCGCCGTGCTGCAGCGGCTGGCGTCTGCCAGGGCGAGGCGTTGAACAGCCGCGATTGTCGATGTGCCAACGACGAGGGCCACCGAGCACACTGTGGCCTCTCGTCGGTCAGGAGATTTCGCGGATCTTGAACGGAGAGTGTGCCAGCGGTTCCGCATGTCCCGGGCTCGTCGCGATCAGGGTTCCGCCCTTGCCCCTTCCATGCGACTTCACGTGCCAGCCCAGCGGCGGGGAGATCGTCCGTCTTGCCTCATCGACGATCCATCCTTCGGAGACATCGACCGTGCTGCCATCGCCATTGTGGGTGAGGATCCAGCCCCCCGAGGGGTGCCTGCCGCGGTTGTGCGCAACGCCCTTGATTGCGTAGTCCATCGGAATGTTGATGACGCCGCCCCGGGAGAAGAGGAATGATCTGACATCCCAGCCGGCCGGGATCTCGATCGTCCACAGCTTGGTCCCGTCCTGCTGGCCCTCCTCCCAGGCCTTGTCCGCAGCACCGCGCGTCTGGGGTGCGGGCTGTGTGTCGCGGTACAGCGTGCCATCGACCGACATGACGATTTCATTGCTGCCGGTCACTTCGACACCGGTGATGCCGGCCTGCCGCAGTGCCGAAACGATCAGCGCCACCGCCGATGAAGGGGCGGCGGTGCTGCTGGCCGCGCCCAGGGTCGCGCCGGTCGTCATGTAGCGAGCGCCCATGCAGGCCGCCAGCGCGATCGTCACCAGGCCCTTCGAATTCTTGTTCCCCGCGAGCGATTTCACCCGCGCGTTGTTCGCCACAGGTGCCAGACCATTCCTGGCGAGCCACGTGATCAGCAGATTGGCGGAAACGGACGAGGTCACGCCCGTCTGCTCGCTCATCCAGATGGCACCCTCGCCGTCGCCGTGGGCATTGACGCGCAGCTTGCCGGTGTGCCCGGGGTCGTTGATCCATCGGACGAGATTCTGCGCGGTCACGCTGACGGCGCCGGTCTCGAGGTCGGAGATGCTGATGGCGCTTGCGACATAGCCGTCCGGCAGGTCATCGACGGCGGCGAGCTCGTCCGGCGTGATGATGCACTTGTGCTTGCTGTCCACCGGGCTCAGCAGGAATCGCTTGAGCGAGTCTGCCGTCTGCTTCGCCGCCTGATGTTCGGCCTGTTCGCGGATCTGGCTGGCGAAATCGTAGTGGCCGTCGCGTGCCAGTACGTGAAGATCCCAGAACCGATCGTAGTTCGACATTAGCTTTCTCTCCTGGCGGGACGCGGCGCTGCAGGAAAGGTAGCACAGCCGCCATTCGGGTCGTCTTGAGGATTGTCAGCACCGGGTGATCGCCAGCATGCCCGGTCGCGGCCGGGCCGAAGCTGCGGGCCTGCCATCGATCACGCATTGGCGCCAACGTGGAAAGGAAAGCAGAAATCCTTCGTTCATGTTGCGGTGCCCACAAACTAAGCTTTCGACATGACGATGCAAGCCGTCTCGCGGTGGGCGAGGCGGCGCGAAACGCCCCTGCGCACCATGCAAAAAAATCCCATCGCGTCCGCGGAGAGAGCCAATTGAACGAATCGAATACCGCAAGGCTGCTGACCTTGCCCAACGCCGGCCAGGCGGCGCTGTCCATCCGCGCCAAGGCATTGATCTTCCATGACGCCAAGTCACTGAGACTGCTGCGCCAGGTCGAACTGATCGCACCGAGCGAGGCCAACGTGCTGATCATCGGCGAGACCGGCACCGGCAAGGAGCTCGTCGCGCGCCATGTCCATGCCCAGAGCGGACGCAGCGGTCCGTTCGTGGCAGTCAATTGCGGCGCATTCAGCGAGAACCTGGTCGAGGCCGAACTGTTCGGCCATGAGGCGGGCGCCTTCACCGGGGCACAGCAGGCGCGGCCGGGCTGGTTCGAGGCGGCCAACGGCGGCACGCTGTTCCTCGACGAAGTGGGCGACCTGCCGCTGCCGATGCAGGTGAAGCTGCTGCGCGTGCTGCAGGAGCGACAGGTGGTGCGGCTCGGGTCGCGCAAGCCCATTCCGGTCGATGTCCGGCTGGTGGCGGCGACCAACGTCAATCTGGAAAAGGCCGTGCAGGCCGGACACTTCCGTCTCGACCTCTACTACCGGCTGAACGTCGCGCCGGTCGAACTGCCGCCACTGCACCAGCGGCCGGGCGACATCCTGCCGCTGGTCGATTACTTCATCGAGTACTACCGCCAGCGGCTCGACATCGTCCCACCGCGCCTGAGCGCCGAAGCCCGGGTCGAGCTGGCGAACTACAGTTGGCCGGGCAACATCCGCGAGCTCGAGAACGTCGTGCATTTCGCGCTGATCGTGTGCCAGAACGGTGTGATCACGCCGGCCGATCTGCGCCTGCCCGGCCGTGTGGCGACGCTGGGCGGGCAGGGCGCAGGCCTGCCGGCGGACGGTTTCGAAGCCATCCGCGCCGGGCTGCGGCAACTGCTCGACGACGACACGCCGGAGCTCTACGAGCGCATCGAGAACCTGGTGTTCACCACCGCCTTCGAGTACTGCCGCGAGAACCAGGTCCGTACTGCGCGCCAGCTCGGCATCTCGCGCAACATCCTGCGCACGCAGCTCAAGCACTTCGGCCTGATCGGCGACAGCACCGCCGACGCACTGGCGGCTGCCGACGCCTGAGCCAACACCGCATTCATGTCAACTGGACCGGCCGGCCGGCCGGAGAGGACCTCTTACGATGAGCTTGACCACGCACGACATTGTTGATGACGGAGTGCAACTCGACGCGCCACCCGCTGCCATCGCAGCCATGCTGGCCGAGCGCTTTGCCGAGACCGCCGCCGCCCGCGATCTGGCCGGCGGCACACCGAAGGCCGAACGCGACCTGTTGCGCGGCAGCGGCCTGCTGAAGCTGAGCATCCCGGCCGAATATGGCGGCCGCGGCGCGAGCTGGACCGACACCCTCGCGATCGTGCGCCAGCTCGCGCGCGCAGACAGTTCGGTGGCGCACGTCTTCGCCTTTCATCACCTTCAGCTCGCCTCGGTGCGGCTGTTCGGCACGCCTGCGCAGTGGGAGCCGTGGCTGACGGAAACGGCGAGCCGCAACTGGTTCTGGGGCAACGCGCTGAACCCGTTGGACAGGCGCACCATCGCCAGCCGGGTGCAGGGCGGGCGCGAGTTCTCCGGGCGCAAGAGTTTCTGCTCCGGCGCGCTCGACTCCGATATGCTGCTGGCCTCGGCTGTGGAGGACAACGCGGACGGCAAGCTGATCATCGCCGCGATGCCGACGAAGCGCGCGGGCATCACCCTGTTCGAGGACTGGGACAACATGGGCCAGCGCCAGACCGACAGCGGCAGCGCCCTGTTCGAGCGCGTCGCAGTGGCTGAGAACGAGATCCTGGCCAGTCCCGGCCCGCTTTCGTCGCCCTTCGCATGCCTGCGGCCGCTGCTCGCGCAACTGATCTTCGTGAACATCTTCCTCGGCATCGCCGAGGGGGCGGTGGCCGAGGCGCGGGGCTACACCCGCACCCAGGCGCGCCTGTGGCCGGCTTCGCCGGCTGCGCAGGTTAGCGAGGATCCCTACGTCCTCGGCCATTACGGCGATTTCTGGCTCACGCTCGAAGCCACGCGCAAGCTTGCCGATCATGCGGCGGCACGCTTCGACGCCGCTTGGGGCGAAGGACTGGCCCTGACCGAGGCCGCGCGCGGCGAAGTGGCCCTGGCCGTTGCTACTGCCAAGGTCACCGCCACCCGTGGGGGGCTCGACCTGACCAGCCGCATCTTCGAGGTGACCGGCGCACGCTCGACCACGGCTGCGCTCCGCTTAGACCGCTACTGGCGCAACCTGCGCGTCCACTCCCTGCACGATCCGGTGGACTACAAGGTGCGCGAACTCGGTGACTGGGCGCTCAACGGCAATTATCCGAAACCGTCGTTCTATTCCTAATCTGCCTGGGCGATCCCCGTCCGGAGAAGTGGAAAGCCGTCCTTGTGACGGCTTTTCTGTTTCTGGCACGGGCTTCGCCGCCGACGCGACTCACCGTTGTTGCCGATGCAGCAGACAGCCGATCAAGTGCCTGAGCTTCACCACGGCTTCGCGCTGCCTGGAAATTCAAGATATTGATTTATTGGAGAAAAGAATTTGGCATGGTGTTTGCTGGACCAGTTTCAAACGGCATCCGGAGTCCAACGTGAGTACAACTCGAAGTCAACTGCCTGACAATGCCGCGACGCTGCCGTCGTGGCTGGAACTGCAGGCAGACTGCCGCGGGGGCGAGATTGCCCTGCGGCACAAGCGCGCCGGCGTCTGGCAGGAGCGGACCTGGAGCGAGGTACATGCGGAGGTGCGCCGCGTTGCGCTTGCCCTTCACCGCCGGGGCTTCCGCACGCAGGATCGGCTGGTCGTGATCAGCCATCCGCGCCCGGAGGCCTTGTTGGCCTCCCTCGCCGCGCAGTGGCTGGGCGGGCAGGCGGCGTTGCTCGATCCTCACGACGAGCTGGCCGGGCAACTGCGGCTCATTGACGAGCTGGCGCCGCAATTCGTGTTCGCCGAGGGGCGTGATCAGGTGGAGCGCCTGCTCGATGCCGAGCGGATTCCTGGCCTGCTGGTGTATGCGGACGGGCGCGGCATGGAGGCCACGCGGAAGGCAACGGCCGGCGCCAGGCGGGACGGCTCCGGACTGACCGCCTATGGCGACCTGCTCGAGCAGGGTAGCGGGGCGGAGATCGAGCCTCGTGCGCACGCGGGCGAAGTGGCTTTCTCGATCTATCGACGCGACGCCCAGGGGGAGGTTCATGTGCAGTTTCTGCGGCACGACGAGCTGCTGGGTCATGGGCGCACGCTCGTGCGCAGCGAGCAACTCGGCGCGAAGGAGGAAGCCTTTGCCGCTCGTGCGTTCGCCGCCAGCGCCCAGGCCCGTTACCTGGTGGCCCCGTGGCTGATCGCGGGATTCAGGCTGAACTTTCCGGAGAACCTCGCGACGCGGGACAACGACCGGCGCGAGATCGGCCCGACCCTGGTTGCGGGTACGCGAGCGACTTACCAGCGCGTCGAGCATTGGGCACGGGAACGCCTGCCGCAGCGCGGTACCGGGCGGCGTTCTGTGGTTGATTGGGCGCTGGCTGGTCGATCCGGCTTGATGCGTCGTGCCCTCGGCTACTGGCTCGTCCGGCGGCCCCTGCGCGACGTGATCGGTTTCACCCGCACTCGCACGCCACTGATCATCGGCGAGCCACTGTCGGAGGAGTCGCAGCGGTTCTTCGCGGCGCTGGGCGTGACCGTGCGCGCCTGGCCCGAGGCGGTCGGCTGGCAGCGCCACGCGCAGCGCTCGGGCCCGCCATCGAGGGCCTGGATCGACTTCCGGACTTCACCCGCCGCGTTCGACGGCAGTGCCAACTGGGGGCAGGCATGACGGAAGTTGTCGCCCCGACGACGCGCGCAGAGACCTTGCTTCAGCTCGATGGCATCTCACTCTCCTTTGGTGGCGTGAAGGCGATCACCGACATCAGTTTCGCCGTCGCGCGTGGCGAGATCTGCGCCCTGATCGGACCCAACGGGGCAGGAAAGAGCTCCCTGCTCAACGTGATCAACGGCGTTTACCGCCCGCAGGTCGGGAGCGTCACTTTCGACGGCGAGGTCCGTCGCCACATGCGTCCTCACCATGCGGCACAGCGAGGCATTGCCCGAACCTTCCAGAACATCGCCCTGTTCAAGGGCATGACCGTGCTGGACAACGTGTTGACCGGCCGCAACCTGAAGCGGCGCAGCACCTGGGTCGAGCAGGCGTTGCGCATTGGCCGCGCCGAGCGCGAGGACGACGAGCAGCGCAGCCGCGCCGAGGACGTCATCGAGTTCCTGCACATCCAGCCCTGGCGCGAGACGGTGGTCGGCAAGTTGCCGTATGGCCTGCAGAAGCGTGTCGAGCTTGCGCGCGCGCTGGCGGCCGAGCCGACGCTGCTGCTGCTGGATGAGCCGATGGCCGGCATGAATGCGGCCGAGAAGCGCGACATGAGCCGCTTCATCGTCGACATCAACCGCGAATACGGCACCACGGTCGTGCTTATCGAACATGACATCGGCGTCGTGATGGGGATCTCCGATCATGTCGTCGTGCTGGACTACGGCCGCAAGATCGCCGACGGCCCGCCCGAAGAGGTGCGCCGCAACGCGGAAGTGATCGCCGCCTACCTCGGCACGCGTCACTGATTCCACCCACATCGATTCATTGTCCTGGCCTGGCCAGGAGGGGGGCGGCTGGCCCTCGCTCGAGCATCAAACAGGATCTGACATGGATTTCTTCTTCGAAGTGCTGATTGGCGGCCTGCTCTCGGGGGTCATGTATTCCCTGGTGGCCATCGGATTCGTACTGATCTACAAGGCGTCGGGCGTCTTCAACTTCGCGCAGGGAGCCTTGGTGCTGTTCGCCGCGCTGACCTTCGTCAGCCTGGTGGAGCGCGGCGTGGCCTTCTGGCTCGCATTCGGCATCACGATGGCAGCGATGCTGCTGCTCGCGCTCGGCGTGGAGCGGCTGGTGCTACGTCCGCTGGCGAACCGCTCGCACATCACGCTGTTCATGGCCACGCTGGGGCTGGCCTACATCATCGAGGGCGCAGCCCAGGCCCTGTGGGGCGCCCAGGTGCATGGCCTGGAACTGGGTATCGAGGATGTGCCGCTGGAGGTGGGCGGGCTCTTCGTGTCTCAGTTCGACCTGTTTGCGGCAGGCACTGCGGCCACGCTGGTACTGGTGCTGTCGCTGCTGTTCAACAAGACCCGCATCGGCCTGTCGCTGCGTGCGGTGGCGGACGACACGCTGGCGGCACAGGCGGTGGGCATCCGCCTGCCGCGAGTGTGGACGGCCGTCTGGGCTGTCGCCGGCCTGGTGGCGCTGATCACCGGCCTGCTATGGGGCGCGCGTCTCGGCGTGCAGTTCTCGCTGTCGCTGGTGGTGCTGAAGGCCCTGCCGGTGCTGATCATCGGCGGCTTCTCCTCGGTCGGCGGTGCGATCGCCGGCGGACTGATCGTCGGCGCCTCGGAAAAGCTTGCCGAGATTTACGTCGGCCCGCTGGTCGACGGCGGCATCGAGAACTGGTTCCCCTACATCCTCGCCACCCTGTTCCTGCTCGTCCGTCCCGCCGGCCTGTTCGGCGAGCGCGCGATCGAACGCGTCTGACCGGAGACAGACTCATGCTCTACACCGAAGCCGGCCAATTCAGCACCACCTATCGGGCCGACCGCCGTGTCTTTCGACTGCGCCAGGACCGCATCGCGCTCGGCACGCTGCTGGCGTTCGCAGTCGCGGTCGTGCCCCTCATCGGCAACGACTACTGGTTCAGCGCGATCCTGATTCCCTTTCTCGTGCTGTCGCTCGCCGGGCTGGGCCTGAACCTGCTGACCGGATATGCGGGCCAGCTCTCGCTGGGCTCGGCCGCCTTCATGGCCGCCGGCGCGTTCGCCGCCTACAACTTCAACCTGCGGATCGAAGGACTGCCATTGCTCGTCAGCTTCGGGCTGGGTGGTCTGGTCGCTGCCCTGCTGTCCATCGTGTTCGGCCTGCCCAGCCTGCGGATCAAGGGCTTCTACCTGATCGTGTCGACTCTCGCGGCGCAGTTCCTGATTCCCTGGGTGCTGGTGAAGTTCGGCTGGTTCTCCAACTTCAACGCATCGGGCGTGATCACCGCGCCGCCGTTGGAGATTGCCGGTTACGACCTGAGCTCGCCCGGCGGGCGCTATCTACTGACGCTTGCAGTCGTGATCGCGTTGGCCTGGCTCGCGAGCAACATCGTGCGCAGCGAACTCGGCCGCAACTGGATGGCTGTGCGTGACATGGATACCGCCGCTGCGGTGATCGGCATCTCGCTGCCGAAGGCCAAGCTGCTCGCGTTCGGAATCAGCGGTTTCTACCTCGGCATCGCAGGGTCGCTGTGGGCCTTCACCTACCTCGGCACCGTGGAGCCGCACGGCTTCGACCTGGCGCGGTCATTCCAGGTGCTGTTCATCATCATCATCGGCGGCATGGGAAGCATCCTCGGCAATTTCCTCGGCGCAGCCTTCATCGTGCTGTTTCCATTGTTGTTGTCGAACCTCGCGGCGCTGTTGCCGGTCGGCCTCATCGACGCCGGCCAGCTCGAGAACATCCAGAAGATGGTCTTCGGTGCCCTGATCATCGCCTTCCTGATCCGCGAGCCCGACGGCCTCGCCCGCCTGTGGCAGCAGTTCCGCGCCCGTGCGCGGCGGTGGCCGCTGCGCTACTGAGCATCCGCGCGGCAGTCAGCCGCGTCACTCCGGTCCTTTGCCTTTACAGCCCGCATCTCGCAAAAGACGACATTTCATCCAACCCCTCCAGGGAGTCCTGACCCATGTCCAATCGCAACATCTTCCGCAAGTCGCTGCTTGCAGCGCTCGTATTCGGCGGCGTCAGCAGCGGCGCTCATGCCGCCGGCGAGCAGTACTTTCCGCTGCAGAGCTACCGCATCGGCCCCTACGCTGCCGGTGGAACCGGATTCTTCGGCGGCTTCATCGACTATCTGCAATACGTGAATGCCAACGGCGGCGTGAACGGCGTCAAGCTCACGTGGAGCGAATGCGAGACGGAGTATGTCGTAGAGAAGGGGGTCGAGTGCTACGAGCGCCTGAAGAAGGGGCTCAACGGTGCGCCTGCCGCGGCCACCAACCCGCTGTCGGTAGGGATCGCCTATGCGACGCTGGACCGCTCCACTGCGGACAAGCTGCCGCTGATCACGATCAACCACGGCCGTACCGACTCGACGGATGGCAGCGTCTTTCCCTACGCCTTTCCGCTGCAACTGAACCCGTATTCCGAGGTCTCGGCCATCGTCAATTACATCGGCCAGCAGGTCGGCGGGCTCGACAAGCTGAGCGGCAGGAAGATCGTCACGCTCTACCACGGTTCGCCCTATGGCAAGGAAACCAGCGAGGTGCTGCAGAAGCTGGCGGACAAGTACAAGTTCGAGCTGACCCTGCTCGAGGTGCCGCACCCCGGCAACGAGCAGCAGTCGCAGTGGCTCAACATCCGCAAGATCAAGCCCGACTACGTGATCCTGCGCGGCTGGGGCGTGATGAACCCGGTGGCGCTGAAGACGGCGCAGAAGGTGGGCTTTCCGGTCGACCGCATCATCGGCAACATCTGGAGCAACTCCGAGGAGGATGCCGCGCCGGCCGGCGCCGCGGCGAAAGGCTTCGTGTCGATCACGACCCATCCGTCCGGGACCGCCTTCCCGGTGCTGCAGGGCATCAGGAAGGATGTCGTCGATGCCGGCAAGGGCAACCTGGCCGATCCGAAACGGTTCGGCACCGTTTACTACAACCTCGGCGTGGTCAACGGGATCCTCAACGTGGAGGCGGTGCGCATTGCGCAGGCGAAGTTCGGCAACAAACCGCTGAGCGGCGAGCAGGTGCGCTGGGGCTTCGAGAACCTGCGACTGGATGACAAGCGCCTGAAGGAGCTGGGTGCGCTGGGCCTCGTGCAGCCGCTGCGCCTTTCGTGCGCCGACCACGAAGGCGGCGGCGCGGTGCGCTTTCAGCAGTGGGACGGCCAGCAGTGGAAGCTGATCAGCGAGTGGGTGCAGGCCGACCGCGGCTTCCTGCGGCCGATCATCGAGGCGTCGGCGCAGAAGTACGCCAAGGAAAAAGGCATCAGCCCGCGCGACTGCGCGAAGGAAAGCTGACGCGGGAAAACCCTCCTGAGGAGGGCCGGTAGTTGAAACAGGCCGTCTACGCGACGGCCTGTTTTTTTTCGTCATTAGGACGAATCGAGTCGCTGGGTTTCCTGTTACCGGCGCATCAACCTGTCCGGTGTCTGGTTGCAGTGCAACATCCTGAGTTTTGAGAAAGATTTTTAAGTGGCTGTTAAAAAAGGGAATTTAAGTCTGGCACAGAAGGTGCATTAGAGACTTCGAGTTCATTTTCTTCATCTCGGAGTATTCGCATGACGCATCGTGACGTTTTTTCCAGCCTCTCCACCGGCGCCGACTATGAAGCGCTCGCCGGCCGCTTTCGCCCGATTTTCGAGCGCATCGCCGAAGGTGCGGTAGAGCGCGAGCGCACGCGCGCCTTGCCCCATGTGCAGATCAAGTGGCTGAAGCAGGCCGGGTTCGGCGCGGTGCGTGTACCGGTCGAGCATGGTGGGGCGGGGGCCTCGCTGCCGCAACTCGTTGCGCTGCTCACCGAGCTGGCCGCAGCCGACTCCAATCTGCCGCAGGCGCTGCGGGGTCACTTCGCCTTCGTCGAGGATCGCCTGAATGCGCAGCCCGGCGCACAGCGCGACCTCTGGTTCAAGCGCTTCGTCGCCGGCGAGACCTTCGGCAACGCGTGGACCGAAGTCGGCGACGTGAAGATTGGCGAGGTCATCACGCTGGTGTCGCCCAAGGATGGGCGATGGGCGTTGAACGGGCGCAAGTACTACAGCACCGGCAGCATCTTCGCCGACTGGATCGATGTCTACGCGCGCCGTGCCGATACGGGGGCTGATGTCATCGCCGCCGTGCGCACCGCACAGTCGGGTGTGACGCAACACGACGACTGGGATGGCTTCGGCCAGCGCACCACCGGCAGCGGCACCACGATCTTTGCCGATGCGGTGGTCGAGGCCGATGACGTCTTCGAGTTCTCCACCCGCTTCAAGTACCAGACGGCTTTCTACCAGCTCGTGCACCTGGCGACGCTCGCCGGCATCGCGCGCGCCGCCGAACGCGACGTCGCGCGCCTTGTGGCTGAGCGCAAGCGCATATTCAGCACCGGTAACGCGCCGCTCGCGCGTCTCGATCCGCAGATCCAGCAGGTGGTCGGGCAGATCTCGGCGCAGGCCTACGGCGCTTCCGCGATCGCCGTGCGCGCGGCCGAACCCGCGCAGCGTGCGTATGTCGCCCGCTTCGTCGGCGACGAGGCCGTGGAGAAGGCGGCCAACATCGCCGCCGAGATCGAGTCGGCGCAGGGGCAACTGGTCATCGCCGATCTCGTGCTGCGCGCCACGGCCGACCTGTTCAACGCGCTGGGCGCTTCGTCGGCGAGCGAGGGCCTTGCCCTCGACCGCCACTGGCGCAATGCCCGCACCGTCGCGACCCACAACCCGCTGGTCTACAAGGCCCGCATCGTCGGCGACTGGTCGATCAATGGCACCGAGCCCCCCTACGTGTGGCAGATCGGCGCCAGCCCGGCAGCCAGCAGGTAATCCAGCCCCCCTTTTCCACACACCCAATTCGCGATCCTCGGAAAGGAGCCTCCCGTGAGTACAGTCCAAGCCAGCACCCAAACCCGCGCCGCGACCCGGCCGCGCGTCAATACCGCCGCACCGTTTCCCGCCCTTCCTCGCCCGTCCACGCCGGCCCATGTCATCCGTGACGATGCGGAGGCGATCGCGGTGGCCCGCCGTCTGGCGGCCGAGTTTGCCGTCGAGGCCGCGCTGCGCGACCGCGAAGGCTATCTGCCGATCGCCGAGATCGACGCCTACTCGCAGAGCGGCCTGTGGGGCATCACCGTGCCCAGGGCGTACGGCGGGGCGGGTGTCTCCTACGCGACCCTGGCCGAGGTCATCCGCATCCTTGCCGAGGCGGATTCGAGCATCGCCCAGATCACGCAGAACCATCTGGCCCTGGTCGCGCACATCGACCTCGACGCGTCCGAGGAGCAGAAGAACGATCTGTTCGGCCTCGTGCTGCGGGGGATCCGCTTCGGCAACGCCTTCTCGGAGAAGGGCAGCAAGAACGTCGCCGCATTCGAGACCCGGCTTCGCCGCGACGGCGACAGCGTGGTGGTGAATGGGCAGAAGTTCTACACGACCGGCGCCTTGCTCGCACACATCGTCCCGATTGTTGCAGTCGATGACGAAGGCAAGGGCTATCTCGCGTTTGCCGATCGCGACGCGCCCGGGCTCACCGTCATCAACGACTGGTCCGCCTTCGGCCAGCGCACGACGGCCTCTGGCTCCATCCGCATCGAGAACGTCCGCGTGCCCGTCAGCCGGCTGGTGCCGGTGGCCGCCTTCGAGCGTCCGACCGCGGCCGGCGCGATCTCGCAGATCATCCAGTCGGCGATCGACGCCGGCATCGCGGCCGCGGCCATCGCCGAGACCATCGCCTTCGTGCGCACCCGCAGCCGGCCATGGATCGACAGCGGCAAGGAGTCGGCGGGCGAAGACCCCTTCACTGTCAGCGCGGTCGGCGAACTGGTGATCCGGCTGCATGCCGCGGAGGCCCTGCTCGAGCGCGCGGGCAAGGCGATCGATGTCGCGCTGGCGACCCCGGGTGAAGAGGCGGTGAACCAGGCCACGCTCGTCACCAGCGAATCGAAGGTGCTGACGACGGAGGTCGCGATCGCGGCGACCAACAAGCTCTTCGAGCTGGCGGGTACGCGCTCGACGCTGAGCGAGCACAACCTCGACCGCCACTGGCGCAATGCCCGCACCCACACCCTGCACGACCCCGTGCGCTGGAAGTACTTCCACATCGGCAATTTCCATCTGAACGGCGTGAATCCGCCCCGCCATCCCTGGAACTGAGCGCCAAGCCGCTCACACGCACAAAGGATTCCCAATGAGCAAGACCATCCACCTCAATGCCTTCGAGATGAACTGCGTGGGCCACCAGTCCCCCGGGCTGTGGACCCATCCGCGCGACCGCTCGTGGCAGTACAAGGACCTCGAGTACTGGACCGACCTCGCCAAGATCCTCGAGCGGGGCGTCTTCGATGGCATCTTCATCGCCGACGTGATCGGCTACTACGACGTGTACAAGGGCAGCAACTACCACGCCCTGCAGCAGGCGGCGCAGATCCCGGTCAATGACCCGCTGCAGCTCGCCGCGCCGATCGCCATCGTGACCGAGCATCTGGGTATCGGCATCACCGCATCGACTTCGTTCGAGCACCCGTACACCTTCGCCCGCCGCCTGTCGACCGCCGATCACCACACCAAGGGCCGGGTGGGCTGGAACATCGTCACCTCCTATCTCGAGAGCGGCGCGAAGAACATCGGCCAGGGCGGCCTGAGGCGGCATGACAACCGCTACGAGGTGGCCAACGAATACGTCGAGGTGCTCTACAAGCTGCTCGAGGGGAGCTGGGAGGAGGGCGCCGTCGTGCGCGACCGCGAGCGCGGCATCTTCACCCACCCGGAGAAGGTGCATGAGATCGCCCACAAGGGGAAATACTTCGACGTGCCCGGCTACCACCTGTGCGAACCGTCACCGCAGCGCACGCCGGTGCTTTACCAGGCGGGCGCGTCCGGGGCGGGCAAGGCCTTCGCGGCCGGGCACGCGGAGTGCGTGTTCGTCGCCTCGCCACTGAAGTCGGTGCTCAGGGAGTACGTTGCCGACGTGCGCCGCCAGGCCGCTGCCGCTGACCGCGATCCGCGCAAGGTGCTCGTCTACAACCTGGTCACGGTGATCGTCGACGAGACGGACGCCAAGGCGCAGGCGAAATTCGAGGAATACCAGCGCCATTCATCCTACGACGGCGCGCTGGTGTTCATGTCCGGCTGGAGCGGCATCGATTTCGGCCAGTACGCGCCGACCGACCTGGTGCGCAAGGTCGAGACCAACGCCATCGTTTCGGTGGTGGAGCATCTGGCCAACGGAGAGAAGTCCTGGAGCATCGACGAGCTGGCGCGATGGGGAGGCATCGGCGGGCTCGGGCCGATCTTCGTCGGCTCGCCGTCTACCGTGGCCGACATCCTGCAGCAGTGGGTCGAGGAAACCGATGTCGACGGCTTCAACCTGGCCTACGCCGTGGCACACGAAACCTTCGAGGACGTCGTCGGCTACCTCGTCCCCGAACTGCAGCGGCGCGGCGTTTATCCGACCGCCTACCGCCCCGGCACCCTGCGTGAAAAGTTGTTCGGCGACGGACCCTACCTGCCGGCGAGCCATCCGGCAGCGCGCTATCGAGACATCGAGCGGGTGAAGGCGGAAGAGGCTGCCGCTCGCGAGCGCCTCGTCGAAGATGCCCTTGCCTGACGGAAGCCGCGCCGTGACTCCTCCGCCAATCCTCCAGGTCGACAACATCGAGGTTGTCTACGAACAGGTGATCCTGGCCGTACATGGTGTGTCCCTGTCCCTTGCCGAGGGGCAGATCGTTGCCTTGCTGGGCGCCAACGGTGCCGGCAAGAGTTCCACGCTCAAGGCGATCTCGGCACTGGTCGGTGCAGAGCGCGGCGAGGTCGTCGCCGGACGCGTCCTGTACCGGGACGAGGATGTCACCCGCACTGCGCCAGACGTCCTGGTGCGCGGCGGACTGGTGCAGGTGCTTGAAGGGCGCCACTGCTTCGGGCACCTGAGCGTCGAGGAGAACCTTCTTGCCGGGGCGCTGGCCGGCAGGGCGTCACGCGCGGCGGTGCAGGGCGAGCTCGAACGCATCTACCGATACTTCCCGAGGCTCAAGGAGCGACGCCGCTCCCTGGCGGGCTATACGTCCGGCGGCGAGCAGCAGATGCTCGCCATCGGCCGCGCGCTGATGGCCCAGCCCAGGGTGGTGCTGCTCGACGAGCCGTCGATGGGGCTGGCGCCGCTGATCGTCGATGAAATCTTCGACATCGTCGCTCGGCTCAACGTCGAACAGGGCGTCAGCTTCCTGCTCGCCGAGCAGAACGCCAGCGTCGCCCTCCGCCATGCCAACCACGCCTACATCCTCGAGAGCGGCAGGGTGGTGGCGCACGGCACCGCCGAGGCGCTTTCCGCGCGCAGCGATATCCACGAGCTCTACCTGGGTGCAGGCGTTGCCGCCTGAACGGGGCGCTCAGGACTGCCGGACCAATAACAACAGCTTCATCCGCTTCAACACAACCACCTCGCAGGGGAAAACATGCAGAAGAAAATGCTTGCATTGGCCGTTCTCGGCCTCATCGGCGCGCCGGCGCTTGCGCAATCCAACGTGACCATCTTCGGCACGGTGGACCTCGGCTACCGCTTCAGCGGCGACAACATCGATTCGAAGGTCAAGAACCGCTCCGCCATCGACTCGGGCACGAGCACGCCGACGCGCCTCGGCTTTCAGGGCAGCGAGGACCTGGGCAACGGACTGAAGGCCGGCTTCGTGCTCGAGCAGGGCATTGCCGCCGATACCGGTACGTCGGCCGGCGGCGGCAGCTTCAGCCGCCAGGCCTTCGTCAGTCTCAGCGGCGGTTTCGGCACGCTGGGCGTCGGCCGCCAATACACGCCCGGTTACGCGCTCACGTCCACGGTGGACCCGTTCGGCAGCGTCACCGTCGGCCAGTACAACAACGTCTATCTGACCGAGTATCGCTGGGACAACCTTCTCGCCTACGTCTCGCCGAGCTGGGGGGGGTTCTCGGTGGCGGCGGGGCTGACGCTGAATGGTTATGGAAACGAGTCGCGCGGCAACCGCGGAACGGGTGAGGTCGGCGATGTGCGCGCGCTGTCGGTGCTTCCCCAGTATCGCAGCGGCCCGCTGTTCGTCGGGCTGCACGTCCAGGACCTGCGCGCGAAGTCGACCGGCCTCTACGACGGCGAGAAGGTTCGGGCGTACGACCTCGCCGGAACCTACGACTTCGGCGTTGCCAAGCTCGCCGCGGCCTACGGGATCCGCCGCGCCGACAGCGGCGATTTCAGTCCCGACACCGGTGCGAGCGACGGGAAAAAGACCCGCCAGTGGCTGGTGGGCGTGACCGCGCCGGTCGGGCCGGTGGGCAAGCTGCTGGCGTCCTACGTGGCACGCAGGACCGAGGCTGTCGCCGGCGGCAATGACGCCAAGGTCGGTCAATGGGCCCTTGGTTACGAGCATGCGCTGTCGAAGCGCACGGCGATCCATGCCACCTATGCCAAGGTCGATAACAACCGCAGCGCGCGCGAGTCGACCAACCTTTCGGGATCGGTCGGCGCGGGCTACAACGCGGGCGACGGCTACCAGACCGGTTTTGCCGTCGGCATCCGGCACAACTTCTGAACGCTGGCGCCGCTGTGCCGGGCGCCCAACAGAGAAGCGGGCCGCATGGCCCGCAGGGAGAAAAAGATGATCCATCAAGCGAGTCATTCCCCGCAGCCGGACGAGCTATCCACCGTGCCCCTGGGCCGCCTTTCGCATTGGGCAAGCGTGCGTCCTGAGCAGGTCGCGCTGCTGCACAAGCGCAGGGGGCGCTGGAAGGCATGGCGCTGGAGCGATGTCGCGGACGATGTCGCCCGGTTGCGGGATGCGTTCCGGCAACAGGGCTTCGGAGCCGATGCGCACCTTGTCCTGAGCGGGGCCTTCGAGCCGACCTTGATGCTGCTCGCGCTCGCCGCAGCGTCGGTCGGCGGCAAGGTGCACAGTTTGCCGCGAACAGCGACAGCCGTTGAACTGCGTGCGCTGCTTGACGCAACGCATTCGACCCATGTGTACCTCGAAGACAGGCAGGGGTTCGCGAAGGTACTTGCCGCCGGTGACTGCGGCCCGCGCAAACTCGTCCTGCTGTCGCCGAAGCTGGCAGCCCGGCACCACGGCAACTGGCGGGTGGTTCCGGTGGCCGAACTGCACGGTGAGAATGGCGTGGAATCATTGCGGCTGCGCTGGCGTCCGGCGAAACAGGCGGCAACCGCCTGGGTGGAAGACAGCACCGACTGGGCCGGCGGACTTGCGCATGTGCTCGGCTACTGGCTCGAAAGCGGGGAGGGGCTCGCGTTTCCCGAAAGCCTGGAGTCCGCGGCGCAGGATCGTCGCGACATATCGCCTTCTGCGCTGTTGCTCTCGCCCGCAGGACTGCATGGGCTCTCCGGTGAAATCGAGAGCCGGCTTGCGCCGGAGGGCAGCCTGCGCCGCAGGCTGGTCGAATCCCTCGTGCGCCAGCCACGCGGCGGACTCCGCCGTCGGCTCAAGGGCCGCATGCGCGGGCAGCTTGGCCTGCGCCGACTCGAGCGGGTGATCAGGCCGGCAACGCCCGCGTCCGCCGTGGCGGGCGGCTGGGTTGCGCTGCTGCTGGAGGAGGCCTCATGAGTGTCGCCTCGCATCAGGCCCCGGGGCCCATCCTGGAGGTCCGCAACATTTCGCTTGCGTTCAAGGGCGTGAAGGCGATTTCGGATCTGTCGTTTGCGGTGGGCCGCGGCGAGATCTGTGCGCTGATCGGCCCCAATGGCGCGGGCAAGAGTTCGCTGCTGAACATCCTGAACGGCGTCTATCGGCCGGTCGCGGGCGAGGTGGTGTTCGACGGCGAGCATTTCCGTCGAGTTCATCCGCTCGAGGCGGCCGAGCGCGGCATCGGTCGCACGTTTCAGAACAACGCGCTGTTCAAGAAAATGAGCGTGATCGACAACCTGCTTACCGGGCTGTCGCGATTCATGCGCACCCGCTTCATCGAGCAGGCCCTCGGCTTGCCGCGCGCGCGCCAGGAGGCGGCGGCGTTCCAGGAGCATGCGGAGAACATCCTCGATTTTCTCGAGTTGCAGCCCCATCGCGACATCGCGGTCGGACAGCTTTCCTACGGCTTGCAGAAGCGGGTCGAACTCGGTCGGGCATTGATCGCATCGCCGCGCCTGCTGCTGCTCGATGAGCCGATGGCGGGAATGAACGCCGATGAGAAAAAGGAGATGAGCCGCTTCATTGCCGACGTGAATCGCGACCTCGGAACCACCGTGGTTCTGATCGAGCACGACATCGGCGTGGTGATGGAGCTATGCAGTCACGTCGTGGTGCTCGACTACGGGCGGAAGGTGGGCGACGGCACGCCGGCCGATGTGCGCAGCAATCCCGAAGTCATTGCCGCCTACCTGGGCACCGTTCATTGAGGGCGTCTCGATCATGATCTTCTTTCTTGAAACCCTGATCGGCGGGCTGCTCGCCGGCACCATGTATTCGCTCGTCGCGATCGGCTTCGTGCTGATCTTCAAGGCGAGCGGCGTCTTCAACTTCGCCCAGGGTGCGATGCTGCTCTTTTCCGCCCTGACCTTCGTCAGCCTGCAGGAACATGGCATCCCGTTCCTGCAGTCGCTGCTGCTGACCGTGGTGGTGATCGTCATCGGCGCGGTGGCGATCGAGCGCGCCGTGCTGCGTCCGCTGATGAACCGCTCGCAGATCACGCTCTTCATGGCGACGCTCGGGCTGAGCTTCATTCTGGAAGGGCTCGCGCAGGGTTTGATGGGCGCCGAAGTGCGCGCGCTGGACCTCGGCATCGAGGATACGCCGCTGATGCTCGGCGAGGTGATGGTCAGCCAGTTCGACCTGGTCGCAGCGAGCACTGCCGCCGTGCTGGTCACGGTGCTGGCGCTGCTGTTCAACAAGACCCACATCGGCATCTCGCTGCGAGCCGTTGCCGACGATACGCGCGCCGCGCTGTCGATCGGCATCAATCTGAACCGCATCTGGCAGATCGTGTGGGCCGTCGCGGGCTGTGCCGGCCTGGTCGCCGGGCTGCTGTGGGGCGCGCGCCAGGGGGTGCAGTTCTCCCTGTCACTAGTGGTGCTGAAGGCACTCCCGGTCCTCATCATCGGCGGCTTCACCTCCATCGGCGGCGCGATCGTCGGCGGACTCATCGTCGGTGCGGCCGAGAATCTGGCCGAGGTTTATGTCGGCCCTTCGATCGGGGGTGGCATCACGCCCTGGTTCGCCTATTTCCTCGCGCTCGTCTTCCTTCACGTGCGTCCGGCCGGTCTGTTCGGCGAACGCGCGATCGAAAGGGTCTGATCTCATGAACCAACTCGTACATCGCCTTCCCAAGCCCTTCGACAACGCGCCGCTCGAGATCGTCCCGCATCGGGTGCCCTGGGGCCTTTCGGGGCTGGCCGTCTTCGCCTTTTTCGCCGTGCCGTGGCTGGGATCGGATTACTGGCTCAATGCCATCCTGATTCCCTTCCTGGTCCTCTCGCTCGCGGGTCTTGGCCTCAACCTGCTGACCGGTTACGCGGGACAAACCTCGGTGGGTGCAGCCGGCTTCATGGCGGTTGGCGCCTTCGCGACCTATGGCCTGCTTCTGAGGGTGCCAGGGCTGCCCTTGCCGGTCGCGTTGATCGGCGGCGGGCTGATCGCCGCGGCTGTCGGCTGGGTGTTCGGCATCCCGAGCGCCCGCATCAAGGGCTTCTACCTGATGGTGACCACGCTCGCCGCGCAGTTTTTCCTGGAATGGGTGTTCACGAAGTTTCCGTGGTTCTACAACAACGCTTCGTCGGGCACGATCTCGGCTCCGCGCCTGGAACTGCTCGGCGTGGATCTGAGTTCGCCGGTCGGCCGTTACCTGCTGACGCTCGTGACCGTCGCGCTGCTGACCTGGGTTGCGGTGAATCTGGTGCGCAGCCAGATCGGCCGCAACTGGATGGCCATACGCGACATGGACACCGCGGCTGCGGTGATCGGGATCCGGGTCGAGCGCGACAAGCGCCGCGCGTTTGCGGTCAGCTCGTTCTACCTGGGGATCGCCGGTGCGCTGTGGGCCTTTGCCTATCTGGGCACCGCGAGCGCCGGCAGTTTCGACATCAATCGCTCGTTCCAGATCCTGTTCATCATCATCATCGGCGGCATGGGCAGCATTGCCGGCAACTTCATCGGCGCTGCCTTCATCAGCCTGCTGCCCATCGTCCTGAGCTACGCCGGCCAGGCGCTGCTCGGTGGCAGCGTCGATGCCGGTCAGATCCAGAACCTGCAGAAGATGATCTTCGGCACGCTGATCATCTGGTTCCTCGTCAAGGAGCCAGACGGCCTGGTCCGGCTGATCGCCAGCCTGCGCGAGAAGCTGGCGGTGTGGCCGCTGCGATTCTGACTTCCTGACTTTTCCTCCTGATAGTCATCCCATGTTCCGCCTCCACCGAGGCGGAAGGGGAGCGCTTTTTCCTGCAAACCTCAATAGGTGAAAAACATGACCGGATCATCGAAGCTTTCAATCCTCGCGGCAGCCCTGATGCTGAGCACTTTCGGCTCGACCTCGCTGGCCCGGGCCGCACCCAACGAGCAGTTCTTCCCGCTGGCGACATACCGGGTGGGCGCCTACGCGTCCAGCGGCATCCCGGTTTGGGCCGGCATGATCGACTACCTGCGCTACATCAACGAAGTCGAGGGCGGCGTCAACGGCGTCAAGTTCGTCTGGCAGGAATGCGAATCCGAATGGACGGCCGAGAAGGGCATCGAGTGCTACGAGCGGTTCAAGAAGGGCCTGGATGGCGCACCGGTCGCGATCTACCACCCGAACGGCGCGCCCGCCGCCTATGCGCTTTCCGACAAGGCAGCGGCCGACCGGATTCCGCTGATCACGCTCGGCTACGGTCGCACCGAGGCGACGGACGGCAGCGTGTTTCCGCACAACTTCCCGGTCATGCTGACCTTCTACAGCGAAGCCTCGGTCTTCATCAACTACGTCGCCCAGCAGGAGGGGGGCTTCGACAAGCTCAAGGGCAAGAAGATCGCCACCGTCTATCACGACTCGGCCTACGGCCGCGAAACCCAGGGGCCGCTGGACTTGCTGGCGAAGAAGTACGGTTTCGAGAACATCCAGATCCCGGTGGCCGACCCCGGCAACGAGCAGTCCGCGCAATGGCGGCAGGTCCGGCAGGCGAAGCCGGACTGGGTCTTCCTGCGAACCTGGGGCGTATCCACGCCGGTGGCGATCAAGACGGCGGCGCGCTTCGGATTTCCGGCCAACCGGATCGTCGGCGACATCTGGGCCAGTTCAAACGAGGATGTACTGCCGGCCGGTGACGCAGGCAAGGGCTATCTCGCGCTGACGCCCTATCCGGGCGGGGCCGAATTCGAGATCCACAAACGCATCAAGCAGCACATTCTCGACAAGGGCAAGAGCGACCTGAAAGACCCGAAGAGCTTCGGCAGCGTCTACTACAACTCGGGTCTGATCAACGCCGCGATCGCGGTCGAGGCCATCCGCGCCGGGCAGAAGAAATTCGGCAATCGCCCCTTGACCGGCGACGAGGGGCGCTGGGGGCTCGAGAACCTGAACGTCGACGATGCGCGCCTGAAGCAGATCGGCTTTCACGGCCTGATGCAGCCCCTGAAGCTTTCCTGCAACGACCACGAAGGGGGCGGCGCGGCCAAGGTCCAGCAATGGGACGGCGCGAAGTGGAACCTGGTGACCGACTGGGTGCACGCCGATCGCAAGACGCTGCGTCCGCTGATCGATGCCAAGTCCGCCGCCTACGCGAAGGAAAAGGGCATCACGCCGCGTGATTGCAGCAAGGAGTCGTGATGCGCCGAGGCGCCGCCATGGCGGCGCCTCGATCGGTGCAATGCGCCAAAGAACCGTTCAAGGAGGAATCCCCATGAGCAGCCTTGCAAGACCTGCCGTCGCACCCGAAGCCTTGCTCGCGGTGCATGACATCGAGGTCATCTACGACGACGCCATTCTTGCCGTCGCCGGTGTGTCGCTGAACGTCAACAAGGGCGCGATCGTCGCGCTTTTAGGCGCCAACGGCGCCGGCAAAAGTACCACCCTGAAAGCGATCTCGGGCCTCGTGACCGCGGACCGCGCCCGCGTCAGTCGCGGCAGCATTCATTTTCTCGGCAAGGACACGGCCGGCGTGGCGCCGAACCAGCTTGCCCGCCAGGGCATCGTTCATGTGCTGGAAGGACGGCATGTCTTTTCGCAACTGACGGTCGAGGAGAACCTGCGCAGCGGCGGCTTCCTGCGGCGATTGGGACGCCGTGAGCTGGAGCGGGACCTCGAGCGCATCTATGCGTGGTTTCCCCGCCTCAAGACGAAGCGCAAGACCCAGGCAGGGCTGACCTCGGGCGGCGAGCAGCAGATGCTTGCCATCGGCCGTGCGCTGATGACGCGCCCCACGCTGGTGCTGCTCGACGAGCCGTCCATGGGACTTGCGCCCATCATCGTCGAGGAGATCTTCGAGATCGTCGCCGACCTCAATCGGCGGGAAAGTGTGAGTTTTCTCGTCGCGGAGCAGAACATCAATGTGGCGTTGCGCCATGCCCACCAGGGCTATGTCCTCGACACCGGCCGGATCGTGCTGTCGGGGACGGCTCAGGAACTGCTGCAGCACGGTGGCCTGCACGAGTATTACCTGGGCGGGAAGGCCGGAGAGGCGGTGCCTGCCACGCGTGCCGAGTGAATCACTGCTTGGCTGAAGCTGTGATCAGGGTCAAGGCAAGCGCGATGCGGAACTTCATCGGACGGCTCCGGTGCAATGGTTGGAGGCAATGGCGAGAACCGGCACTTTAGGCGGCCATCGCTGAATCGGAAGTGAATCGACGCTCGCCGATCGGCGCTGGGCTGCTCACGTGCGATCAATCCTTGCCTGGCTGACAGGTCTGATTCGTCGCGGGCGACGGCCGCTTACCGATCCACCAGGTGCCTGATTTTGCTGCTGCATTCGCAGCAGGCGCACCGGCGTCTGTTACGCACGCAACAGCTCAGACGCTGATGAAATGACGCAAGTATCGGAAAAATAACAACATTGTTGTCTGGCACGATCGGTGCTCCGAGGGATCCCTGTATCAAGCACTCCACAGGGATCCATCATGCTGAAAACCATCAAACGCCTCACCCTCGCCGCCGCCGGTGTGCTGCTCGCCACCGGCATCGCCCACGCCGCCGACAAGCCGGCCGAATTGCGCCTCGATTACGCCTATTACTCGCCGACCAGCCTGGTGCTGAAGAAATTCGGCTGGCTGGAGGACGATCTGAAGGCCGACGGCGTGCCGGTGAAATGGGTGCTGAGTCAGGGCAGCAACCGCGCGCTCGAGTTCCTCAACAGCGGCAGCGTCGATTTCGGTAGCACCGCCGGCCTGGCGGCCGTGCTGTCGAAGGCCAACGGCAACCCGATCAAGAGCGTGTATGTGTATTCGCGCCCCGAGTGGACGGCGCTGCTCGTGCCCAAGGATTCGC